>JABJHA010000004.1:0-300000 GCA_018662005.1 Rhodospirillaceae bacterium | reverse complement strand
TGCTTCTGCTATCAATCTGGGATGGCCGACCAGATAGCCGATACGCAATCCGGGAAAGACGGTTTTTGACAAACTGCCGACATAGATAACCCGGTCGTCGACATCCAGGGACTTGATCGCCGGTGTCGGTTCGTTGACATAATTGGCTTCGGGTTCGTAATCATCCTCGATAATCAGAAAGCGTTTTTCACGAGCCTTCTTAAGCAGCGCCTCGCGCCGGGCAAGCGGCATGGTCACGGTGGTTGGCGACTGGTGGCTGGGGGTGACAAAAACATAATCGCAATCATCAAGTCGCTGATCGACGGGCAAGCCCTCGTCGTCAACGGGAATGGGAACCAGATTAGGCGTCCTAAGAGAAAAAATATTGCGGACATCGGGATATCCCGGTTCTTCAAATGCGACCGTCGTTTTCTCTGTCATCAGTAAATTAGCGAGCAGGTAAATGGCATTCTGGCCACCCAGGGTGACCAGTATCTGATCCGCATTAACGCGGATGCCGCGGCGCGGCAGCAGACGCAAACAGATCTGCTCCACCAGCAAGGCGTCGTCATCACAGAAGATGTCGCAGGAATCCTCCTCCATGGCTGACTTGCTGAGCGCCTGACGCGAACACTCCCGCCATTCGGTCAAGGGGAACAGGTCCTGATCAACCTGCCCGTAAGTGAAAGGATAGGGATATGAGCGCCAGTCACGCGGCAGGTCGATATTTCGCTGGCTTGAAGGTTCAACCCCGAAACGTCCTTCCCAGTCCGGCGTGTCTTTATGACGGGGGGCCTGCTCAGGGGCTTTGCTTCTGCCAGTTAGGTTTTCACCGCTGATATAATAACCACTGCGTTCGCGTGATAAAAGATAGCCGTCATCAACAAGGCTTTGATAAGCCAGGGCGACGGTGTTACGCGATACACCAAGGGTCGTTGACATCTTGCGGCACGAAGGCAGCGCCATGCCGGGGGCCAGATGACCATCAAGTATGGCCGAAACCAGCATCGTGCGGATTTGGGAATGGATACTAAGAGAATCATTCCTGCGGATATGGAACAGTGAATCTCTCACGAAACGATCCTTAAAACAGGCCCCAGTTTGATGTGGCCGCCGTCGATTTTCAGCCACCGCCTGATAATGTCAGTTTTACCGTACACCCGCAAATATGTTTCCCCTTGCGTGACAAATCATGGCGGTCGTGCCTTAAATATGATCCATGAACGACCAAAAAAACTTGCAAGGCCGGGCTCGCGTGTATCGTCAATTAAGATGCAGTTCGGACCATATTCGAGACCGCCTGATCCCGTCAGCTTTGTCAAACGCAACACCGGCTGGTCAGGTTTTCTTTGACATGACCGCCGCCTATTTCGAGGCAAATGTCAGTGTCGGCCAACGACTCAGTGTCCATGATTTAAACGAAGAGGTCGAACATCATCATCCGACCATGGACGATTTGGCCAAACCCCGAAAACGCCGCTGTATGATCTCAGGGTTTGAAACCCTTCATCCCAGATATCTTCAGGGGATAAGCGACGCCTTGTTTTCTGCAATTGATGATGGCCGGGCGCGACGGTTGCGTGATGACATTGATCTTGATTTTTTGGTGATCGTTAATTTCCTTTTGCAACTGATGCATATCGCCGAAGACGGCACCGGTCGTACGGGCGAAGACATGCTGGTGTTACTGGCTGCCGAGGCCGGGCAAACACTGAACATTTCCCAGTGCGGATATCGTGGGGCACTGGAAGGGGCAGGGTATCCGATTTATTACAAGGCGGCTGCCCAAAGGATTTTGTTTTTTGAGGTTATCGGAAATTTTTACAAATCTTTAGGGTTAACAGCGCCTGAACCGGTTTCCTATGATCTCGTCAAAATCCTGACTGAACTCAACCGTGTCGGTTCGGCCCGCAACAACGATGCTCAAGGGTGGCCAGATGGTTTGGGCCCGACAATCGCTGACACCCTCAAGGAAATGACCGCTGGCCCCGGATCCGACAGTGAGCTTTTTCAAGCCACCAGCGCTTACCGGTTTTATGCCGAATTCCTGGCCGGTGAATTGATCTATTTCACCCTGTGCCTGCAAGACCCTGGCAGATACATGCCAGCCCTTTGGTCCCGCTATCCGGCCAGTGTTAGTTGTTGTACCCATAGCCTGAAAGACAGTCTTGACCGAACCTATCATCCAGTTACCGGTGATATAGGCGCGCCTTGTGATAAAGCCGTGGCGTTGATCGAAGCAGTAAAACTTGGCTGGGTGACCCGCGATCAATCCATATTGGAAAAGGCGGTGAACAATATTGAAGCCAAAGACGCCGCTATCGCTGGGCTGTTTCGACAGGAGCTCTCTGTATTCCTGACCGAATCTGAAAAGACCGCCATCGCGTTTGGCAATCCCCTGACCATGACAGGCGCTGACTTGCAAAAACAAATACAGGCCGGTGTCATGAAAATCCGCGGCTGAACGGCACCAAGAACCAGTTGACCGGTGCCTTCTTTTGATGTCGAGTGATGGCGTGTGTGTTTATTACTTATTTTAAGGTGACAGCACCCATGTCCACTCAGTCCACCCACAGCACGTCGCGCACGGTGTTGTTGACGGCCGTTGCCATGCTGGCCTTTGCCGCCAACTCATTGCTGTGCAGACAGGCATTGGGGCAGGGACTGATTGACGCTGCTTCCTTTGCATCGCTCAGGGTGATCGCCGGTGCGGCGACCTTGATCCTGATTGTCGTGGTCAGGCGAAAACCGCGCCAGCCCAGCACCGCCAACTGGCGATCGGCGGCGATGTTGTTTACCTACATGGTGTTTTTTTCATTCGCCTATCTTTCCCTTGGCGCCGGCACGGGCGCTCTTATTTTATTTGGCGCTGTTCAATTGACCATGTTTGTCGTCGCCCTGCGCGGCGGTGAGCATTTTGCGAAACTGTCATGGGGCGGTCTTGCCCTGGCGGTTTTCGGGCTGGTCTATCTGGTTTCCCCGGGAGTCACAGCGCCCGACCCGTTAGGTGCGGTGCTAATGACCATCGCCGGTGTCGCATGGGGCGTTTATTCATTGTTGGGCAGGGGGGCGACCGATCCGCTGGAAGCAACGGCTAGAAACTTCACCTACTGTGTTCCCCTGGTGCTGGTCGTCAGTCTGGTGTTTTGGCAGGATTTCAGCAGCACTTCTGCAGGGTTGGTTTTGGCAGTCGCCTCCGGGGCGCTGGCGTCGGGCTGCGGATATGTTATCTGGTACGCGGTGCTGCCCGCTTTAAGCGCCACCCGTGCCGCCACTGTGCAGCTTTCGGTTCCCGCCATCGCCTCCTTTGGCGGGGTTGCCCTGTTGTCGGAAGATTTGACGTTGCGTCTGGTTCTGGCTTCCGCCGCGACTCTGGGTGGCGTCGCCATCGTGCTGGCACAGCGGGCGACCCGGACGGCAAAATGAACCCGGCTTCACAGGCATCAGAGTCTCTTGCCTGACTTTGTTAAATTCCATAACCTCATTTACACACACATGAAAAGTTTTTGAGCTTATGAATATTGGCACGCTGCTGCCCCGCCACGCCAGATACCGGCCCGATCATTTAGGCTTTGTCATCGATGACCAGCGCCTGAGTTTTCGCGACTTCAACAAACACGTTAATTGCCTGAGCAATGCCCTGCTGACGCATGGTCTCAAAAAGGGCGACCATGTGTTTGCCGTACTCTCCAACAGCTTCGAGTTGATGACGCTTTACTGGATGGCCGCCAAAACCGGTATCGTCATTGTCCCTGCCAGCACATTGCTGCAAGCGGCTGGCCTGCAATCCCTGATCGCCAATTCAGACGCCGCCATGGTTTTCGCCGATGCCCGTTTCGCAGAGACTTTAAATGACATTCGCGGCAACCTGGGTAACGTGCGCGACGATGGATACATCCTGGTCGGCGGCGACGCGTCGGCCCCTGACGGTTTTTGCACCTACGGCGAATTGATCGCAGGCGCAGCAGATAACGAGCCCCCGGAGGCGGGCCTGTGCGACGACGATACCTACAACATCATGTACACCAGCGGCACCACCGGCGATCCCAAGGGGATCATCCATACTCACTATGTGCGTGGCCACTATTGCACGACATTCGCCTCAAGTTTCCGAATGCACCCCGAAAGCACTGTCCTACATGCCGGTTCCATCGCCTTTAACGGTGCCATGCTCGACCTGATGCCGTGGATGTACGTGGGCTGCACCTACATTTTACACCGCGCCTTCGATGCAAAAGCGGTTTTGGACGGCATTGAGGCGGAGAAAGTCACCCATATTGTCCTGGTGCCCGCGCAAATTATCGAGATCGTCAATCACCCTGCATTTGATCCGGCCCGGCTGTCTTCCCTTGAGATGATCCTGTCTGTCGGCGCACCCCTGCCCCTGACCTATAAAGAAGTCTTGAACAAAGCATTGCCGGGGTGTTTTTACGAACTGTACGGCCTGACCGAAGGCATGTGCACCGTACTGGATTGCAAGGATTCCATGACCAAGACCGGCTCCGTCGGGGTGCCACCGCCACTGTTTGAAGTCAAAATTATCGACCCCCAGGGTATTGAATTGCCAGCCGGCGAAATCGGCGAGATTTGTGGCCGCTCACCAATGATGATGCCCGGCTATTACAAACGTCCGGCCTTGACCGAAAGCGCCATTGTTGATGGCTGGTTGCTGACCGGGGACGTCGGTTATGTCGACGATGATGGTTTTCTTTTTCTTGTCGACCGCATCAAGGATATGATTATTTCAGGCGGCGTGAACGTCTATCCAAAGGATATCGAAGAAGTCCTGGGCGGCCATGATGACATCATCGAAGCCGCCGTCTTCGGCGTCCCGGATGAAAAATGGGGAGAGAAACCGGTCGCCGCCGTACGTCTGAAAGAAGGCAGCTCCGGGGATGCACAGGCAATAATCAAATGGACCAACGATCGCGTTGGGGCAAAGTTCCAGCGTCTGGCTGATCTTCTGATACTTGATGAGTTTCCAAGGAATATGGCCGGTAAAACCCTGAAACGAGAAATACGCAAGTGTTATGTGGAGGCACTGTGAGCAAACTTAAAGGAAAGTCGGCGCTGGTCACAGGGTCAGGACGTGGCATCGGCCGCGCCATCGCCCTTAAACTGGCATCCGAAGGCGCAAGCGTGGTCATCAATGACCTTGAAGACGAGGCCGCCGCTGAAACCGCAGAGGCGGTGCGGGCACTGGGGGCCAAGGCCGCCATCTGCACAGGCGATGTCACCGCTGATGATTTCGCCGAACGCTTTATCAACACCGCCATCGACAGCTTTGGTGGTATCGACATCATCGTCAACAATGCCGGTTATACCTGGGACAATGTGGTCCAGAAAATGTCTGACGAGCAATGGGACGCGATGATGGATGTCCACACCAAAGCGCCTTTCAGGATCATTCGCGCGGCTGCTGATTTCATTCGCGAGGCCGCCAAACGTGAGGCAGAAGATGGTCAGGCCCAGTGTCGAAAAGTCGTCAATATCTCGTCCATTTCAGGTCTTTTTGGCAATGCCGGTCAGCTCAATTACGCCGCCGCAAAATCCGCCCTGGTCGGCATGACCAAATCATTGGGCAAGGAATGGGGACGCTATAACGTGACCGTTAATTGTGTCGCCTTCGGTCTTATTGAAACCCGCATGACGAAGGCTTTAAGCGACGGCGTGGATGATCTGGTCGACGTCGGTGGGCGTGAGATTAAGGCTGGCATACAGCCTGAAATGATCGACACCATCAAAAGCCTGACACCGCTTGGGCGGGCCGGAACGACAGAAGATGCCGCTAACGCCGTTTATCTGTTGTGTATTCCTGAATCAGATTTTATTACCGGTCAGGTTCTTATCGCCAGTGGCGGACTGGCTCTGTAGGAAACATCCCCATGACACAGAAAATTATCGTCACCGCCGGTGCTTCCGGCATCGGCGCCGGCATTGTTGAGAAGTTCTTGTCCGAAGGGGCGCTCGTCCACATAGCCGATGTCGACAAAAGCGCATTGGAGACCCTTGCCCAACGTCCCGGCCTGACATCCAGCCTTTGCGATGTTTCAAATGAGCAAAACGTCATCGACCTGTTTGATGCCGCCGTCGATGGCATGGGCGGCTTGACGGGACTGGTCAATTGCGCCGGTATCGCCGGGCCAACAGCGGCGGTGGAACACATTGAGCTTGCAGCGTGGCAGGCCTGTCTTGGTGTCAATCTGGATGGCGCTTTTT
Organism: Rhodospirillaceae bacterium; assembly: GCA_018662005.1. NCBI lineage: Bacteria > Pseudomonadati > Pseudomonadota > Alphaproteobacteria > Rhodospirillales > Rhodospirillaceae > Rhodospirillaceae bacterium. The sequence goes on along the minus strand of JABJHA010000004.1, from coordinate 293,802 downwards.
TGTGCTGCAAACAGGCGGTGCCTCATTTGAAAAAGGCAGGAGCCGGTTCGGTCATCAATATTTCATCGACGGCGGGGATGATGGGTTATCCATTGCGCGCGCCTTACGCATCTTCAAAGTGGGCGCTGATCGGTTTCACAAAAACACTGGCCATGGAGCTTGGCCCATACGGCATTCGCGTCAACGCCATTTGCCCGGGCAGTGTCGATGGTCCCCGTATGGACGCGGTGATTGCTGCGGAGTCCGAACAAAAGGGTATTGATGCCCAGATCATCCGCGACCGCTATACGGCGGACTCGTCCCTCAGGACGTTCATATCCATTGAGGACATCGCCAACATGGCATTTTTCCTGGCCTCGCCGGAGGGCGCCCGGGTGTCAGGACAGGCCATTCCCGTCGATGGCCACATCGTCAATGCCGGTTCCCTGGAAAGTTAAATTTGAAGTCCCCGCACCACGATTACACGAAATTACAGTTATCTTCGGCTCCCCAAATGGACCCGGACTGGCTCGACAATATGCTGAAAAGCAGGGTCGATAGCTTTGATCTTATTCGCTAATCCCGCGGTGGCCGCAGCCGCCAGACAGGCACCAGAAACACCAGACAGGCAATTAAAAAAAACAAACTGGCGATGATGTAAACCCGGTCACCCGCCTCGAGTGCAGACCAGATAAAAAACAACGCCGACACGGTAAACAGAAGCCAGCCTGTAAAATTATATCGCCATTCATTGCGTGGAGTCATTCCCGCCCCTGTTCATCTTGATTTTTCGATCCGTAATACCAGCCAATCTACTGCAATCACGGCCACAGGAATACGAAATACCACCCTTGTATTTTAAGTGGATGTGATATAATCCGAACCATTCTGATGACTTCCCACGCCCTCACCCTGATCGGCAATGCCGAAACCAATCCGCTTAAGACCGCGCATATCGAGCGTGTTTGCCAGCGTCTGGAAATCCCTGTCGATCCCCATTGGCTGGCCGAGGACGAGGCTTGTGATCTTTTCATGGATTCCCCCCTGACCTCGCTTGAGGTTACCCAACAGGTTCGTGAGTCTTTGTCAGGAACAGCCATTGATGCTGCCTGTACCGCCACTCGGGGCCGTCGAAAAAAACTTCTTATTTCCGACATGGACTCAACGGTCATAGATCAGGAATGTATTGACGAACTGGGCGACGCATTCGGTGTCGGCCCACAAATCAGGGAAATCACCACCGCCGTGATCAAAGGCGAGATCAATTTTTCAGAAGCCCTGCGCAAACGAATGTTGCTGATGAAGGGAATGGATCAGCATCTGCTTGAAAGCGTCTACCGGGATCGTCTTACCATTAAGGCAGGGGCGCGCACACTGGTTCAAACCATGTCCCATCACGGGGCATACTGCATTCTGGTGTCAGGGGGGTTCAGTTTCTTCACCAGCCGTATTTCGGAACGGCTCGGCTTTGATGATGACAAGGGAAACGAATTGATCTTTGAAGATGGCATATTAACCGGCGCCGTTGAAGAACCGGTGCTGGGCCGAATCGCAAAGCTGACGATCCTAAACGAATTATGTGATCAAAAGGGCCTGCAACTGGCCGAGGTGCTGGCCGTTGGTGACGGGGCCAACGACATCATGATGATACAGGCGGCAGGTCTTGGCGTCGCCATTCACGCCTCGGAGAGCCTAAAAGAAGTCGCCGATGCCTTCATCGATCACGGCGACTTGAGCGCGCTTTTATATATTCAGGGGTTTCACAAGTCGCAATTTGTCACGAGCTAAATACACGACATTTGCAGCGCCTTGCACTCCTTGTGACAAGCGCTCGGCTGGCCGATTTTTTCCTTGCCGCATTTAGACCGACAGGCTTTTACCTCGCCCTTGCAATCACGCATTCCGGCGGGCTTTTGTTTGATCATCGCAGAACCGCAGCGGGTTTTACAGGTCGCCTTGTTGGTGTCGGAATTGCCGCCTTCGTAACTAATACATTTTTCCATGCACTGCAGTAGCGTCTCGGAGCGGGCGTCTTCAAACGACATCAGCGACAAAAGCAAACCGACAATGATAAAAAAGCGCATTGAATTCTCCTTTAATGGGCAAGGGAGACTGTAACAGTTCATCCTGAAATTTTAAAGGCGGCCATGCAGTTGCCGCAAAAATGCAACGTCAACACGCTCAGGTTCATCCAAATTATCATGAACACTCAGCGCGCCGGTAAAGTCGTGATCTTTGGTGTAGGGACAGGGTGTCACGATGGTCGCAAGCCCGGCTGCCGTCGCCGCCTTCAATCCGTTGGCGCTGTCCTCAAAGGCCAGACACCGGGATGGCTCCAGCCCAAGGCGGTCCAGCGTCCAAAGATAAACATCCGGGGCGGGTTTCAGGTTTTCGACACAATCACCGGCTCCAATAACCGCGAACCAGTCCAGTGCCGCCCTCCCCAATGTGCTTTCTATAAGAGATTGAAAGTTAACCGGCGTCGTCGTCGTTGCGATGGCCAGCGTCAAGCCTTGATCCCTGGCCTCGCATAACAGGCGCTCAACACCGGGTCGCAAAGGGACCCGCCCAGCCTGCATGGCTTCCACATAAAACGCCGTCTTGCTTTTATGTAATTCGGCAATGTGCGGATCGGCAAGGGCGGGCCTTTGGCTTTGCTCCAGAAAAAAACCTATCCGCGCCTGACCGCCGGTCACCGACAACAAGCGGGTATACAAATTTTGGTCCCAGTGCCAATCAAGACCAGCGGCGGCAAAAGCCAGATTGAAGGCCTGGCGATGGGCTTCTTCGGTATCGGCCAAGGTGCCATCGACGTCGAAAATCAAGGCGGAAAGGGTCAAAATTTCAGTTTCCCATTAGTTGAAGAATCACAGTGCGGCTGTGAGGGCGGGTTCGATGTTCAAATAAATAAATCCCTTGCCAGGTGCCAAGTGTCGGGCGGCCACCCTGAACGGGGATCGACAACGACACATCACTAAGGGCGCTTTTGATGTGTGCCGGCATGTCGTCGGACCCTTCCATGGTATGGCGATACAGGGACGGGTCTTCTGGCGCAAGGTTGGCAAAGAAAGTCAGCAGATCGCGCTGCACGTCACTGTCGGCATTTTCCTGGATGGTCAGGCTGGCCGATGTGTGGGTGCAAAAAACCGTCAACAGTCCCTCTGCAATTCCCTGTCCGGATACCCAGTTCACCACCTGATCGGTAAATTCATACAGTCCCTGTCCTTCAGTCGCCATAACGATTTTGTGTTGAGCCTGTTTCATCACTTAACCAATCCGGTGCAGGGCGCTGCCGTTGTCGCTCAACCAGTTCCGTCCATGGCTGGCGTTGGCGGTCAGCGTATCGACGGTTTGCCAAAATGCAGGACTGTGGTTCATGTGTTCCAGATGGGCGACTTCATGGGCGACGACGTAATCAAGAACATCGTTGGGCGCCATCACCAGACGCCAACTGAAAGACAGGCCGCCTTTATGGGAACACGAACCCCAACGGGTGCGGGTATCACGGATGGTAATGCGCGACGGGGTGTGACCGATGCTGGCCGCCTTGGTATGGGCAAGCGGCGCGATTTCGGCTCGCGCCTGCTTCTTCATCCAGTCGCTCAAACGCCGGGTCATGTGGCGGGCGTCGCCGGTAACGTGGATTTCATCACCTTCGACCCAGACCGTGCCACGGGCTGCCGGATCATGACGCAAGGTATAGTCCTGGCCCCGATAGGGGACCCGGACGCCATCGTTAAATTCGGTGCGTGCGCCCATGTCATCTAGACGCTGACCCAACCACGCCGACTGGCGGCGCGCCATCTCAATGCCATCTGCCGGGTCCGCGTGGGCGGGGATCGTCACCACCGCCCCTTCGCCCGCCGTATTGACGCGCAGGATGATCCGTCGGGCGCGTGGGTGACGCCGCACGATCAGTGGTATCTCACGACCATCAATATCGATGCTGTGATGATCTTCGCACACCTTTTTTCGGGCATTCCCCACCGGTCAACCTAAAGGCGGCAGGGTGTGTCCCGTAGCCGCAACAAGACCAACCAGATCCGCGGTTTGTGTCTCATCCAGGGCGACCAGCGGCGGGCGCACCGTGGTCCAGCCCTGATCACCACTGTAATGAGCGAGCAGGGATTTCAAACCCGCACTGTATGGATAGGTTTGGGCCGCTTCCCTGACCGTGATTAATTTCTTTTGTAAATCTTCCGCAGCCGGGTCATCGTTTCGCCATGCCTGGTAAAGCTCTGCCGACAGATTACAGGCAATATTGCAGACCGCCGTTATGCACCCGACGCCGCCTTTTTTCAGAAGCGGCAACAGGAAGTCGTCGCCGCCACTAAAGACGCCGAAGCCTGGAAACTTTTCAGCGGCGCCAGCCATATTGTCAAACACCCCGGAACTGTCTTTCATACCGGCGATGGTATCCGGATAACGCTTAAGCAAACGTTCGATTAAATCGTAACTAAGGGGTACCGCCGACATCTGCGGAAAATGATATAGATAAACTTTAAGCCGGGCGTCGCTAACCCGCTCGATCACTTCGCTATAGGCGGCGAACAGACCCTCGTCGCTGACGTTTTTATAATAAAATGGCGGCAGCATCAGCACCCCTGCAGCCCCCAGATCAACGGCCCGCCTGGTCATTTCAACGGTTTCGGGGATCGAACAGCTACCGGTGCCGGGCATCAGGGCGGAGCCCGGAATTCCGGCATCGGAAAGAGTCTCTAGAATGCCGATTCTCTCAGACAGATTAAACGAGTTCGCTTCGCCGGTCGTGCCCAATACGGCCAGCCCGTCACAACCATTTTCAAGTAACCAGCGGCAGTGGCTGACAAGCCTTTCATGATCAACACTCAAATCGCTGTTCAAGGGCGTCAGGGCAGCGGCGAAAACGCCTTTTAGGGTATCTGTCATTTAAAAATCTTTCTCACTATTTAGGCCAGATCACAATATGGTCTTCAAAATCACCGGCATCTTCATGGGCGACGGCGCGACCGCGAATGGATATTCCCGCCTTGTGAACCGAATTCGGGTCACCTGTTACCAATGGGTGCCAGTCAGGCAAATCCTTCCCTTCAGACAGCAACTTGTAGGCGCATGTTGAGGGCATCCATTTCAAAAAGGCGATGTTGCCGGGCGTCAATTGTTCACAATCGGGCATATATCGTTTGCGTTCAGGGTAATTGGTGCAGCGACACGCCTGCACATCAAGCAAGCCGCAGCCGATGTTGGTATAGCTGACTTCGCCGCTATCGGAATCTTCCAGCTTTTCCAGGCAGCAGCGGGCGCACCCGTCGCACAGTGATTCCCATTCTTGCGGGTTCATCTGGACCAGTGTTTTTTGATGCCAGAATGGTGGTTCATTCTGGATGACAGGTTTAAGTGTCATCACTATCCGCCCGGTCGATCAGATGAATAAACGACCCCATGACCCGGCCATCGGCAAGACCGGCAAGTCCCAGATCATCTCCGGCGGCGTTCTTCGATTTAAACAACGGCGCCCCGGGGCTTTCATTAATCACTGACGCATAATGGAATTCGTGACCGCGAAAACGCTGTCCCGGATCCCCCAACACGCCACCCGAACCAAGAGATGCGCCTGCGTCCAGTTCAACCTGACGATAGCCCAGATGCAGCTTTCTTTTCGCAAACGAGGTCTCAAGCGGCAACAATCCCGCCATCACATGGCGCTCGCCATCGGCGTCAATGAGCCCCTTGCCCAAAACCATGTATCCACCGCATTCACCAAATATCACCGCCCCCCTGTCGGCGGCTTCTTTAAGACCGCCCATGAAGACGTTGGCTGTGCCTAAACGATAACCATGCAATTCAGGATAGCCGCCAGGCAGGTAGACGGCGTCGGCATCCTTGGCTGGCGCTTCATCATCAAGGGGCGAGAAAAACGAAAGCTCTGCCCCCGCAGCCCTCCAGCCTTCCAGAATTAACGGATAACGGAATGAAAAGGCTTCATCATCGGCGATGGCGATGCGTTGTCCCAGCGGCTTGATAAATCCGGGCTCCTCACCAACGGATGGCTTCAGGGGTTGGGCGAGAGCCAGCAAGGCGTCGACATCGATATTTTCAGCGACAAGATTTGCTGCCGTATCGAGAAAATTTTCCAGGTCATGATGCTCGCGCGCCTGCACCAGCCCCAAGTGACGGTCAGGTAACTGCAAGTCGCCCTTACGGGGGACGAAGCCAAGTACTTTTATATCGGGGGCTGCGGCTTGTGCCGCCTTGCTCAACACATCGCGGTGACGATCCCCACCGATCCGGTTGAAGACCACCCCTGCAGGAGAAAATTGTGGGCGGTGGGTGGCAAAGCCACGTAACACGGCCCCGGCCGAAGCGCCCTGCGCCGCCGCATCGATAATCAAAATTACCGGCCAGCCGGTAATTTCAGCCAAATCGGCGGTCGAGCCTTGTTCCATAATAGCGCCGTCGAAAAGTCCCATGACTCCTTCACAAATGACTGTCGCGGCCCCCCCTTCACGGGCCCCAAGGGCCGCAGTATGGCTTAGCAACGCCGGTCGCATAGCCCACGGGTCAAGGTTGTAACACGGCTGGCCGGTTGCCGCTGTGTGAAAGGCCGGATCGATATAATCGGGACCGGCCTTAAGCGATGCCACCGGAACGCCAACACGCGACAAATGCCTAAGCAGCCCCAGGGTCAGCACGGTTTTGCCGCTTCCCGATGAGGGTGCGGCGATAATCAGCCCATTTGGGAGGCCTGGCGTTTTATTCATTAAAGGAGGTCCGATAGTTTCTCGGCTATTTGTTCAGCGTCAACCCCATGGCCAAAATGAGTGATAAATTCACCATCCGGGCCCATCAGATAGGTGATCGAGGAATGATCCATTGTGTAGTCGTCATCGTTGTAACCATCGCCCGCTTTGGCGAAATAAGCCTTGTAAGCCTTTGCCGCAGCCTTGACTTGCTCGACAGTTCCCGTCAAGCCGACCAGTCGGGGATGAAAATAACCGACGTAGGTTTTCATCGCATTCGCGTCATCCCGTTCCGGATCGATGGTGATAAAGACCGGGGTGATTTTGTCGCCCTTCGGACCCAGCATATCCAATGCGTCGGCCATCTCTGAGAGCGATGTCGGGCAGACATCCGGGCAATAGGTGTAGCCGAAATAGATCAGCATATAACGGCCCATGAAATCGGTCTCGCTGACGTTGACTCCATCCTGATTGACAAGATTGAAAGGACCGCCAATTTTTGGGGTTCCGACAGTCTGAACCTGCGCCCCGGCGGGCGCTCTGAATTCGGCAAAATAGGTAGGCTCGATATAGTGCCGCCAGACCAGAATAAAGATACTGATCAGGACCATCAGGGCAATATAGGTCATGAGACGAGATGGCATTTTGGAAGCCTTTTTGGACTCCGCGGTTTTTTTGGAATCCACGGTTTTTTTGGATTCCTCGCCCTTGGTTGTTTCTTGTTTGGATTCGCCTGGTTTATTGTCAGCCATGGTTTTTCAAATTTCTAATTACTGTCAGCCACACATGATAGTCGCCCCGGCCCCACCATCAAGGGCAAACCACACTTATTTTGAATTTCTGCTTAAAAAACCATGATCGGGATTCCGGGAAAGCTGTACTATATTGCCTATGAATGACGATCAGTTTAAGCCAGCGGGGAAACTTCGCTATGGATGGACAACCGGTGCCTGCGCCACGGCCGCCACCAAGGCGGCGCTTCAGGCCCTGTTGCAAGGTCATTTTGACAATGACGTGACAATCAGCCTTCCCGGCGGCAAGAAACCGACCTTTACCCTCTCGCAGCATTCCCTGGAAAGGGACCAAGCCAGCGCTGGCATCATCAAAGATGCCGGGGATGACCCGGATGTCACTCACGGGGCCGAAATCATTGTCACCGTCTGTCCGGGCAAAGCCGGAAGCGGCGTCACATTTGAAGCAGGCCAGGGCGTTGGAACCGTCACCCTGCCCGGTCTGCCCGTTCCCGCGGGTGAGCCCGCCATCAACCCTGCGCCACGCAAAATGATCACCGAGGTTACAGAGGCTATTGCATCAAATTTTAATATACCGGCGGATTTTAACATCACCATCGCCATCCCCGGCGGCGAAAAACTGGCGCAAAAGACCATGAACGGCCGCCTTGGCATCATCGGCGGACTGTCGATCCTTGGCACCACCGGCATTGTCAGGCCGTATTCCTGTTCGGCATGGATTCATTCCATTCACAGCGGTATTGATGTGGCCAGGGCAACCGGCCTTACCCACATTGCAGCAACTACCGGCAGCACATCCGAAGCCGCAATCAAGGCGCTTTATAACCTTACCGATAGCGCCCTGATCGATATGGGAGACTTCGCCGGGGGGCTTTTGAAATACCTGCGTCATCATCCCGTCAAGAAACTGACCCTGGCCGGCGGTTTTGGCAAGTTGACCAAACTGGCGCAGGGAAACATGGACCTGCATTCGGCCCGCTCACAACTCGATTTTAACAAACTTGCCGACTGCCTGAATGAACTGGGTGGCGACGACAAAAGCCTTGCCGATACCAAAAAGGCAACCACAGCCATGGCTGTGCTCGAGATTGCCAGGTCACAAAACCTCCCCCTCGCCGACCTGATTGCCCGGCGCGCCCACGATGTGGCACTGTCGGCGGTTGATGGAGGTCTGTCTGTCGAGATTTGCGTTTTTGACAGAGACGGCGGGCTGGTCGGTCGCGCACAAGGAGATTCCGATGGCTAAAATCAAACGCTTGTTGATTTTGGGTGGCACAGGCGAGGCCGCCAAACTGGCAGATCTGGCTGTCGACCAGTTTGCCGGACGTCTTGAGGTCATTTATTCACTTGCCGGGCGGGTCAAGCCGGTGCGCGACTTGAAAGCAAACGTTCGCATTGGTGGTTTTGGCGGTGGCCCGGGGCTGGCCGACTTTATCAAAAACGAGAGCGTCGATTTTTTGATCGACGCCACTCATCCTTTTGCCGCCACCATTTCGGCAAACGCCTACGATGCTGCCCAAGCAACTGAAACACCACGCCTGACACTGGCTCGTCCAGCATGGAATTTACCGCCGGGGGCGAAATTGCTTGAGGCAGACGATATGAACGAGGCCGTGCAGTTGTTGTCAGACTTTGCCAAACGGGTACTGGTGACAACCGGCCAAAGCAGCCTCGACGTTTTGGCTGATTTCCCGGACATCCACTTTGTCGTCCGCGTTATTGAAAAACCTGCGGAGCCGCTAGCAGGAGACAATATCACCCTGATCACCGGTCGCCCGCCCTACCGGCTTGATGATGAACTGGCCCTGATGGAAGAGCACAAAATCGACAGCCTGCTTGCCAAACAAAGCGGCGGCGAGGGAACGGTGGCAAAAATCACCGCCGCCATCCGCAATCGCATTCCCATCGTCCTGCTACGTCGCCCGCTGCCTGAGCCGGGAGAAGCTGTCGATACCGAAAGCGAGGCCCTATTGTGGCTGGAAAGTCGAGTTTAGGCTTCTTTCGGCCTCAGCACATGATGGTGATCGGCGGCGTACAATCTTGAATCTTCAAACGCATTTTCACCCAACACCCTTCCGACAATGATCAATGCTGTGCGGGTGATGCCTGCCGCCTTAACCTTGACTCGAATGTCATCCAGGGTGCCGCGAAGGATCATTTCATCGGGCCAGCTGGCCCGGTAAACAACGGCGACGGGGCAATCCTCGCCGTAATGGGGAACCAGATCACGGACCACCTTAGCCATATTATTGACCGACAGATGGATGGCCAGGGTCGCGCCACTTTGCCCCAACGTTGCCAGATCTTCGCGCTCCGGCATGTCCGAAGAACGCACCGCCGTACGGGTCAGAATGACGCTTTGACTGACGCCGGGAAGCGTCAGTTCTGTTTTCATGGCCGCCGCAGCCGCGGCGTAAGCCGAAACCCCGGGGGTCACATCGTAATCGATGCCAAGTTCGTCTAGACGCCGCATTTGTTCGGCGACGGCCCCGTATAGGGATGGATCGCCTGAATGAACCCGCGCCACATCCAGGCCGTTCTCATGGGCGGTCTTTATTTCATCGACAATTTCATCAAGATGCAGGGGAGCGGTATCAACAACGCGGGCGCTTTCGGAGGCTTCGGCCACGACAGCCTCCGGCACAAGGGATCCGGCATAAAGAACAACCCCGGCAGCCTTGATCAGGTTCAAACCGCGAACCGTAATCAGATCAGCCGCACCGGGCCCGGCGCCGATAAAATGAACGATCATTTTTTATCGCCCAAAATGATATCGAGAATCCGGCCTGTCGCCTTTTCGAGCAACACCACGCTTCCATCGGCGATGATCCTCTCCAGCCCCTTTTCGGTCGGCGGCAACTGGTCGACAAGATCATCGGGCAATTCCCTGACCTGTAAGCCCGGGGGCAAGGTATGGCGCTTGGCCAACCCCGGCGGCAGTTCATTGCGTTTAGCAAGACCAGGGGGCATCTGTTTTTTCTTATTCTTGCCCTTGTTCTTATTTTTGTTCTTCTTTGATTTATCTTTTTTCCCGGATTCGTCTTCCGCGTCCTCTTCAGATTTAGCGGTGTCGGGCAATCCCAGTTTGTTTTTCAGATAATCAGAAATAATTTTCTTCTCTTCCGCGCCAAAGACCGTATCGGGAATCCTGCCACTGGCTGTCTGCGCCGCCACCGGCAGCGCGGTGAAAAGAAAAACAAGAAGGCTGATAATCATCTTCATGGAAAATCTCCTATTTAAAAACGTCATGTCATTTTAGCAGCGTACCCGCGCGGCGTGTAAACCCATTGCCGCCCGCCACGTGTTATGTGGCGCGACTGAGAGTTTCCGACCAGCACCATTGTCAACATGTCGGCATGGTCCGGGGTCAGCTCGCCTAGTCTGATCACATTAATGTCTTCGCCTTCGCGTCCAAGATTACGGGCCAGCACCACCGGCGCATCGGGCCCGCGCTTGGCAACAAGAATCTGCTGGGCCCGGGCCAGCTGGGTGCGCCTGCGCTTTGACACCGGATTATAAAAAGCGACGACAAAATCCCCATCGGCAGCGGCGTGCAGGCGGCGCTCGATTTCATCAAACGGTGTCAACAGGTCCGACAGGGAGATGGTGCAGAAATCATGACCGATAGGCGCGCCAATGCGGGCGGCTGCGGCCTGCAAGGCCGATACGCCGGGGGTTACGGAAACTTCCGTGCGGTTCCAGTCGGCCCGGTCTTCCCTGTCCATCAACTCGAACGCCAGCGTTGCCAGCGCGTAAATTCCGGCGTCGCCGGAACAAACAAGGGCGACGTTACGTCCTTCACCGGCCAGATCAAGGGCCCGACGAACCCGGTCTTCTTCCTGCGCCAGTTCAGAAACATGACGCTCCTTACCGGCGATTAAATCGGCGACCAGGTCAAGATAAAGCCCGTAACCAACAACATCGCTCGCCGCCGCCAATTGGGCGGAGGCTTCGGGTGTGCGCCAGGCGTCCGAACCGGGACCAATGCCGACAATGCTCAAGCGTCCACGCGCCCGGCCAACCGCGTCTGCGTCAATGCCAACTTCATTGTAGGCGATGGCGCAGGTTGCCCGTTTCGAGCGTTTCTTCTCGGCCCGCAAGGTCCCATTCGCGCCAGCGGCTGCCAGTGCAGCCCCTTCGCTAACCCCATGACAGCCAACTTCGTTAAAGACAACGTCTGACGGATTGGCAAGGCGCGGCGTTTCAACCAGCAGTTCTTCGGCTGTGAAAAAACGTGCCGGAACACCAAAGCCTGCAGCAACAGCGTGAACGGCGGGCTCGTCCATTTTTACATCAAGCGAGACAACGCACGCCGCCGCCCCTGCCGATAAACCGGCCTCCGCCAATGTTTCTTCGACCAGAGTCATAAGTTCTGCCGGTTCGCAATCACGCTCGCATCCAACACCAAGGGCCAGCACCGGCGGGTGCAGGACAAGATCTTCGGTCTCATCCGAAATATCTTCGGCGGTAACCCGTAGACGTGGACCCGGTACATTTTGATCAAAAGACGCCTGCGAACGGATGAGCCAATCGGCATCGCCACAGTCCACATCCAGCCGCACCGGCGTTCCCGCCAGCAGGCGCGCCGCGATCTCTTTGGCGTTGGCGCGGCCCGCGACGCGCCAACCCTTCGGCGGATCATCAAGGGCGACACCCAGTCTTACATCACCCGCCGTGGTCATGGCATTTATTGAACCGGTCATTTCAGCGATTTCAGCGGCCAGACGATTGCCGCCGTTGTGCCCACCCAGCAGCGGCACCACCACCGAGCTATCCGCCGCCATCGCTATGACCGGCGGCTCATTTTGTTTATCGACAAGAACCGGGGCCAGCGCGCGAACCAGAATGCCGGTTGCACAAATGCCGATGATCGCCTCGCCGGACTGAAAGAGTTTACGCAAGTGGGGCGCGGTGTCGGTGAAGGTTTCATCGGTACCCTCGACCCTGTGGGCGAGCCCGTGAATGCGCGCCCCTTGCAGGGTTTGTTTAAGAGTCTTTGCCAGCTCAAGCGCGCCCTGATCGAGCACCAGTACTACCGTCATGAATTCAGGTTTCCGTCGTCAGTATCATTGAAAAATAAAGGGCGTCATCGGGTGCATCGGCAAGTGGCAAAACCCTGGCATCGGGCAGCGAAGCGCGCTCTACATAAATCGCCCCGTCCATGCGTCCAAGGGCGTCAAGCACCTGTTTGACTTTGGCCATGTTGCGGCCAACCTTGAAGATGGCCGCCGCGTCCGCCGCCTCAAGACGCATTCTGATCTGATCGGCGGGCAAGGTCGCCGGGATCAAGGCAAGGCTTTGATGGCGTGAGACCAGCGGCTGACTGGCCGCAGCAGCAGCCGCGCTTAAGGAACTGACCCCCGGCACGGTGACAACTTCGTAAGTTTCCTTCAGGCGCTCCAGCACATACATGAACGAGCCGTAAAGCAACGGATCACCCTCGCACAAAACCGCGACGTCCCGGCCCGCATCAAGGTGTCCGGCGATTTCCCTTGATGCCTGATCGTATGCCAGTTGGCCCGGGGCCGGGTCTTCGCTCATTGCAATGGAAATGGTGATTTCGGTTTTCTCTGTTGCAAGGTGCGGGTCGGCAATAGCACGGGCAAAAGAATCGCCGGGCGCACCATTTTTTAAAGGCGTGACATAGGCAATCACCGCAACTTCGGCCAGAATCGCCGCCGCCTTGATGGTGACAAGATCAGGATCACCGGGGCCAAGGCCAAGACCATAAAGCAGGCCGGTCATGTTGATTTCCTGTGAACGAGCTGGGTCACTGTTATAAGCGGCCTGAAAACACTTAAAGACCCGATGGGCCCGGCACGCTCGATGGAAAGGCGACTTAAATCCCCGCCAAATTCTGCCCTAAAAGCAAGCAGCGCTTGTTCGGCTTCTATGCTGACCGCATTGACGACAAAGCGCCCACCACGATTAAGCGCCGTCCAGGCCGCCTTTAACAGTTGCGGGCTTGATGCCCCGCCACCCACGAAAATGGCGTCGGGCTGATATTTCAAATCACCTTTAACGACATCGAAATCACCCTCGACGACAATCAGGTCGGGTGTCCCCAAAGTATCGGCGTTGCGTTTGATAGCGGCGACGCGCTCAGGGTTTCTCTCGATGGCGATGGCGCGCCGATGGCCGCCAAGCCTTAGCCATTCGATGGAAATGGAGCCTGAACCCGCACCGATATCCCACAACACCTGCCCCGGCAACGGTTGCAATTGCGCCAGTGTGGCGGCCCGCACTTCCCGCTTGGTCAGCTGGCCATCGTTCTCGAAAACCTCGTCAGGCAAACCCGGTGTCCGTGATAAGGCGGGCGCATCAATCCCGGCAATACAATCGATGGCCAACGTATTAAGGTCTGCGGCGCGTTCAAAATTCCAGGTCGCAGCCGTGCCCTCGAGTTTGTTTTCCTTGCTCCCGCCAAGATGTTCCAGAACCGTTATCCGACTTTCGCCGTATCCCTTTTCGGTTAACAGTCTCGCCACTTTTGCCGGGGTATCGCCGTCCTGGGTCAACACCAGCAAACGAGCCCCGGGCATGACATAACGGTTTAGGGTTTCAAGCGGACGGCCATGAATGGTCAGAGTTTCAGTATCAGGAATCGACCAGCCCATACGAGCGGCGGCAAGTGAAAACGCGCCGGGCGCCGGATGGATGATCACAGCGTCGGTGCCGAAATGGCGCACCAGTACAGCGCCGATCCCGTAGTTCATGGGATCGCCAGAACCCAGCACGACGATGTTTTTACCTTTTCGTTTTTCGATTTCCTTGAGCGCCGTATCGAAACCCTTGCCCCAGTCGAGAAGTTCGGCCTCAGGGTTATCGACTTTTCCATGATGACGGGCACCGCCGATGAGCACATCTGCGGCATTGATCTGATCCAGACGGGCGGCGCTTAACCCTTCAAGGCCGTCCTCGCCGATGCCAATAACGGTAATCCAGGGGCTCATGTCTCATTACCTCCAGCAAGGGCATTCACCGCCGCCGAAGCCATGGCGCTGCCGCCACGCTGGCCCTTAAGGGTGATAAAGGGAACCCCCAGTGCCTCCGCCTGATTAATCAGCGCCTGCTTGGATTCGGCGGCCCCGACAAAGCCGACGGCGAAACCCAGAATGAGCGCCGGGCGCAGAGCCCCCTCTCCAATCAGCTCAAGCAAGCGAAACAAGGCCGTTGGCGCGTTGCCGATAGCGACAACGGAACCTTCCAGATAGGGCGTCCACAAATCGAGGGCGGCGGCTGAACGGGTGGTTGCAAGGTCCTTGGCGCTTGTCGCGGTGGAAGGATCATTCAGGGTGCAGATCACCTGATTATTCGCGGGCAAGCGCTTTCGGATAATGCCGGCGGAGACCATTTCCGCGTCACACAAAACCGTCGCCCCAGCCGCCAACGCTTGCACACCAACGCTTCCGGCGTTTTCAGAAAAAGCAAGATCATCGACAATATCCGCCATCCCAGAGGCATGAACCAGACGCGCCGCGACGGCATAAATATGGTTAGGGATCTCCGCCTCGATAACCTTATCGATCATCGCGAACGATTGTTTGTAAATCGCGATCGGGTCTTTCAGGTAATCAAAACGGACAGGAGTTGCGGCCACGGGTCAGCTCCCCTTGTCGCCATCTGCGTGATGATGATGATGGTGATCGTGAGCATGATCATGATCATGATCGGTGCCGATGCCCCGCACATGATGATGATGGCCAACCTGTGGCTGACCAACGTCAGCCTCGAAACCGATGATCTGTTCCCGGTACTTGCAAAGCTGACAGTTCATGACGTTCTCGCCGCTCAACATTTCGCCGACCCGGTCGATGAAGGTGTCGATCAGCAGCGGATGGTCGTTCAGGTATCCGGCTTTGAGGATTTCCACTTCCGGATGGGCGGCCTGGGCTTCATCGGCCCAGTCGTATATTCTTTGAACAAGAATGCCGGTGAACAAAAAGTACGGGAAGACGATAATCCGCTTGTAACCAAGCTTCACGGCGTGGGCGAGACCGGCGTTGACGAGCGGCGTGGTGACACCTGAATAACTGACCTCTGCCCAACCAAAGCCCATGCCTTCCCACAACATGCGGGCGATCTTGCAGACATTGGAATTGGCGTCCGAATCGTTGGTGCCGCGACCGACCACCATCAGCAAGGTGTCGGCGCGACGGACTTTGGTATCTGCCAAGGCTTCGGCTTCTTCGATGCGCTCTGCCGCGGCTTTCAGCAAGCGCCGGTCGATGGCCAGTTCGCGACCGTAGCGGACGTCGATATCGGGATTTTCGGCGGCAAATTCATTGACCTCGCTGGGCAAGTCGTTCTTGACGTGACCGGCGGCGAATAACATGCCCGGCAAGCAGAGAATTCTTTCAGCCCCGCGTTCTTTCAGGGCGTCAAGGCCGGTGCGCAACACAGGGGAGGCAAACTCAAGGAAGCCGCTTTCAATATCGTACTGGGGCAGCTTTTCTTTCAGGTGCCCGGCCAATGTATTGAATTGACTGACAGCGCCTTCGTCGCGACTGCCGTGGCCACATATCATCACACCCGTTTTAGGGTCTTGGGGGAAATCGTCCATACGCCTGGTCCTAGCCTTCGTGCGTTAATAAAATTGCTGCGCCGGACGTCGACTGGTCATTGCCTCCGGTCGAAAAAGTTGGGCGCAGTTTCGAGCTGGCGACTATAGGCCCGAAGCTCATCTTTGTCAGCATCCGTATTTCATTTGACGCAATGTTTTGGGACTCCCAAACTGTCGCCCATGTTTACCTTTGGATTCGCAAGCACAGAGCATGGTTTCGACCCGCTCTCCCTGCTGTTAATTGCCCTGTTGCTGGACGCCTATCTGGGTGATGCCAGAATGCCGTTCAAGTTATTTCGCCATCCCGTGGAAATGATCGGGGCGCTGATCGACTGGTGCGACCGCAAACTCAACCGCGATAACCGTTCCGCCATTGACCGGGCCATGCGCGGGGCGCTGGTCGTGGTCTTTATTTGCGGTCTCGCCGGGTTTATTGGCTGGTGTGCTTCCTGGCTGACCCAACATCATGATTTCGGCTGGGTGCCCGAGCTGTTCCTGCTGACCGCCCTGCTTGCCGGACGTGGTCTTTATGACAGTGTCCGGGCCGTTGCTCTTGGTCTGAATCAAGGGTTGGAGCAAGGACGTGAGGCAGTTTCCCATATCGTCGGTCGCGCCCCCAAGTATCTTGATGAGCACGGCGTCGCCCGCGCCGCCACCGAATCCTGCGCCGAAAATTTCTCCGACGGCCTGATTGCCCCTGTCTTTTGGTACGTGCTGTTCGGGTTGCCGGGGCTGATGGTGTACAAGGCGGTCAACACCATGGATTCAATGATCGGCCACATGACCCCCAAGTACCGGGCTTTCGGAATGACCGCAGCCAGGCTTGATGATGTGCTCAATTTGATCCCGGCCCGACTGTCCGGCTTGTTCCTGTCCCTGGCCGCCATCTTCACCCCTGGGGCCAGTCCGTTGAAGGCCTTGAAAATTATGCTTCGGGATTCCGGCAAGCACCGCTCCATGAACGCTGGCTGGCCTGAAGGAGCCGCCGCGGGGGCGCTTGGGTTGGCCCTGGCCGGCCCCCGGCGCTACCTTGAGAACGTCATCGATGATCCGTGGATCGGCGACGGCACAGCCCGCGCCACGGCTAAGGACATTTCCCGGATGCTCTATCTTTATGTCACAGCCTCCCTGATCAACGGGGCCTGGGTAGCGGCGCTGGTTATTGTTCGCATGAGTGGCTAATGCAAAACATCATTACCATCACGCTGCCGTTTTTCGCCCTGATCGGCTGCGGATATCTGGCCGGTCGCAAAGGCTTGCTTGGCGATGAAGGCATCAAGGGCCTGAACGCCTTTGTCTTCTACTTCGCCCTGCCCTGCCTGATTTTCTCCTCCCTTGCCGAAAAGCCGCTGGCTGACATCGTCAACCCCGGTTTTATGGGCGCTTACTTAAGCGCCAGCATCGCCGTGTTCGTCGCCGCCGCTTTTTTGAGTCGCCTCCTGTTCAAAACCACCCTTGGCATGGCGGCCTTGCAAGGACAGGCCGCCAGTGTTGGTAACGTGGGCTATCTGGCGTTGCCGCTGATCACCGCCCTGTTGGGAATCGATGCCGCCTTGCCGGTGGTGCTGGGATGGCTTGTCGACCTGATTGTCCTGGTGCCGCTATCCATTGCGCTTCTGGAAATTGATCGCCACGCCACCGGCGTCTGGCTGGATTTCACGCGCAATGTTGTCAGGGGCGTCGTGCTCAATCCGTTTGTGTTGTCGATTATGGCCGGCGTTGTTTATGCCGCCAGCGGTTTTGACCTTCCCGCCCCGCTGGCTTCTTTCACCGGACTTTTGGGCAAGGCGGCAGGGCCGTGCGCATTGTTCGCCCTGGGCGCCACCCTGGCCAGTCGGCCATTGTCCGAAGGGCTTGGCGAGGCCGCCACCATGAGTATCTTCAAATTATTCATCCATCCGGCCGCCATGTGGATTTCCATGACCATGATTTTTGATATCGAGCCGCTTTGGGCAACCGCGGCCATTCTAACGGCGGCGGCTCCGGTTGCCGGAAACGTCTATATCGTCGCCCAGAGTTTCGGTGTTTACGTGCTGCGCGCCTCAAGCGCGATCCTGATATCAACAGCCATGGCGGTGCTGACACTTTCGGCGCTGGCGGCGTATCTGGTTAACTGACTGGCCGCGCACAATCATAAAGATGGTTCAGGTCCAGGTGCTTTTCCAGATGATCGGACAGCGCGTCGAGGGTTTTCTCAACCCGCAGGTCGTGGGCGGTTTCATGAACCCGACCGGAGCGAAGGCTCGCTAAAAAAGCGTGACGGAAGGAATCGGCGGCGAAAATCCCGTGCAGGTATGACCCCAGCACCCGGCCGTCCGAACTGCGCGCGCCTTCGCTGCGACCATCATCCAGCATGATCCAGGGATTGGCCCGGTCTGGCCCTTCACTTAAGCCTAAGTGCATTTCATAGCCATGAACTTTCTCGCCGCTGGCGATATCGACACCCGAAACGGTCTCAAGAGCCTTGTCGTCGGAAAGAACCGTTTCCACATCGAGCAGGCCGAGGCCGTCAACCTCGCCTGCCACCCCTTCGATACCGTCCGGATCAGAGAGCCTATTGCCCAACATCTGATAGCCGCCACACAGGCCGATGACGATACCGCCGCGGCGCACGTGAGCGGCGATATCAACATCCCAGCCCTGACGTTTTATAAAATCCAGATCGGCGATGGTCGCCTTGGAGCCAGGAATCAAAATGACATCAGCATCAGCTGGCAGAACAACGCCGGGCTCGATGATGTTGACCACCACATCCGGTTCAGCCATCAGCGGATCAAGATCATCAAAATTGGCGATCCGGGAAAGCCTCGGTACGACAATCAGAATATCTTGCGGCTCCTTCCGGCCTTGCTCCTCGTCGCGCCCGTCAAGGGCCATGGCGTCTTCTTTGGGAAGCAGCCGGGCGTCATTGAAAAAAGGAACCAGACCAAAAGAACGCAGGCCGGTTTTTTTGGTGATGATGTCGTTGCCGCTGCTGAACAGCGACGCATCGCCCCTGAACTTGTTGATGATGTAACCGGCCAGCAGTTTTCGCTCTTCCGGCTCAAGCAGCAGATCGGTGCCGACGATGGAGGCGATGACGCCGCCCCGGTCAATATCGGCGATCAGAACAACCGGCACATCGGCGGCCAGGGCAAAGCCCATGTTGGCGATATCGGCGTCGCGCAAATTGACCTCCGCCGCACTGCCCGCCCCTTCGATCAAGACCAGGTCCGCCTCTATTGCTGTTTGCCGGAAACTTTCAAGCACCCGTTTCATCAGCTTTGGTTTGAGGGCGTGATAGTCGGCGGCCTTCATGGTCCCCTCGCGTTTGCCCTGAACGATGACCTGGGCCCCGGTCTCGGTTTCCGGCTTCAACAAAACCGGATTCATATGAATGGAAGGGGCGACCCCGGCGGCCTTTGCCTGCAGGGCCTGGGCGCGACCGATCTCGCCGCCTTCAATGGTGACGGCGGCATTGTTGGACATGTTCTGGGGTTTGAAGGGCCGCACCTTGAGACCGCGTTTGGCATAAGCCCGGCACAGCCCCGCCACCAGCAATGACTTGCCGACATCCGATCCGGTACCCTGAAACATCAGGGCACGGGCTGCCGGAACAGGCTTTGCCGGTTTTTTGGTCATCAGAACGTCAGGGGCCTGTCAGCGCGGCCCGCAACCCGTCGGCCTGGGGGTTTTGTCCCTGACCCTGATAGAGGATGCCCTTGGGTGTCACGCCCTGACCATAGTAGGCTTCGTTCAAATCAACGCGGCGGGCCAGCACCGCCCCCTCAAGGGCTGCACCGCCAAACAGGCCGATTTTTGAATTGGCGAAAGCCAGAACATCAACGCCGATGTTGGTGGTCGTCGAAATTTCAGCGCCCTGGCCGACGGTGCCGATGGTAATCCCGGCATCGGCGCCCAGCTTACCCTGATGATCAAGGACGGCGGCGACCGCATTGTTGCTGCGCAGGACCAGCACGATTTCCGTATCCTGCAAGCCCATTTGAATGCCAAAGCTGGCGGCACCAAGAATGTAGAAGGCCGGGTGGCTCCACGAGCCATCATCCATTTTCACCATCATCACCCCGTTACCACCCTCGCCGCCAAGCATGAAACCGCCCTTGATGACGCTGGGCAGGACAATGATGCCGCGCGCCGTTGGCATGTATTCGGCAAACCTTTGCAGGTCCGGCATACCCTTGAAGCGTAACACCGTCTCGGTCGCCTGATTAACCAGATCAACAGCCGTCGAGCGCTCATCACGGCGCATCTCGGCACAACCGGCAAGGCTGACAACAAATGTTAACAGGACGGCTAAAAATAACGGCTTTTTCATCTGATATCCCCTGAGCACACGGCGAATCGCCGAACCCTGGCATTGTAGCGGAAATACCGTGAAGTAATCCCCTAAAACTCAACCCCCTGCTGGGCCTTGATGCCGGAGCGGAAGGGGTGTTTGACGAGGGTCATGTCGGTGACAAGGTCGGCGGCTTCGATCAGGTCGTCGTGGGCGTTTCGGCCTGTTGCGATAACGTGCAGCATGGGCGGGCGGGCACCCAGGCCTTCGACCACGTCTTTGATGTCCAGATATTCGTAGCGCAGGGCGATGTTGATTTCGTCCAGAATGACCATGGAAAAACCCTCATCAGCGATCATTTCCTTAGCCGCCGCCCAGGCCGCTTCCGCCGCCGCAACGTCGCGCTCCCTATCTTGGGTTTCCCAAGTGAAGCCTTCGCCCATGGCCTTGATCGTCACCTGTTCGGGGAAGGCCTCGAAAACATCGCGCTCGCCGGTTTCCCAGGCGCCTTTGACAAACTGCACGATGCCAACCTTTTTACCGTGGCCGATCATCCGCATGGCCATGCCCCAGGCCGCTGTCGATTTGCCCTTGCCCTTGCCGGTGTGGACAATCAGCAGACCTTTCTCTTCGGTCTTGGTTGCCAGAATCTTGTCACGGGCAGCTTTTTTCTTGGCCATCTTTTCGCTGTGGCGGGCGTTGTCGGTGTTGACCATGGGATGTTCCTGTTTGTTATGGTTAAGCTAACATATCAGTTAAGGCGGCGTGGGTGCTGTTCAAGCGCGGAGTCCAGATTTCGCGGGCCTGGGCTTCAAGCAGGCGTTCGATCATATCCTTCAGGGCGTCCGGATTGTGGGCTTGAATAAAGTCCCTGACAGTCTCGTCCGCAAGATAAGCCTCGAAGACGGCGTCGAAATGGTGGTCGCGTACACAGTGGGCGGTGGCGGCGAAGGCGAACAGGTAATCGACGGTGGCGGCCATTTCAAACGCCCCCTTGTAGCCGTGACGCATGACCCCTTCAATCCACTTGGGGTTGACGACGCGGGCCCGCACGACACGGGCGATCTCGTCCTCAAGGGTGCGGATGCGTGGAGTTTCGGGGCGCGAGTGATCGTTATGATAGACCTTTGGCTGGCTGCCCGACAGGTCCCGCACCGCCGCCGTCATGCCCCCTTCAAACTGATAGTAGTCATCGCTGTCGAGAAGATCATGTTCCCGGTTATCCTGATTGTGGATCACCGCTTCAACATTTTTCAGTCGGGTTTCAAAAAGTCCGTGCGCCGCTTCACCCGCCGCCCCTTCACCGTAGGCGTAGCCACCCCAGGCGACGTAGGCGCGGGCAAGATCGGCTTCTGTCTGCCAGCCCTTCTCGTCAATCAGGGCCTGCAAACCGGCACCGTAGGCACCCGGCATGGAGCCGAAAACCCGGTAAGCAGCGCGCTTTTCGGCCTGTTCGGCGTCCATGCCCTTTTTCACAAGGTCGGCCCGATCCTCGCCAACCTTTGCAGCCAGCGGGTTTTCGGCGGGGCTTTCTTGCAAAGCGGCGACGGCGCTGGCGGCAGAGGAAAACAAATCGATCAGGCCGGGGAAGGCATCGCGGAAAAAGCCCGACACGCGCAAGGTAACATCGACGCGGGGCCGATCAAGAATGGACAGCGGCAGCACCTCAAAACCGGTGACCCGCCGCGAGGCCGCGTCCCATGTCGGCTTGACACCCATCAGGGCCAGACCTTGCGCGATATCATCACCGCCGGTGCGCATGTTCGACGTGCCCCAGGCGCTGAGCGCCATGGTCTTTGGCCACGCGCCATGTTCCTGGCGGTGGTGCTCAATCAAAAGTGAAGCCGACTTCCAGCCCAGTGTCCAGGCCGCCGGGGTCGGCACGGTGCGGGTATCGACGGAATAGAAATTACGACCACTGGGCAGCACGTCGGGGCGGCCACGGGTCGGTGCGCCCGAAGGCCCCGGCTCGACAAAACGACCATCGAGACCGCGCAGAAGCCCGGCCAACTCAGAAGCACCACAGGCTTCGACAGCGGGTTTGATCCTGTCTTCCAGAGCCCCCAAAACCGACAACGTACCGGACCAGTTGGTATCGGCTTTTTGCTCACCGGCGACCAGCCGGGCCGCCAGTTCTTCGAGCCGCTCAATGGTGTCGCCGTGGCTACGCCAACTGCCCGCCCCTGTCAGGATTTCCGGTTTCGGGCCATCCCAGGTGACGCCCATGTCGCAATCAAGGGGATCGAAAGCAAGCCCCAGATCAGCGGCCAGGGCGCGCAGGATCGAAGCGTCTCCACCTTCACCCGCCGCTCTTGGCACCCGCAACAGGGCAACCAGAAGATCGGTGAGCAATCGACCTTCTGGAATTTGACCAAAGATGTGCAAGCCATCACGGATCTGCATTTCCTTCAGTTCGCAAAGATAATTATCCAGTTGGCCCAATGCCTCTTCGTCGCTTTCCGCCGTGTCCATGCCGCAATCCGCGTCCAGACCGATGGCCGCGCACAGGGTCAGGATTTCCTTTTGCAGAACTTTCAGACGCCTGGGGTCAACCCCGGAAGCCTCGTAAAATTCATCAACCAGACCTTCAAGATCGGCCAATGGTCCGTAGCTTTCGGCCCGGGTCAGCGGCGGCGTCAGGTGATCAATAATAACGGCAGAGGCCCGGCGCTTGGCTTGCGTGCCTTCGCCGGGATCGTTGACGATGAACGGATACAGGTGCGGCAGGGGACCCAGGGCGGCTTCCGGGAAACAACCTTCCGACAAAGCCAGCGACTTGCCCGGCAACCATTCCAGATTGCCGTGCTTGCCAAAATGAATAACCGCGTCGGCGTCAAATTCGCCGCGCAGCCAGGCATAGAACGCCAGATAGCCATGCGGCGGCACAAGGTCCGGATCGTGGTAGCTGGATTGCGGATCAATGTTGTAACCGCGCGCCGGTTGCAGACCGATGGCGATCTTGCCCAGGCGATAAGCCGGGATGGCGAAGCGCCCGCAATCGACGTCGCCGGGCATATACATCAAATCGTTCTCGGGCGCCCCCCAGCGTTCGCTAACCGTCTTTTGAACTGCTGCGGGAAGCCCGGCGAAGAATTGCTGGTAATCGGCCATGGACAGGGTTTCGCAAATCTCGCCAACTGGCCCCTGATTGGTTGGGCCTTGAAGCAGTCGGGCGATCAGTTCTTGCCCATCCTCCGGCATGTCGTCGATGCTGTAACCGGCGGCCTTCATGGCGCCCAGCGCGGTGACGATCCCGGCCGGTGTGTCAAGGCCGACACCATTACCGATGCGCCCATCCTTGTTGGGATAGTTGGCAAGGATGATGGCGACGTGACGTTCTTCGCACGGCGTTGCGGCGAGGCGGGCCCAGCGGGCGGCCAGCGCGCAGACAAAATCAACACGGTCGGAAACTGGCTCATAGGTAATGATATCGGTCTGGGTTTTTTCGTCCCGGCGGGTTGAACCCTTGAACGAGACGGCGCGGCTAAGAACATGGCCATCGACTTCCGGCAGGGCCACGTTCATGGCGATGTCGCGAGCGCTCAGGCCATGCAAGCCATCCTGCCAGGACTTAAGGCTTGAACTTGAAAAGACCACCTGCAAGACAGGCGCACCCGAGCCGTCAAACGGCGTCGGGGTGCGCCGGGCCCCCGGGCTTGAAACAGCGAAGCCGGTGGCATTCAAAATCACTGCTGGCGTGGCGTCACCCAGCAATTGTTCCAGCGTCGCCGCCGCGACCGGGTCCTTCAGGCTGGCGACAAAGACCGGCAGCGGGTTGAGACCGGCCTTCGCAAGACCTGAAATCATCGCCTCGACCGCTTTCAGGTTTCCGCCCTGGACCAGCGCCCGGTAGAACACCAGCGCCGCCGTCGGTTGGTCTGCAACCCAGCTCGTGCGGATGTCATCCAGATCGACACTGTCGCCACCGGCCATATAAAGACCCGCCCTGAGCAGCGGCTGCGGCTCCAGCCAGTCAGAATTTTGATCAAGCAATGAAGCAGCATAGTGAAGAAACTGCCTCGCGTTGGCGGGGCCGCCGTGAACGCAGTATTGCCACAACCGGTGACAGGCGGCGGACTCTAGCGTTGATAAAGTAACCAATTCCGCGTCGGGCTGATCGTCACCGGGAAGCAAGGCCAGCGGCGTTCCCTTTCTGAAACATTCTGCGGCGACTTGCTCGACCCCATAAGGCCAGTAACCGCGCCCGCCAAGCAGCCGCACGATGACCAGCTTGGCCCCCGACATGACGCTTTCCACATAAAGGTCGACCGACATGTTGTGGCCAAGGTTGAGCAGATTGGCCAGACGTAAGGACGGCGCGCTGGCGTCCATCTCTGCGTAGGCGTCGGCAAGGCCCGAAAGTTCGCTATCGGCGGCGCTCAAGACAACAATGTCGCCAGCGTTCTGGCCCAGATCAACGGCTTCCGATCCGTCCGAAACGCCTCCCGGTGTGGCTGCCAACAGATGCATGGGTTAGCTCAGTAATACCGCTTCGATGGCGTCCCGATCCAGACCACGCTGGCCTATGACAACCAAATGGCCAAGGCGCTCCTCGCCCTCGCCCCAAGGGCGGTCGAAATAACGCTGGATGCGCGGGCCGACACCCTGAACCACATGACGCATGTCCTTGCCCGGCACATGGATGAACCCTTTCAGGCGTAAAATATCATGAGCCTCGGTCAATTGAGCGAGACGTTCCTCAAAACCGCCAAGGTCAGTAACGTCGCTTAAAGTGACGGTGAAACTTTCAAAGTCGTCGTGATCGTGATCATCCTCACTGTCGTGGTGAGACTTGCGCGCCTCGATACCATCTTCAGCGGCAGCCGACAGACCGAGCAGCACATTGATGTCGAGGGCACCCTTAACCGCCGGGATCGCCTTGACCCCGGCCCGCATGTGGGAGCACAGGCCTTCGGCAATGTCTTTGATGGCTTCGGCGTCAACCACGTCGGCTTTGTTGAGGACCACCAGGTCGGCGCACAACAACTGGTCTTCAAAAACTTCTTCCAGCGGATTGTCATGATCCGGAGCGGGCTCAAGCGCTTGTTCATCGTCGGCAAAGCGGCCTTCGGCAACAGCCGGTGCGTCGATCACCGCGATAACCCCATCGACGGTCAGGCGCGCCCGAATTTCAGGCCAGTTGAAGGCCTTGACCAATGGTTTGGGCAGGGCCAGACCCGAAGTTTCGATAATAATGTGATCGGGTGGCAGGTCGCGATCGAGCAGTTTTTCCATCGTTGGCAGGAAATCATCGGCGACGGTGCAACAGATGCAGCCATTGGCCAATTCAACAATGTCGCCCTCCGCACAGCCTTCGATGCCGCAACTGTTCAGAAGTTCGCGATCAAAGCCCATATCGCCGAACTCATTGATGATCAGGGCGATACGCCTGCCGCCTGCGTTTTCCAGCAAGTGGCGAATCATGGTTGTTTTGCCGGCCCCGAGAAAGCCTGTGATGACGGTGGCGGGAGTTTTCATGTGCCTGAAGTTATCCTTTTAATACCTGCGCCAGCCCGGCGGTGATCAGAATCACCCGCTCAGCCCTGGCGGCAATTTGTTGATTAGCCAAACCCAAGGCGTCAATAAATTCACGAGCCAGGGCATTTTCCGGAATGACGCCGAGACCAACTTCATCCGAAACAATAACAACAGCAGATTTAATACTTTCCAGCGCCTGAACAAGGGCTAAAGTTTCCGCCTCGACATCCCGACCTGCTTGCAAAAGATTAGCGACCCACATGGCCAAGCTGTCGATCAGTAGCGGCTGACGGGCCCCCTTTAGCGCAGCTGCCAGATCGAGCGGTTCTTCAAGGGTCGACCAGTGATCGCCGCGACGGGCGCGATGAAGGGCGATGCGGGCGTTCATTTCATCGTCAAGAGCTTGCCCTGTAGCCAGATAGACAGCCTTGCAGCCCTCGCCGATCAGGCTTTCGGCGTAGGCGCTTTTGCCCGAACGCTGGCCGCCCAGAATCAAGGTCAGTGGCGGCAGGGCGGTTGTGGTTTTGTTGTTCAAAAATCACATTCCTTTATCAAACCGGCGGCAGGTTGACGCCAAGGATGCGCCAATCCCCGCCCTGGCCCTTGAACAGACCCGTCGAGAAATGATCAAGACGGGTCAGGGTCAGATTATCAACGGTGACCGCCAGCGCCATCACCGGCTCGGTCTGCATGGCGTGGGCAACGGCGGCGCGGATGGTGCCGCCGTGGGTCACAGCGACGATATCCCGACCCTGAAACTCACCGTTAATGCGGTCAATTGTTTTGGCTGTGCGGGCCATTTGATCGGCGAAACTTTCACCACCGGGCGGTGCGTTGCAGCCGGGGTTTTCCCAAAAGGTTTTAAATTCCGGGCTGTCTGCGGCGTGCAGATCATCCCAGCTGTTGTGCTGCCAGTCGCCAAAGCTTTGCTCGGCAAAATCCGGTTCGGCGATCGGATCGCCCGGGTCAACCGGAACCGGGCTGCCGGCATCAAGGATCGCCGCCGCCGTATCGATGGCGCGACTCAAATGGGACGTCACCCACACCGCCCCTTCGGGCACTTTCCCGGCCAGCCCTTCAAAAGAGCGCCTGTCAGAGGTATCGCAGGGGACATCGCGCTGGCCGTAAAGGACGCCGACATGATCCCGAACCGGGGCGTGGCGGACCCACCACCAGCGTGTGACCTGGACTGATGACATAACTAAATCACCACGGCGACGCAAAGCAGCGCTGCCGCTTCTGTCACTTGTTGTGTGGTTCCCAGAACGTCGCCGGTCAGGCCGCCGATTTGACGTTTCGCCAACCAGCCGACAGCCAAGGCGGCGATAGCGGCAACGGCGAGAACGCTCCACCCGGCGGCACCCAGAAGCAGGAACGCCGAAACAGCGGCAAGCCCCAGGGCGACCAGCATTTTATCATGGGCCGGCTTTCCCGCCGCGGCGGCTAGCCCGTCCGTTCTGGCCATCTCCATTTGGCTCATCAGGGCGACCATCATTGCCCGGGAAACCGCTGCTGCGGTGATCAGGGCAAGAACCGCGGTTGTCGGGGTCATCATGCTGGCCAGGGCGCCAGCCCGCACGGTGATTGAAAAAATCAGCGCCAGCGCGCCATAACTGCCTATCGATGAATCTCGCATGATGCGCAATTTATCGGACACCCGGGCACCACCGCCAAAACCATCGGCGACATCGGCCAGACCGTCTTCATGTAATGCGCCTGTGATCAGGACCTGCAGGCCAATGGCGAACAATCCGCAGACCAGGGGATGCAGGCCAAACTGAAAGCCAAGCAGCAAGGCCAAACCGGCCAAACCGCCAACAAGCAACCCGACAACCGGAAAGGCCCAGGCCACGTTAGCCAGCGGGCGGGCTTTGGAATCTGCACTCAAAGGCACCGGCAGACGGGTCAAAAAGGCAGCTGTCTGCAAAATATCCTGTAGCCAGCGGCCCAGAATATTCAGATTGTTTTGGCCATTCGCCACAGGCTGTCCTTTTACAAAATTAGCGGTGTCGGAAATTCAAATTCGGTTATAGGTTAATGGCCGACAAAAAGAAATCCATCTCGCACTCTGAAAGGTCAATCCCACGTGACATCCCTTCCCGCTATCAACACCCTGGACGATGTCCGGGCTTTATTATCGACCCTTCCCGAAGCTGACGCGGCGTCCATGGCCCAGGCCGCACAGCGCGAACCGCAATTAACCAAACCACCGGGGTCTTTGGGAAGACTTGAGGCATTGTCTCATTGGCTGGCCGCCTGGCAGGGTCGTCACCCGCCGCGTATGGAAAACCCGCGGACCCATGTTTTTGCCGGTAATCACGGCGTCACCGACAGGGGCGTTTCGGCTTATCCTGCCGCCGTTACCGAACAGATGGTCGGCAACTTCAAGGCAGGCGGGGCGGCCATCAACCAGTTGTGCAAGACCTTCGACATTACCCTGAACGTTGACGCCCTGGAACTTGACAATCCGACTGCTGACTTCACGCAAGGCCCGGCCATGAGCGAGGCCGAAACCATCCAGGCCATTACCCGCGGCATGGCAGTGGTCGAGGACGATTGTGATGTTTTGTGCCTTGGCGAAATGGGTATTGGCAACACGACATCAGCCGCCGCCATTTGCCACGCCCTCTACGGTGGACAGGCTGCCGACTGGACCGGACCGGGAACCGGTGTCGAAGGCGAGGCAATGACCCTGAAAATTGGCTGCGTCGAAGACGCCGTCAAACGCCACACCGGCGGTGACGGACTGGATACACTGATGAGATTGGGCGGTCGGGAACTGGCGGCCATTGCCGGGGCGATCATTGCGGCGCGCATGAAACGAGTGCCGGTGCTGCTTGACGGCTATGTTTGCAGCGCCGCGGCCAGTGTTCTGGAAGCAACCATGGCGGGGGCGCTCGATCATTGTCAGGTCGGCCATGTATCAAGTGAGCCCGGCCACCTTCGCCTGCTGCAAAAACTCGACAAAACGGCGCTGATTAATTTTGAGATGCGTCTTGGAGAAGCATCCGGTGCGGCCCTGGCCGTTGGTTTGCTTAAGGCTGCCGTCGCCTGTCACAGCGGCATGGCAACATTTGCCGAAGCCGGGGTCAGTGACAAGGATTAGTTGTCGTCTTCGCTGAATTCGGGGCCTTCTTCGGCGCGTTCCATACGTCGTTTCAGGCGCAACAACTCGCGTCTGCGGCCATCTTCGGCAATCAGGTTTTCAACAAAGTGCCCCTGGAACATCTTGATGCCGACCGAGTGGCCAAAGTCGATCGCCTCGCGGGTATCGACACGGCACAGAATAACTTTTGACGGATTGGCCCGCTTGACCACGGAGCGCACTTTTTCGTGCATGTCAGGGCCCCCGTCTACCATATCCGAATGCCACACCAGCTTAACCAGATCAGCCCCCAGCCTTTCCCGGTCAACCATGGCCATCGTGTTGTGGGTGAGACCATCCAGACAAACCCGGTAACCCTTATCCTGAACAAATTCACGGGCGAACAGGTAAGCCCCCAGGTCGGCGAAAATATCGACCTTCTGCAATTCAATGATCATCGAGCCCCGGCGTGAAGCCATAATATTTTCGTCGAATTCCTGAAACCCGTCTGACAGAAGCGTCGTTACATTGGCGTTAAAACTGATATCGCCGGAAATCGTCAGAGCATCGTTTTTTGATAACAACGACAGCATCCTTTTATCCAGACTTTCAGTTAAATGCTGAAACAGCCAGCGATTGGACAGCAGGTTAATACCGGGCACCATCGTCTCGCGCAGATCTGCGATGGAAATGAACATTTCAGAAAATGCCTGCTCGGGGATCATTTGACCATCAATCGAACAAATAAACTGACGGCGCACCAGATTGGAAAGATCAGTTCGCTCCAGAGCGCTTTCGACCCGCGCCAAAATTTCCGGCGTTATCGGTTCACCTTCCTTTTGACGAACTTTCAGGGAGGTGCGCGTGTCCATGCGAGCGCGGGTTTCTTTCTTACGCTTGTCCTCGGACTCGAGTATGCCTTCAATCAGATGAAGAAGTTCTTCATACTGATGAGCGATGTTGTACCAGGTGGAAAACCTGTTCTCGTCGGCCGCTTCATTTTCAAGAAGTGGATCATCACTAAAAAGGAAACGCACTTTCTGGACCACGGTTTCGGCTTGCGCCTGGGCTGTGGCTTTAAAGAAGAAGAACATGTCAGAATTTTTGGTCATGAACAGTTGTCCATGAAGCGATTTGATCAGGTTTTCAAAACTGCTTTCAGCGGCCCGTATATGATGGTCGCGGCGATTGTAGGGCTTTAAGGCCGACAGATGCAGATGGACGGCCAAATGCTCGTCCTTTTGGTCCTCAAGCCGCTGCATATAATCGAGTAACAGCTTTTCCTGACTTGCCAGATGCTTGTTTTCAGCCTCAGCCATCTTCAGAGGATCCCCTTGACCATCATCGCATCGACAAGGGTATCAACGTAGAAACCCTGAAAACGGTTGATCCCAAGGCCCAAGGCCCAGACTACCGCCTCCTCAGAATCGACACGCCCCAGAATGACATTGTCCTTTCCGACATTTTTCACCACCTGGGTCATGTCCCCGACCCGATCGGCAGAATCTTCATTGATGAACTCCGGTCCCCAGTTCACTTTGATCATGTCAGCTTCCAGCAGGGCCGGGTCTAAAAATTGCAAAGATAGAGGATTAAGGCCGTCAATAAGAACCCGGTAGCCATTTTCCTGAAGCATATCGCGGGCGTCCGCAAAGGCACCCATCTCAGAAAAAACGTCAATCAGTTGTAACTCAACAACGATGCTGGAGGAATGAGCCCCGACCGTTTGATGAAAACGTTGAAATTCCCGCCCCAAAACCGTCGAAATATTAAGATTCAAACTGATCGAATCGGTTAAAAATTCAAAATCACGCTGACCGATAACGCCAAGCAAGCGTCGATCAATGGTTTCAGTCAGGTATTGAAACAACCAGCTGGAAGCAAACAGGTTGATATTGGGTGCAACGCGTTTTTGCAACTCCACCATGGTGACAAACTGTTCGCGAAACAAAATTTTTCCTTTTCCCTCCGGTTCGATAACGACGGCGGTTTGGGAATGAATGATATCTTCGATCTCGACCGTTTGCAGACGCAGCGTAATCTCTGTGATATCGGCAGGACGCATATCCTCCCCTGGCAGGGAATTCGAGGAAAGCATTTCACTGGCCTTGCGCAACCGTTCAGCAGCCTGTTCGGAAAGCAGCTCGATGTTTTCAACAAACGAGGCAAAGTCACCCTGCTGAACAAGATCATACCAGGTCGAAAAACGATCATCGATTGAACCGTCTTCGCTATCAGTCAACGGATCTTCACTAAATAGCTGACGCGCCTTGTGCATGGGCGGGTCAATTTCCTCAACCGGT
Organism: Rhodospirillaceae bacterium; assembly: GCA_018662005.1. Lineage (NCBI taxonomy): Bacteria > Pseudomonadati > Pseudomonadota > Alphaproteobacteria > Rhodospirillales > Rhodospirillaceae > Rhodospirillaceae bacterium. The sequence goes on along the minus strand of JABJHA010000004.1, from coordinate 262,647 downwards.
ACGTCCTTGCACAACAACACCAGATCGGCATTGCTCAGCTTGAAAAGGGTAACATCAAAATTGCTCAGCAAATCATCGAACGTTTTGGCGGCAATATTTATAAAGTGCGGCTTTCGGTTAGAGGCACGTAGGCCCGAAAGATGAATATGCACGACGTAGTGCCCCGAACGGTCATCCTCGATAAACCGTAACCGGGTAATAAGCTGTGTTTCCTCGCTCGTCGTTTCCGAGCCGGGAAAGGTCATGACGGTGCCCGTTTGAACCATCTTTCTTCTAAAGTCCTTGAAAGCCGCACATATAAACAAATGACGTTACGGGAAAAGCGTTAATAGTCACTTATCAAAAGGCTTTGTTTACCTTTTAGCTAAATATTGCGATTTTAACCCCATGCCATCATATATTCCCCAATGATCATGATACAACAGGGCATCACACCCGCGAATCCCGCCCTGCCGCCGGGAAAACGCCTTTACGCCATCGGGGATATCCATGGGCGCTTTGATCTGCTCGAGCAATTGCTGGAAATGATCGGGGTCGACGCCGAAGACGCACCCACGGAAGATGACAAAATTCTGATATTTTTGGGTGATTATGTTGACCGGGGGCCGGATTCAAAGCGCGTGCTGGATCTCTTGAGTATGCCGCCGCCTGCGGGATTTCAGATGATTTGCCTGAAGGGCAATCACGAAGACATGCTGTTGCAGTTTCTTGATGGCGAGGGGGCAATGATCTCGTGGCTGAAAAACGGTGGCCGGGAAACCCTGAAAAGTTACGGTCTGAACGTGAAGAATCTTGCCATGTCCAGGGTTACCGACGCAGTCGTGGAGAAAGCCCGTACTGAAATGCGCGCCGCCATGCCAGGGTCGCATATAGAATTTTTGGCGTCTCTGGATTTAATCTACCTGGAAGGGGACTATGCGTTCGCCCACGCTGGAATCAAGCCCGGCGTCAGCCTGGAGGCGCAAAAAGAACCCGATCTGATCTGGATCAGGGATGAGTTCCTGAAATCCGACGCCGATTTCGGCAAAGTGATCATCCACGGTCATTCCGTCGCCAGTCTGCCTTCGATCAGAGCCAACCGAATTGGTATCGATACCGGTGCCTGGCGAACCGATGTGCTGACATGCCTTGTTCTTGAAGGCCAGGAGCGGTGGTTTCTTTCTACATGACCGGTATTTTCAAGGCGGCTTGGACTTAAGCCACTGCGGTGATAGGTTCTCGAAGTTTCAAACCGCCTTTAACGTTCAAGAGAGATCAGCGTGAGCAATAGAAAAAGGGTTTTAGTGACCGGGGGCGCAGGATTTTTAGGCTCTCATCTGTGCCAGCGATTGCTGTCGGATGGCCACGATGTCCTGTGCATTGATAACTTCTATACCGGAACCCGCGATAATATTCTCGCCCTCATGGACAATCCGTATTTTGAAATCCAGCGCCACGACGTCACCTTTCCGCTGTACATCGAAGTCGATGAAATTTACAACCTGGCCTGCCCCGCCTCGCCCATCCACTACCAGACCAACCCGGTGCAAACGACAAAAACATCGGTCCACGGCGCCATCAACATGCTTGATCTCGCCAACAGGACCGGAGCCAGAATTTTTCAGGCCTCGACAAGTGAAATCTACGGCGATCCGGAAGTTCATCCGCAAGGCGAAAGCTACCGGGGTTCGGTTTCAACCACTGGTCCCAGGGCCTGCTACGACGAAGGCAAGCGCTGCGCCGAAACCCTGTTTTTCGATTATTTGCGCCAGCATGACTTAAGTATCCGGGTCGCCCGCATCTTTAACACTTACGGCCCACGGATGCTGCCCGATGACGGGCGTGTGGTTTCCAACTTTATCGTCCAGGCCCTGAAAGGCGCGCCGATTACCATTTACGGGGAAGGCCAGCAGACTCGTTCGTTCTGTTATGTGGATGATTTGATTGAAGGCTTCGTGCGCCTGATGGCCGCCGATGACCCCTTAACCGGGCCGATGAACCTTGGCAACCCCAATGAGTTCACCATTCGCCAACTGGCCGAAACAGTGTTGAAGTTAACCGGCTCATCATCAAACTTGATCGAAAAGCCGCTACCTGAGGATGACCCGACACAGCGCTGCCCCGATATTTCCATGGCTAAAGAGACTCTGGACTGGCAACCAACCATCGAACTTGAAGAAGGCCTTGAGCGGACCATCGCCTATTTCAGGGATATTTTATAGAATTTGCGCTTGATAGACTTTTTTGGCCCAACCGCGCAGACCCCTTTCCTGAACACCGTCGCCTCCTAGCCAGTCACGTACGGGGACAAAAAATCCACTTTTCGGCCTTCTTAACACCTGACCTGGCAAGGGCTTTTTCGGGGTTGCCGCCATCGCCTGTTTATCCGGCCCCTGACCTCGAGCGATCGCACCGGCAAGCTGCGAGAACAGTTGCACATCCACCAAGGGCACCCTGATTTCCAAACCGTGGGCCATGCCCGCCCAGTCCGCATCCCGCAGCAATTGGTTGCGCATGTACCAGGCCATCTCGAGGGCCGCTACCTTGGCCTTGGGGGCGCTAACCTGTGCCTGACAATTCTTCAGGCGTTGACGGGCGTTTAATGTCGCAAGCCCTTCGCGGGCCATATCACCATCCATCACCGTAGGCAGTTCCCAGGGCATGAAAAGGCCGCGACGCAGCAAATACGCATCACCATAACCGCTACAATATTCAAACAGCCCGGGCACTTTCGGACCCATGATCGTGCCCCCCAAGGGGGCCGTCAGGCTTCGCAGGATTCGGCCTACACCACCGATGCCAGGGATCGCGCCAAGGCCGCCAACAAGGGCCGGGATTTGTGAAAAACTGTTATATCCGGCAAACAATTCATCACCGCCAAGACCGGAAATCGCCACTTTTAATCCTTCGCCCGCCGCCGCTTTGGCGACGAAGTAGGTATTGACCCCGTCGATGCTCGGCTGGTCCATGGCTTCAAGAACATCGCTCAGGTCATTAGCAAAATTCCTGCCGGAAACGCGCACCGTATGTTGACGCGTGGCGTAGCTTGCGGCGACGGCTTCTGCAAGTGGCACTTCGTCATTTTCCGTACCGCTGAATTCCTCAAAACCCAGGGTCAGGGTATCCAGCCCGGCCCCTTGTAATTCCGAAGACAAGCCAACCAGGGTCGTGGAATCCAGCCCCGAGGACAAAAACACCCCGACCGGAACATCGGCGACAAAATGATGTCTGACACTGTCCCGCAAGGCTTCCGCCAGATCGATGGTGGCGGCATTGGCGTCAGCGCTGGCCAAAGCGTCCGAAACATCGAAGAACGCCTCAGGTTGGCCTACTCCATTTCCATCAATCCACATTGTCGTGCCCGCCGGCAGGGCCCGAATGTCTTTATATAAAGTGTGCGGTTCGGGAATCGATCCAAACAGGAAAAACCCGACATGCCCGGCGGCATCGAATTGCGGGCGGGATCGTCCCGCCGCCTTTTGACCCGCCAGCAACGCCTTGACCTGTGAGGCGGCGCCAATGGTTTTGCCGTCATCCATATAATAAAGCGGCTTGATGCCAAAACCATCGCGCGCCAACAGCATTCCCCGACGCTGCTCGTCCCAGATGGCGAAGGCGAACATGCCGCGCAAGTGTTTCGTCATCGCCCGGCCATCACGCTGGTATAGGTGCAGCAGGACTTCCGTATCGGAGTTGCTGACAAAGCGCACCCCGTCGGTTTCAAGCTGGCGGCGTAATTCCCTGAAGTTATAAATTTCGCCGTTAAAGGAAATACACAGGTGACCTTGCGGGGTTTCCATGATCATCGGCTGCGCCCCGTCGGCGCTTAAATCGATGATCGCCAGTCTTTTATGTGCAAGCCCTGCTCGCCTGTCATCCGACATCCACAAGCCCTCGCCATCGGGGCCACGGCGGACCATCGCCTGATTGATCGCCGCAAGCACGTCCTGCTGGACGGGCGGACCATCAGCGGCATAGGAATAAAGGGCAGCAATACCACACATATGACGGACTTATCAGAAAATGCCCTTTTTCTGGGCGTAGGATTTAAATTCAGCGTCAGCCTTGATAACATCTTCAAGCAGAAAATAAATCATTTCCTCAAGGCATTTTTTCGCGGCTTCTTGGTCAAGATTGGTCTCGATAATTTTCAGGGCTTCCTTGCCCATCTCCAGAAGCCGCATATGGACGGCGCTGTGGAATTGAAGGCGGGGAAAATCAATCGAATCCAGAAAAGCTTCTTCCTTTTCAAAATGATGCGCCGCCTGTTCGATAAATTGATGAAACAGGTCTGAGCATTTTTTAATATCGCCGGCCGCCAGGTTTTTTTCGATTTCCTGGACCGACTCAACCAGTTCCCGATGATCATCGTCGATATCAGCGATGCCCGTTTCAAAAGATGGCAACCATAAAATATTCATTATTTATCTGCCCCGGTTGTACCAGGTTACATATTCGAATCATTGGTAACCGACAGTCTAGATTCCTAAACCGGGCATGACAAAGTCCGATTTCGCAATTTTTTTTATCCAACCGCGCCAGAAACAATAAAGCTGTCTTTGCATCTGCCCATGAAATCAGAGTAAAACACTGCAATGAAACAAGTTATTCAAAGCACCCGGACCGGAAAGCTAAACCTGACAGAAGTTCCCGAACCGACCGTCAAGGCCGGCAATATCCTTGTCAGCACCCGTGCCTCGCTTATTTCAGCCGGTACCGAACGTATGGTTGTCGAATTCGCCCGCAAAAGTCTTGCCGGCAAGGCCCGCGAACGACCCGATCTGGTCAAAATAGTTCTGACCAAAGCGAAACGCGACGGTGTCGCCGCAACCATCCGCTCCGTCCTCGCCCGCCTCGATGAGCCACTGCCGCTGGGATATTCAGCCGCCGGTGATGTGGTTGCTGTTGGCGCGGGCCTTGAAGGACGTTTCCGGGTCGGTCAACGTGTCGCCGTCGCTGGCGCCGGGCTTGCCAACCACGCCGAACTGAACGTCATTCCGGAAGCTCTGGCGGCCCCGATCCCCGACGATGTGTCTTATGAAGAAGCCTGTTTCGGCACCTTGTCCTCCATCGCCATGCACGCGGTGCGCAATCTTGGTGCATCGTTCGGCGAAAGCGTCGCGGTGATCGGTGCGGGGTTGTTGGGCCAGTTGGTCATTCGCCTGTTATGCCTTTCGGGCGTTCGGGTTCTGGCCCTTGATTACAATGTGCCACGCCTCGACCTGGCCCGCCGCATGGGTGCCGAAGCGACTTATGATCTGGGTGGCGACGATGTCGAGACAACTGTTCGTGACCTGACCGCAGGGCGCGGCATGGATGGCATCATCATCTCGGCAGCCACCGAATCCAGCGAGCCGTTCAAAGTTGCCGGGGTTATCGCCCGCGACCGGGCCCGGGTCTGCATGGTCGGCCTGACGGGTACCGAGTTCCCCTACCGGGAATTCATGCAAAAGGAATTGAATCTTGTGGTTTCGCGCTCCTACGGGCCGGGCCGCTATGACCCTGATTTTGAGGGCCGCGGCGTCAAGTATCCGGAAGGCTGGGTGCGCTGGACGGAAACTGAAAACTTGTGCGAGTGTCTGCGCCTGATGTCACCATCCCTTGAGCGTCGCCTCAACGTCGACGCCCTGACCAGCCATACCTTCAAGCTTGAGGAGGCGGAAAAAGCCTACGATCTGGTCACCAGTGGGGCGATCCCTCATCTTGGCGTCGTCCTGACCTACCGAACCGACGCACCGCAGCAACAAACCACTTTCCCCGCCCCCAAACTGACCAACACGGAAAACAAATGCGTTCTGGGTGTTATCGGTGCGGGTGGCTTTGCCAGATCGGTACTGCTACCGGAATTAAAAAAGATGCCCGCCGTCACCTTGCACACCGTGGCCACCCAGCGCGGCGCATCGGCGGAAAAAACCGGTGATACCTTTGGCTTCCTTAATGCCACGGCCGATAGCGAGGCGGTACTTGAAAATCCCGATATTAACGCCATCCTGATCGCCACCCGCCACGACAGCCATGCCGACCTTACCGCCCGGGCCCTGCAAGCGGGCAAGTCGGTGTTGGTTGAAAAGCCGCTTGCCCTAAGCCGTGAGGGCATCAATGCCGTCATCGAAGCACGAAACAACAGTGCCGGGTTTTTCCAGATCGGCTTTAACCGCCGTTTCGCGCCGATGGCCGAAATGGTCCGCGGCAGGCTTGAGCGTCATCAGGGCACCAAGTATTTGTTGCTCAGAATCAACGCCGGCCACATTCCGCCTGAAAGCTGGGTTCACGCCGCCGACGAAGGGGGTGGGCGCATTCTTGGCGAAGTCTGCCATTTTGTCGACCTCGCCCGCTATTTCATCGGCTCGCCGATTGTTTCGGTTCAGGCCGATGCAGGCCAGGTCACAGGTGGGGCTTGCGATGATCTCAACGTCGGCCTGCGCTTTGCCGACGGCTCACTTGCCACCATCGCCTATACGGGTTTGGGTGACAGCGTCTACTCCAAGGAATTGATCGAGGCGTACGCCGGTGGCAGTGTTGTCACCATCGATAATTTCCAGTCCTATACCATTGCCGAGCACGGCAAGCTCAACAAGCCGTGCGCGCGCGCCCAGGACAAGGGCTTTAAATCTTCGCTGGCGAGTTTTGTCAGCGCCGTCACCAGTGGTGGCCCGGCCCCTATTGACGAGGCTGAATTAATTGAAACGTCGCTGGCGACCGTCGCTATCATGGAATCTTTGCGCGATGGACACCGGATTGATCTTTCTTAAGAAGGAAGCAACATGGACCTGACTGCCTACATGGATGCCGAGATGGATGCCCACGCGGAAGCCTTTGCGGCGACCCGACAAATGATCGCGGAGCCATTCTCGCAATTGCTCGCAGCTTGCGTGGCGGCGCACGGCAAGGGCGGCAAGATTGTCTTCTTTGGCAATGGCGGAAGCGCTGCAGACGCCCAGCATCTGGCGACCGAACTGAGCGTCCGCTACATCAAGGACCGGCTGCCTATCCCGGCCATCTCGCTTGCCACCGACACATCCGCCTTGACCGCCATCGGCAATGATTTCGGCTTTGATGATCTGTTTGCCCGCCAGGTCGAGGCTTTGGTCGGGAAAGATGATGTGGTGATCGCCATTTCCACATCGGGAAACAGCGAAAACGTCATCCGGGCCCTGAGCATGGCAAAAGACAAGGGCGCTGTTGCTGCCGGTTTTTCCGGTCGTGACGGGGGCCGCATGACGGGCCTCGCCACACCGCTTATCATTGTCCCCTGCACCGAAACAGCCCGTATTCAGGAAATGCATATTCTCATCGGTCACATGCTGTGTGGCGCACTGGAGAAGGAACTCGACCTGTTATGAGTTCCCGTGCCAGTCTCATCTCCCTGGTTGAAACCTTTAGCTCCGCAAAGATCCTTTGCGTCGGCGATGTCATCCTTGATCATTTCCATTATGGGTCCGTTGGCCGGATTTCGCCCGAAGCGCCGATCCCTGTTTTAAAACTGGAACGCGAAGCGACCATGCTCGGCGGCGCTGGAAACGTTGTTCGCAATCTTGTCGGACTGGGCGCAGCTGTGCGTTTTGTCACCGTTATCGGCAAAGACAATAACGGCGGCGAAATCGAAAGACTGATCGCCGAGGAAGGCATCACCGACTTGCCCCTGGTCGATGACGGCGGCAGACGAACATCGGCAAAATCACGCTACCTGGCAGGCGCCCAGCAAATGCTGCGCACTGATCTGGAAACCGTGTTTCCCTTAAGCGCCGATATGGAAGCCAAGCTGATTGCCGCCGCTAGCCAGGCGCTGGCCGATTGTGACGCCGTTATTTTATCGGATTACGCCAAGGGGGTACTCACCGAAAAGGCTACCCAGCAGCTTATCAAGGCGGCCAAGGACGCCTCCAAGACCGTTATCGTCGATCCAAAAGGAACCGATTACAGCCGCTACCGGGGTGCCGACGTGATCACCCCCAACCGGCACGAATTGGGCGAGGCGACGGCGATGGCAACGGGCAGTGATGAGGAAGCGACTCTGGCCGCACAATCACTGATCGACCAATTCGATTTTGGCACAGTGTTGGCCACCCGCTCGAAGGACGGCATGACCCTGCTCAACCGGGATGGCTCCCTGTCCCACCTGAAAACCGAGGCGCGGGATGTTTTCGATGTCTCCGGAGCGGGCGACACGGTTGTCGCCACACTCAGCGCGGCACTGGGCGCTGGTGGCGATCTTGAAGACGCCGCCACCCTTGCCAACATTGCCGCCGGTATCGTCGTTGGTAAAGTCGGCACCGCCGTGGCTTTCGCAGCCGACGTCATAGCGGGCCTGCACCATCAGGATCGCGACAATGCCGAGGCCAAGGTCATGGCCCTGAAACCGGCACTCGACCAGATCGACAGATGGCGTCGCAGTGGCCAAACCGTCGGCTTCACCAACGGTTGTTTTGACCTGCTCCACCCTGGTCATATCTCGCTTTTAAATCAGGCCCGCGAGGCTTCAGGGAAACTGGTTGTCGGACTGAACAGCGATACCTCGGTCAAATTGCTGAAAGGCGATGACCGCCCGATCCAGACCGAAGCCGCCCGCGCCGCCGTGCTGGCATCACTGGCATCGGTCGATCTGGTGATTATTTTCTCCGAACAAACGCCGCTTAAACTGATTGAGGAACTCCGTCCCGATGTTCTGATCAAGGGTGCGGATTATTCCGTCGACAAGGTCGTCGGCGCCGACATCGTCAAGTCCTATGGCGGGCGTGTTGTGCTGGCCGAACTGGCCCCCGGACATTCAACAACAGATACAATTGCCAAGCTGGCTGGTGAAAAGCCCTAATCTTCAGTGCCGGTAAAGACGCCCAACACGGTATCCCAGAAACCTTTCTTTTTATCTTTAAGTGGCACGGAAGGCGCTTGCTCCGCTTCCTTGACGGGAAGCTGTTTGCCAATGCCGGGTAGGGCCCGGACAGGGGTGCGGGCATGTGCCGCGATCATGAACTGCCGCCATGTTCGGGCAGGGATGCCGCCACCAGTAACATTTTTCATGGCTCTCTGGTTGTCATTGCCCATCCACACACCGGCGATCAGATCGGCGCTATAGCCGATAAACCAAGCGTCACGAAAATTCTGGCTGGTCCCGGTTTTACCGGCCAGGGGACGCTTGAAGTTTGCCGCTTTGCCGGTACCGGTTTCCAAAACCCCGGCGAGCATTTCGTTCATCGCCCCGGCGTATGCCTTATCGATCACGCGACCCGGTCCCGATCCCTGCCGCCGGTAAAGAACACGTCCTTCGCCGTCGAGAATTTCTTCAATACCGTAAGGCCACAGCCCATAACCACCACTGGCAAAAACCCCGTAAGCGGCGGTCATTTCAATGAGAGAGACGCTGCTGGCACCGAGGGCGAGACTGGGTGCTGCCAGCAAGTCAGAGGTAATGCCAAGCCTGCGGGCAGTGTTAATGACCGTCTCGCGACCGGCTTTTTCCGAAATTCTTACGGCCACTGTATTGACCGACTTGGCCAGTGCCTCGGCCATACTGATGGGCCCCAGATACTTTCGGGAAAAATTTCTTGGACTCCAATCCTCAATCGTCAAAGGCTCGTCAATCAGGGGGCTGTTCTGGGACAGGCCATCTTCGAGACCGGCAAGAAAAACAACCGGTTTAAAGGCCGAGCCGGGCTGCCGCCGTGCCTGTGTCGCCCGGTTAAATTGTGAGAGTCCATAATCGGCGCCGCCAACCATAGCCCGAACCGCCCCGTCGGTGCTCATGGCGATCAGCGCCGCTTGGCCGACGTTCAGGGATTTCCCGCCTTTAAGGCCCCGGGCAATGGCCTTTTCTGCGTCCGCCTGAAGAGCCCGGTCGAGAGTCGTGCGGACAATAATGTCCGTATCACCCGGCGACACGAAATCAGAGACCCGGGCCAAAACCCAGTCGCTGAAATATCGGGATTTACGTGATGTTTTGACAGGCTTGACCGAACCCGCCCCGGCTTTTAGAGAAGCCCTGTCACCCTCCGTCAGGTAGCCTGCGGCAACCATGTTGGCGAGAACCTGAGCAGTGCGCTCGTGGGCTCGTTTCCGGCTTGCCGCCGGGTTGTAGCGTGAAGGCGCTTTCAACAATCCGGCCAGCATCGCCGCCTCATAGGTGTTTAAAGAGCGCGCTGATTTTCGGAAATAGCGCTTTGCCGCCGCCTCGACCCCGTAAGTTCCGGCACCCAGATAAACCCGGTTTAGATAAACCGTCAAAATTTGATCTTTGGAAAACTTCTGCTCCAGCCACAAGGCCAGCAGCAGTTCCTGAACTTTTCTTTTCAAGGTTCGTTCCGGTGTCAAAAACAGGTTTTTGGCGACCTGCTGGGTCAGAGTCGAGCCCCCCTGAACAATACGACCGGCATTGATATTTGCGTAAGTTGCCCGCGCCAAACCAATCAAGTCGATACCGAAATGAGAATAAAAACGCCGATCTTCCGTCGCCAACACGGCCTGGGAAAGAGCCGGTGGCAATTCATTGAGACCAACGGGCAGCCCGTGAATATCGCCCAAGGTCATAAGATGGCTGTCGTCCCCGGCCCTTATGGTGATCGTCGGGCGGCGCGTTGCGGCCAGGGCCTTATCCACATCGGGCAGATCGTAGGCGTAGAAGGCAAGTAGCCCGCCAACCGCAATAACGCCCCAGACCACCAGGGTCGCCAGTTTCATGACAAGCCCGCGAAGCAGGCTTTTTTCGGGGATGACCTTTCTTTTCGCCATCACCACATTTTCTGGGTCGAGAGCTTTTCGGTCTTGTCCTGGGCCTTGGTAAACAGTTCCCATTCCTGGGTCGGCAGGAAACGCTGAGCCAGAAAGCGGTACAGCTCGGCAAGAAGATGCTCATTCTGTGGCGAGCGTTTGACAATCGCCATGCTCCAATCCTCAATCAACCCTTCCCAGGCCCATAGCCTGCGGTGCAGGTCATCACGGGTGGTGCGAATAAACTTGGTTTGTGCCGCAATATTTTTCAGTACGGCGAGGATTTCCCCTGTCTGGGCGTCAATCTCCTGAAAACTTTCCTGCAGGCCTTCAAGGGCGATCTTGAACAGCCGTGTGACCGGCGCGATGGTTTCCATAATGCTTAATTCGGTTTTGTATTTTTGTTCAAGCTCAAGCACGTTTTTATGAATATCCTCAACCTTGTGAAGTTTGCTGCGCAGGGTTTCGATATAGGAAAGCTCTTCGGCCAGATTACCGACCAGCGATACCACGTCTTCGGTTCGGTCCTTGCCCAGCCCTAGACTTTCAGCTGCTTCAACAAAGGCCGCATTGATTTTCTCACGGGTTTTTGGATCTTCTACAATTTGCGCCAGCTGATCGGGTTCGGTGACCAGCGTTTCGTCGCCGGACATCCACGACACCAGTTGCATGGTCACCCTGTTATGGGCGGTCGCCCGGTCCTTGTCGGAGACTTCCCACGATGCCTCGCCGCTTAACAATTCACTGGGCACCGGGTCACCGATGCGGATGCCGCGCACATATTTCAACGCTTCGGCTATCGTATCGAGGGTTTTGCTGTCGTGATCGTCAGGCCCCAGCTCAAGTTCGTGTTTGATGCCGCCCAACTTCAGCGACACATCACCGCCTTCAAGGGGCATGATCATGACCGCGTCGCCGGTATCCTCAAGAAGCTTGAAATAGCTACCCTCGACTTTTCCGAAGAAAGCTTTCTCGAACGAGATCGTCGTCTCCGGCGTTTCGGGGTTTTCGGGGTTTTCGGTTTCCATGCAGAGTCCTAAGATTAAACGTCCAGGTTGGCTACCTTCAGTGCGTTTGCCTGAATGAAATCCCGTCGCGGTTCGACCATATCGCCCATCAGGGTCGAGAACACTTCCTCGGCCGCATCAGCATGATTGACCTTGACCTGCAACAACGAGCGGACGTTGGGATCAAGGGTGGTTTCCCAAAGCTGTTCCGGGTTCATTTCACCCAGTCCCTTGTAGCGCTGCATACCAATCCCCTTGCGCCCGGCAAGCATAATGGATTCAAAAAGCGACACCGGACCGGTGATATCGAATTCCTTGTCCTTGACCAAAAGTTTGCCATGGCGGGCAAAGAGTTTTTGTAAGGCGCCGGCTTTTTCATCCAGCTTGCGCGCTTCTGCACTTTTTATCAGAGCGCTATCAATGATGTGGCGCTCTTCAACGCCGCGAAGAGTTCGCGAGAAGGCAAGCCCGCCATCATCCAGAACCGTACCGACCCAACCGCGCTCGGCCACATCTTCAAGGGCGTCGAGGCGGGTGGCGGCATATTCACCGATTTCCTTGGCGTGGCCATCATCGGACAGAATTTGCGGATTGAGCGCTCCCATGATGGCAGCCTGCTCGACAATTCTGATTGGGACGTGGCGCGACAGGCGTTCAATCAACGTATTAACGTGGCGCGCTTCCTCTACCTGCTGGCGCAGGTCGGCCCCGGCCAGTTGGGTGCCGTCATACGTGGTCAACACCGTTCCATCATCAACGGCTGAAGAAAGCAGATAATTCTCCAGCGCTTCATCATCTTTTAGATAGACTTCCGATTGCCCGCGTTTGGCCCGGTACAGGGGTGGCTGGGCGATATACAGATAACCGCGCTCGATCAGTTCGGGCATCTGACGATAGAAGAAAGTCAGCAGCAGGGTTCGGATATGGCTGCCGTCAACATCAGCATCGGTCATGATGATAATCTTGTGGTAGCGGCACTTGTCCGGGTCGAAATCATCGCGTCCGATACCGGTGCCCATGGCCGCGATCAGGGTGCCAATTTCCGCCGAGGACAGCATCTTGTCGAAGCGGGCCCTCTCGACATTGAGAATTTTACCGCGCAAGGGCAAGATCGCCTGGTTTTTGCGATGCCGTCCCTGCTTGGCTGAACCACCAGCACTGTCACCCTCGACGATGAACAATTCTGAAAGGGCCGGGTCGCGTTCCTGGCAATCAGCAAGTTTTCCCGGTAGTGAGGCCATATCCAGCGCCCCCTTGCGGCGGGTCAGTTCGCGCGCCTTGCGGGCCGCCTCACGGGCGGCGGCGGCTTCGACAATTTTACCTATCACCGCCTTGGCTTCGCCGGGGTGTTCCTCAAACCATTGATCAAGTTGATCCCCGACAATGCTTTCGACAATCGGGCGCACTTCCGACGACACCAGCTTGTCCTTGGTTTGGGACGAGAACTTGGGATCGGGGACCTTGACCGACAGCACGCACGTCAACCCTTCGCGCGCGTCATCGCCAGTAATGGCCACCTTTTCCCTTTTGGCGATACCGCTGGAATTGGCGTATTTGTTGATCGTCCGGGTCATCGCTCCACGGAACCCGGCCAGATGAGTGCCGCCATCGCGCTGGGGTATGTTATTGGTGAAGGGCAGGGTGGTTTCGTGATAGCTGTCGTTCCACTGCAAGGATATCTCGACAGAAACGCCGTCCTTCTCGCCAAAGGCGACAAGCGGTTCCTGGTTAATGGCGTTCTTGGATTTATCAAGAAATTCAACGAAAGCCTTAAGGCCACCTTCGTAATGCAGGTCGACGACGTTTTCATCGACATGGCGGGCGTCGGTCAGGCGCAGATAGACCCCGGAATTAAGGAATGCCAGTTCACGCAATCTGTGCTCAAGGGTGGCGAAGTCAAATTCAACCATGGTGAAGGTATCCGTTGACGGCATAAACGTCAGTTCGGTGCCGGTCTTGGGTCCTTCCTTATTGTCGGCGGGTGGCGCGTCACCAATCACTTCCAAAGATTTTACCGTGTCGCCGTGGGCGAAATTGACCACATGCTCCTTGCCATCGCGCCAGACGCGCAGTTCAAGCCATGACGAAAGCGCGTTGACCACCGAAACACCGACCCCGTGCAGCCCACCCGATACCTTGTAGGAGTTTTGATCAAATTTTCCACCCGCATGAAGCTGGGTCATAATCACTTCGGCAGCCGAAACACCTTCCTCGGCATGAATATCGACAGGGATTCCGCGACCATTATCGCCAACGGTGACCGAGCCATCGGCGTTGAGAATAACATCGACCCGGTCACAATGGCCGGCCAGCGCTTCATCAATGGAGTTATCGACGGCTTCGTAAACCATATGGTGGAGCCCCGAACCGTCGTCCGTGTCACCGATGTACATGCCCGGGCGTTTGCGAACCGCTTCCAGTCCTTTAAGCACTTTAATGGATTCTGAATCGTAGACATCGTCTCCGGTTTCAGGTGCTTCTTCGTTTGTCGGCTCATCTGTCATGGTTATCTCTTTTAAATTACTGAGGCGTTATAACGGCGTCGGCGACGCCAAAAAACTGTGCATCACCCTTCAAGGGGGCAAACAGGGCGGTATCGGTGCCGGTCATCCAGGCTTGAATGCCCAGACCCAGAATTTCTTCAAACAGGGCTTCGCGACGGGTTTCGTCTAGGTGCGCCGTCACTTCATCAAGAAACAGCATCGGGAGCGAACCGCGCTCACGTCCCTGCAAGCGGGCATTGGCCAAAATCAGCGCAATCAACAAGGCTTTTTGCTCGCCGGTCGAGCACAGCTCTGCTGCTTGCCCGGTGCCCAGATGGCGCACCGCCATATCGCTGCGATGCGGGCCGTGCGGGACAGATGCCCCTTCAGCCTCTGCTCCCCGGCACTGCTGCAAGGCCTGTTTCAGGCGGTCTTCGGCATCAAGGGCAGGGCCTTCCTTGAGCCACTGCTCAAGCGTCCCGGTGACGCTGACCGAAGCCCCCGGAAAGGCACCGTTTTCGGCGGCAGAGCCTGCCATTTCATCGAGCCTTGCCGCCATCTCCAGTCGGGCGGCGCTGACGGCGACACCTTTTCCGGCCATGGTTTGTTCAAGCACGCTCAACCACTCCGGATCGGCGGCGCGGCCACTACCCGGTTGACCGTGACGCAACAGGCGAGCCCGTTCGCGCATCGCGTGCTCATAAGCCGAAACCCGGCCCGCGTGGGCCGGATCGGCCGCAAAGACAAGGCGATCAAGAAAACGCCGGCGCGCCGATGTGCCTTCGACAAACAATCTGTCCATTTGGGGTGTTAGCCACTGGGCGCTTAGGTATTCCGACAACACCGCTTGTGAGCGCACCGCCGCACCATCAATGTGAACGATCCGTTTTTCGCGTTTACCCGCAGCTTGAACCTCTCTGCCGGTACCGATATCTACCGGCCCGTTCGGGGTTTGCAGCTTCGCCGCGACGGCCCAGGGTTTATCAACGGCTTCACTGGTACCCGCATCGCGGCGTGTGATATCGGCCAGTTTGGCGCCGCGCAATCCGCGCCCGGGAACAAGAAACGACAGCGCCTCAAGGACGTTGGTTTTACCTGCCCCGTTTGGCCCGCTGAGAACAACAGGGCCAGGGCCGGCTTCCATGCGCTGGCTGGGATAACAACGGAAATCTGTCAGAGTCAGACGAGCGACAGATACGCTGGCGGCGCCAACCTGGGGTTCCTGTCTAACCAGTCCTGAACAATTGATCATTACACTCGCATGGGCATCAGCACATAAAGTGCGCTGGTGTCATCGGTTTCACTTAAGATCGTCGGCGAGGCGGCGTCGGCCAGGGTGAACCGGGCGTTATCGCCTTCAATCTGATGGGTAATATCGAGCAGGTAGCGCGAATTGAAGCCAATCTCGACGGCATCACCCTGATAATCGACTTCCAGTTCTTCCGTCGCCGTTCCCGATTCAGGGCTGGAGGCGGAAAGCACCAGCATACCGCTGCTCAAGGCCAGTTTGATGGCCCGTGATTTCTCTGACGAAATAGCCGAAACACGGTCAACAGCCTCGGCGAACGTCTTGCAGCTGACGACCATTTCCTTGTCGTTACCAGCCGGGATCACCCGCTCGTAATCGGGGAAGGTTCCGTCGATCAGTTTCGAGGTCAGAATGACGCCATCAAAAGTGAAGCGGATTTTGGTTTCCGAAAGCTCAACGGCAACCTCGTCGACGGTTTCTTCAATAAGCTTGCGCAATTCGCCAACCGTCTTGCGCGGAACAATGACACCGGGCATACCCTCGGCGTTGCCGGGGAGCGGCCCTTCAACACTGGCTAGCCGGTGACCATCGGTGGCCACCGCGCGCAACACCTTGGCCCCATCGCGTTCGGCGGCGTGCAGGTAAATTCCGTTCAGGTAATAACGGGTCTCTTCCGTCGAAATGGCGAAACGGGTGCGGTCAATGAGGCCGCGAATTTCAGCCACAGGCAGGGAAAAGGTGTGACCCATGTCGCCACCGGACATAACCGGAAAGTCATCTGTGGGCAGGCACGTCAGGGTAAAACGCGAACGCCCCGACTTGATCGTCAGTTGGCCCTCACCGTCGCTGTCAAATTCAACCTGCGACCCTTCGGGCAGCTTGCGGATGATTTCATAAAGGGTATGGGCTGGCGCCGTGGTCGCACCGGGCTGGCTGACATCGGCGGCAACCTGATCGACGATATCAAGGTCCATATCGGTGGCGTTGAGGCTAAGACGACCTTCGCCGGCTTCGATCCTGACATTGGACAAAATGGGAATGGTGTTACGGCGTTCTACAACGCTCTGGACATGTCCCAGAGATTTTAACAGCGCCGCTCGTTCAATGGTAAATTTCATGTTTAAGTCTTTAATTTTAACGTTCAAATTTGATTTATCAGAGTTCGCCCGCAAGTCATTATAACCGCCTGAAAGACCGATAATGGAGCGAATCCAGCCCCCCCTATGAGGACCCCTACAGTATAGCAAACGGGCCTCAAATCAGAAGCCTTTATCCGCACTTCAAACAAAGGAATTTTTGGCTGCCTGGAAAGGCAATCAGCCTTCCAGCATACGCCTTAAAAGCTCGACATCTTCGGCGAACGACGAATCACACTCACGCAGCTCTTCAACCTTCTTCACTGCGTGCATAACGGTGGTGTGATCGCGGCCACCGAATTTACGGCCGATTTCGGGAAGCGAGCGCGAAGTCAGTTGTTTAGCCAGATACATGGCGACCTGACGGGGCCTGGCAACGGAACGGGCGCGCCGGGCCGAATGCATGTCCGAACCACGAATATTGAAGTGCGAGGCGACCTGTTTCTGGATTTCCTCGATGGTGACGCGGCGGTCATTGGCGCGCAGAAGATCATGCAGGACTTCCTGGGCCGTCTCCAGGGTGATTTCACGACCGACAAGCTGGGCATGGGCGACAACCCGATTCAAGGCACCTTCAAGTTCGCGCACATTGGCAGTGATTTTGTGGGCAAGAAATTCCATCATCTTCTGGGGCACGTCTACCTTCAGCTGGTCGGCCTTGGATTCAAGAATACCCAGACGCAGCTCGTACGTGGTGGCGTGAATATCTGCGACCAGGCCGCAATTAAGCCTGGATTGCAGACGCTCCTCCATGCCTTCCAGGTCAGAAGGTGACTTATCGGAGGAAATAACAATCTGGCGGCCCTGATCGACAAGCGCATTAAAGGTATGGAAAAATTCTTCCTGGGTCGCGCCCTTGCCGCCAATGAACTGGACATCATCGATCATCAACACGTCAACATTGCGGAACATGTCCTTGAAATCGACGGTATTTTGTTCTTTCAGGGCACGGATAAAGCGGTACATAAACTTTTCAGCTGACAAATAAATAACCGTGCGCTTGGGATCCTGACTGCAAATATGCTGGGCGATGGCGTGCATCAGGTGGGTTTTGCCAAGACCGACGCCGCCGTAAAGGAACAGCGGGTTAAACGGAACGGCGGCCGCTTCAGCAACGCGACGGGCTGCGGCATAAGCAAACTCGTTAGGTTTGCCGACGACAAAATTATCAAAGGTATAACGCGTATCCAGCGGACCGCTGATCCCGACCTTGCCAATATCCGAAGCCCGAGGCGAATCACCCTGGGCCATATCAATGGCGGCAGTGGTCGCGGCGGCGGCGGCGGCCGGGATGGATGTCTTTGCATCCTCGCCGGAGGCTTTCAGGGAGCGTTCGGGCTGAATTGAGATATCGACGATGTCTACGCCCTGGTCAATGGCGTTCCATAGGACGCCAAGGCGATCAACATAATGGGCGACAACCCAGTCGCGCATGAAACGGGTGGGAACAGATATACGGGCGGTGCCATCGGCGACGCCCCTGATGGTCATAGGCTTGACCCAGCTTTGATAAGCCGCCTCGCCTATTTCTGATCTGAGGTTTTCACAGACCTGCCGCCAATTATCTTCGTGCGGCCCATCAATTGTTTCGTTCGTCATTTACGTCCAGGCCCCTAGGAGTCAACATCCATAAAAAGAAACAATCACCAGCAAAACATCTGCCTCCAGAATTTTCGTCCCGTGTTTTGAAAGAACACCCTGTACGATTTGGCGTATCTCCAACCTCGTGGTGTTCATCCCGCCAGCCAGGCGCCGGGCAAAAAATCTGGTTTAAATTATTTCTTGATGACCGTTCGTATCAATACGGCCAGATGCTGAAATACCCCTCTATTATTTTTCCATTCGTCCGGTCTTTTGGATAATCGCAAAACCGTCACGAACACTTGTTTATTTTTTTTACCCGAATTGTCTTTTTAATCAATCAGACAACTCACCACCTGGAGACTGATTTTCGCAGCTATAAACCAAGACCAAATTCCGTTCCCGATCAGTTGAATCAGGACTATCGAAAAATACATGTCTTGCGTTTAGAACATTTTGAAAAGAATCTCCCCAATCGCTAAAATCCTGACAGGATTTATTGTTCTTTTATATTCCCTCTTGTCCGTATGTTTTCTTCAAAATACTCGTGATCTTAACTTATCAAACAAAGTGTTCTAGAAATGCCTAAACATTAGAAAAATTTATACTTGATGTAAGAGAGTCGAATACTTTGAATTAACTGTCAGACGCCACGAGAGTTGCCTCCCGCTTGATTTACAAACTACAGAGCCACACGCTCACATGCAACGTGATCGTAAGGGGAACGTTGAAAATAATTGCCTTGACATGATCCCCGTCTTCGAGTCCCCGCCAAAAAAATGGGCCCAAACAGCGGCCACGAAAAAAGCCGCTCCCGATGGGCAGCGGCCTTTAAAATTATAACGCCGACTTGATGCCGACAAGGGGGGGCTTGTTCAGGCAGCCATGCCCTTGATACGAGCCGACAGGCGCGACAACTTACGCGACACTGTATTCTTGTGAAAAATTCCCTTCTGGGCGCTGCGCATCATGACCGGTTGCGCTTCTTTAAAAGCGGCAAGAGCGTCAGCCTGATTGCCGGCATCAATCGCTTCCTCGACCTTGCGGATGATGGTGCGGGTGCGGGTGCGGCGTTCATTGTTAACACCGGTGCGGCGTTCAATCTGGCGAATGCGCTTTTTTGCCTGTTCGTGATTTGCCATTGTCTTGTGGGTCCGTAAATCTAACTGTGTTTGTGCAATTGAAGGCAGGCTTATATAGGCCCCTGCGGACGGCGTCAAGCCTGCAACTGCGCCCTGTCAGGCGGTTTTGGTTACTTGTTCTTGAATGCCGGTTGGCGCTTTTCGGCGAAAGCGGCCATTCCTTCCTTTTGGTCTTCGGTTGAAAATGTTGCGTGAAACAACCGACGCTCGAAATGTACCCCTTGCGCAAGGGTCGTTTCGTAGGCGCTGTTGACGGCTTCCTTGGCCATTAAAACAATCGGTTGGGACAGCTTGGCAATGGCCTCGGCGGTCTTGACGGCTTCCTCGACCAGGCTGTCGGCATCGACGATCCGGCTGACCAGGCCCGAACGCTCGGCCTCTTCGGCGTCCATCATGCGGCCACTTAAGCACATTTCCATGGCTTTCGACTTGCCGACCACGCGGGTCAGGCGTTGGGTGCCGCCAGCCCCGGGTATCGTACCAATGGTGACTTCCGGCTGGCCAAATTTGGCATTCTCGGCGGCAAGAATGAAGTCACACATCATGGCGACTTCGCAACCGCCCCCCAGGGCATATCCGGCAACGGCGGCAATCACCGGCTTGCGGCACGTGGTGATCCTCTCCCAGCCAACAGTAATGAAATCCTTCAGGTAATTTTCGGCATAGGTATTGTCCTTCATCTCGAGAATATCAGCGCCAGCGGCGAAAGCCTTTTCCGAACCGGTCAGGACAATGGCGCCGATATCTGCGTCAGCCTCAAAGGTGTCCAGGGCCTGTGCCATCTCGCCAATCAAGGCCGCGTTAAGGGCGTTCATCGCCTTCGGGCGATTAAGGGTGATCAAGCCAACCCGGCCTTTGGTTTCTACAATGATGTTTTCGTAAGCCATGTGGCTTCTCCTTATTGGGCGGGTGAAAGCATGAAGCGGACGCCAAGCGGCGCCGATGACGCGCCTGATATAGCCAACATTGGCGGAAATTCCAGTATTAAAATTTCACCTTCACGACTGAACTGGCCCGGCGCGGTTTCCGACCAACCCAGCTGCGGCAGGGTTTGGCTGTAAAAAGCGATAACATCGTTTTTATCAACTTTACCCATGGTCAGGGCTTCGACAATACGTCCGGAGGAGCTATCAAAAGCCATCCCTTCGCCTTCGACTTCGTTTAATCCGTCCATCAGGGGCAGGTCTTCAATAGCGCTGAGGAACTGATCTTCGGCCATGGCGCTTTGTGGCCCGACGGCGAAGACCAGGAGCAGCAATGCTGTTAATAAATGGTATCGGATTTTCATGGCTCCCGTCATACCACTACCTTTGACGTTTCGTACAATAGAATGTCGAACGACCCGATTGCTGAATGCGGGCGATACCGCCTGTTTTACTTATATCGCAATCACATCCCGGGCACGCTTGCCCGGCCCGTCCGTAAACGGCGAAGGTGTGCTGGAAGTAGCCAAGTTCACCATCGGTCTGGCGATGATCGCTGATTGATGAACCGCCGGCCTCAATGGCTCTGGTCAGAACATCGACAATTGCCCGGTGCAGTTTTTCGGCCCTGACGCCAGCGATGGTGGCGGCTTTGCGCTTTGGCGATATCCCGGCCTGAAAGAGCGCCTCTGCGACATAAATATTGCCAAGGCCCGCAACCACCGACTGATCCAGCAAGGCCGCCTTGATCGGCGCCTTGCGACCGTGCAGGGAGCGGGCCAGAACCTGGGCCGTAAAGTCCCCGTCCAGCGGTTCGGGACCGATGTCTCTGATCATGGGATGGCTCTCCTGTTGGTCAGGTTCGGCCATGACCATAAATCCGAAGCGACGCGGGTCATTGTAGCGGATCTCGACCCCCTGATCAGTGGTCAGAATGACATGATCATGCTTGGCAAGCACCGGCGGTGTCTCTGTATAGATACGAAAACTGCCCGACATGCCCAGATGGGAAATCAGCGTTGCCCCGTCGTCCAGCTCTATCAGCAGGTACTTGGCTCGCCTGCCAACCCTGAGCACCGTGCGTCCGGTCAGGCGCTGGCCGAAGTCTTCAGGCAGGGGGAGGCGCAGGTCGGGCCTGCGGGCGACGGCGCGGGCAAGACGGCATCCTTCAAGGACCGGGGCCAGGCCGCGCCTGACCGTTTCAACTTCGGGTAATTCGGGCATCAAAAAACTTTTTCTTTTGCGGTGACGCCAACCTAGCGCCTTTCTTCGGCTTCGGCTATGGTGCCGCCATGGGCAGAAAATCAAATCCGGACAACAACGAAGAGACCACCCATTTCGGCTTCGCCACCGTCAACGCGGACGACAAGGCGGCCATGGTCAGGGGTGTCTTCGATAATGTCGCCTCGCGCTATGATCTGATGAACGACCTGATGAGCATGGGCGTTCATCGGCTATGGAAATCAACCTTTATCAAGCGCCTCAACCCGCAAGTAAATATGAAGCTGATCGACGTTGGTGGCGGCACCGGCGATATTGCCTTCAAGTACCTTAAAAGTGGCGGTGGCCATGTCAGTGTGTGCGATATCAACGATGAAATGCTCGACGTCGGCCGCGATCGGGCCATCGATCAGGGCCTGCTCACGGGCATCGAATGGATCAACGGCGACGCTGAAAATCTTCCCGTTCCCGACAATGCCTTCGACGCCTACACCACCGCCTTTTGCATTCGCAACGTTACCCATATTGAAAAAGCCCTGAAGGAAGCCCGCAGGGTGCTGAAGCCCGGCGGCCACTTCCTGTGCCTTGAATTCAGTCAGGTTGTGCTGCCGTTGCTGGAAGGCCTGTATGACAACTATTCCTTCAAGCTGTTACCGTGGCTGGGCAAGGTCGTCGCCCAGGACGAAGACTCCTATCGCTATCTGGCCGAAAGTATTCGCCAGTTTCCCGATCAGGAAACCTTCGCCGCGATGATTGCCGATGCCGGGTTGGAGCATGTCACCTACGACAATCTCAGCGGCGGTATTGCCGCCATTCATTCCGCCTGGCGAATTTGATGAACCGGTCATACAGAAATATTACCCGGCTGTTTTCCATTGCCCGCATTCTGGCCCGCCATGATGCGTTGATGATGCTTGAAAAGCTGGAAATCGGCGGCCCGGCGATCGCCCTGGCCCGACTGTTCTCGCGCCGGGGTAGCGGCAGGCCCGGCCAGCGCCTGGCCCTTGCCCTGCAACAGGCGGGGCCGAGTTTTATCAAGCTGGGACAAGCCCTGTCGACCCGGTCAGACTTGCTGGGCGAAGAATTTTCGGCCGATCTGTCCGAACTTCAAGACAGCCTGCCGCCGTTCCCCGGCGCCCAGGCCCGGACCATTATCGAGTCCGAGTTTGGCAAGCCCATGGCCGCGTTGTTTAAAGATTTCGACGAGCAGCCGATTGCCGCCGCCTCCATCGCTCAGGTCCACTTCGCGCTCACCCACGACGGGCGGGAAGTCGCCGTCAAGGTCCTACGCCCCAATATTGAGGAGGCATTCCAGCGTGATGTCGATCTAATGTTCTGGGTCGCCGAACTTGTAGAAGCGGCAAAACCCGAATACCGGCGTTTACGCCCGGTCGAAACCGTGCGCACCCTGGCCAAATCCATCGAGATGGAAATGGACCTGCGTTTTGAAGCCGCCGCAGCCGCCGAGCTGCATGAAAATTTCAAAGATGATGACAGTTTCGCCGTGCCCGCCGTGGATTGGCAACTGACCGGCCAGAAGGTTCTGGTCACCGAGCGGGTCCACGGTATTCCCATCGATGATATCGATGCCCTGAAAGCCGCCGGGCACGATACAAACGACCTGTTGCAAAAATCCGCCAGCGCTTTTTTCCTGCAAGTGTTTCGAGACGGTTTTTTCCATGCCGACATGCATCCGGGCAATATGTTCGTTCGCGCCGACGGTGGTTTGGCCGCTGTCGATTTCGGCATTATGGGGCGGCTTGACGCCAAGACACGCCGCCATCTGGGCGAATTGCTGATGTCGTTCCTGACCCGCAACTACCGGCGTACCGCTGAAATTCATTTCGAGGCTGGCTGGATCCCGTCCGACCAGCCCGTCGATACCTTCACCCAGGCCTGCCGTTCCATCGCCGAGCCGATTCTGGATTTGCCGCAGAACGAAATTTCCATCGCCAAGCTACTGGGGCAACTGTTTTCCATAACCAAGACATTCAACATGGAAACCCAGCCGCAGTTGTTGTTGCTGCAAAAAACCATGCTGACCGCCGAAGGCACCGGTCGCAAGCTGAACCCGGAGGCCAATATGTGGCTGATGGCCAAACCGCTGATTGAGCAGTGGGTGATCACCCATCTGGGGCCCGAAGCCCGGCTTGCCGAGGCCGCCGGAGACCTGCGCGACGGGCTTGCCCGATTGCCGCGGCTGCTTGAGAACCTGGACCGGGGTGCGGCCGAGCTTGCCAACGGTCGCATTCGTCTGCACCCGGAAACCATCCGCGCCCTTGAGGGCGGCAATCGTTTCAGCGTCGGCCCCTTGACCCTGGCCATCGCGGCGGCTGTATTGGCCGTCTTTGTCGCGCTAGCCCTGAGCTAAAGGCGCTTAGTAAAAGCATTCGCCTCTTGCCAATCGGCCTGTTGGGTCTTACATTAACCACACCAATTTCCCGTTAAATATTATGAAGGCTCACAGAACTGTGGAAAACAGTGTTTTACTAATCGTTTCGGGCGGTATCGCGGCGGTCAAGTGTCCGCAACTGATCCGGAATTTAGGCAAAAAAGGCATCACCACCCGCTGCATTCTGACCCGTGGCGGGGCGGAATTTGTGACGCCCCTGTCGCTGGCCGCCCTCAGTGGTGAGAAAGTCTATGAGGACCTGTTTTCCCTGACCGACGAGAACGAAATGGGCCATATCGAGCTTTCGCGCAGCCCCGATCTGGTCGTTGTCGCCCCGGCCACCGCCCATATTCTGGCCCGCATGGCTGCAGGACTGGCCGATGACCTGGCCAGCACCGCGCTGCTCGCGACCGACAAGCCGGTCATGGTGGCCCCTGCCATGAACGTGCGCATGTGGGAACATCCGGCGACCCGGCAAAACCTGCAAACCCTGCGGGACCGGGGCGTCATGGTCATCGGCCCCGAACAAGGCGAGATGGCGTGTGGAGAATTTGGACTGGGTCGCATGAGCGAGCCCGAAGACATCGCCGGGGCCATAGAAAAATTTTTTAAATCCGGGAAACGGCTTGTGGGCAAGCACGCCCTGGTGACCAGCGGCCCGACCTTTGAGCCCATCGATCCGGTCCGTTACATCGCCAATCGATCTTCGGGCAAGCAAGGTCACGCCATCGCCGCCGCCCTGGCCGGGCTGGGCGCCGATACGACACTGGTGTCGGGGCCCAGCAACGAGCCTGACCCGTACGGTGTTTCTGTCATTCATGTGCAAAGCGCCCGCGAGATGCTGGCCGCCTGTGAGGGCGCCCTGCCCGCCGATATCGCTGTCTGCGCCGCCGCCGTTTCAGATTGGCGAAGCGCCGATGCAGCGCCATCCAAATTAAAGAAAAACGGTTCCGCTCCGAAGCCGCTGGAGCTGGCCTTAAACCCCGATATTCTTGCCACGCTTTCCGCCGCAGGCAATAAACGCCCGGCTATCGTGGTCGGTTTCGCTGCCGAAACGAATGATCTTATCGATCACGCAACCCAAAAGCGGCTTGCCAAAGGCTGTGACTGGATACTCGCCAATGACGTCTCGTCCGATACAGGAACTTTTGGCGGCCAGGACAATACGGTTCATCTGATTTCAGATCAGGGCGTCGAGGACTGGCCGAAAATGTCCAAACAGGCCGTCGCCGACAAACTTGCCGACCGCATTGCCGACATCCTGGAAGGTCCCCAATCGTGAGTACGCATAGTGTTCAGGTTAAACGGCTGCGCAATTATGATGGCCTGGATTTACCCGCATATGCCACCACACGCAGCGCCGGCATGGATCTGCTGGCCGCCAACGATGGCCCGCAGTCATTGAACCCCGGCGAGCGTGGCATGGTCAGCACCGGCATCGCCATCGCGCTACCGCCTGGCTTCGAGGCGCAAATCAGGCCGCGTTCCGGATTGGCTCTTAAACACGGGATCGCGGTGCTCAACAGCCCCGGAACCATTGACGCCGACTACCGCGGAGAAATCGGCGTCATTCTGATTAATCATGGAACCGAAACATTTATCGTTGAACGGGGAATGCGGATCGCTCAAATGATCATAGCACCGGTCAGCCAGGCTACCTGGGAAGAGGTTTCCGAGCTGACGCAAAGCGACCGCGGAGAGGGTGGATTTGGCTCTACGGGGGGGAACTGATGTTACGGTTATCGAAAAAAATGCTCTACGCGATTGAGGCGGTTCTCGACATCGCCTACCACGCCGCCAGTGAGCCTGTGCAGAGCCGCGAGATTACCCGCCGCCAGGAAATTCCCCGCCGCTATCTGGAACAGGCGTTGCAGCAACTGGTTCGCTCGAACATTCTGATCGGGGTGCGCGGACCGCGCGGCGGCTACCGGCTTGCCCGCGAACGACGCCGTATATCTGTCGGCGATATTGTCCGGGTGGTGCGTGACCTTGAAACCAGCGACGATCCCATTCTTGATGCCGGCGGGTCGGAACTGGGCGTCAAGGTGGTCAGGCCCATGTGGATTCGCTTGCAAGAGGGCGTCATGAGCGAACTGGATAACATTTCCATTGATGATTTGTGCGACAATGCGGCAGAGACAAACATCGTCAGCGAAGGCCGCCAAAATCTTGATTTTTCAATTTAGCAAAGGGGCACCCAATGACTGACCAGACGACCGCCCCTGAAAAGACTTCATTTCGTGGCCAAATCTATAACAATCTGACCGATACCATTGGCGCGACGCCGCTTGTTCGCTTGTCGCGGTTTTCTGCGGGTAGCGATTGCAAGGCGGAAATCATCGGCAAATGTGAATTTTTTAACCCGCTGGCCTCGGTCAAGGATCGCATCGGCCTTGCCATGATCAACGCCGCCGAAGCCGACGGCCGCATCGGTCCCGGCGCGGTGCTGGTTGAGCCGACATCGGGCAATACCGGCATCGCCCTTGCGTTTGTCTGTGCCGCCAAGGGTTACCGGTTGATTCTAACCATGCCTGACAGTATGTCCGTGGAGCGCCGCAAGATGCTTTACCTGCTTGGTGCGGAAATCGACTTAACCTCTGCCGGCAAAGGTATGCAGGGGGCAATCGAGCGGGCTGAACAACTGATCCGTGACACTCCCGGCGCTGTTATGTTGCAGCAGTTTGATAATCCCGCCAATCCGGACATTCACCGCACCACCACCGCCGAGGAAATCTGGAACGACAGTGACGGCAAGGTCGATATGGTAATCTGCGGCGTCGGCACGGGCGGCACCCTGACCGGCATTGCCGAGGTCTTGAAGGCCCGCAATCCGGCTATTCAAATAGTCGCCGTCGAACCCGAAGATAGCGCCGTGCTGTCCGGCGGTGTTCCTGGCCCCCATAAAATTCAGGGCATTGGCCCCGGCTTCATCCCGGCTAACCTGAATCAGGAAATGATCGACGAAGTTATCAAGATCGGCAATGAAACATCCATGGCGACGGCCCGGTTTGTCGCCCGCAGCGAAGGGCTTCCGGTTGGCATCTCCTCGGGTGCGGTGCTGGCGGCAGCCCTTGAAATCGGCGCCCGCCCGCAAATGCAAGGCAAGATGATCGTCGTCGTCCTGCCCTCGTTCGCCGAGCGCTATTTATCGACGGCCCTGTTTGACGGTCTGGGTCAGGAATAACCATCAGCGAAGGCGACACCCTTGGACTTTAACGAACAACAAATTCAGCGCTACGCCCGTCACATTCTGCTCGATCATGTGGGTGGCGCAGGCCAGTCAAAGCTGCTGGAGTCGAAAGTCCTTGTCGTCGGCGCCGGGGGTCTGGGGTCACCTGTACTGCTGTATCTTGCCGCCGCCGGGGTTGGCACCATTGGCGTCATTGACGATGACCGGGTCGATCTGTCCAACCTGCAGCGACAAATCGTCCACTCCACAGCCAGTGTCGGGATGGCCAAGGTTGAGAGCGCAAAAAAAACCATTGCCGCGATCAATCCGGAGGTCAACATCGCCGCCCATAACGAACGCATCTCCGCCGATAATGCCCTGGAACTGATTGGTGATTATGATCTGGTCGCCGATGGCAGCGATAATTTCGCCACCCGCTTCCTGGTCAACGACGCCTGTTATTTTGCAAAAAAGACCCTGGTGTCGGCCGCCATCCTGCGTTTCGACGGTCAAGTTTACACCTTCAAGCCCCATCAGAAAGATGCCGACGGTCATGCACTGCCTTGTTACCGCTGCCTGTTCCCTGAAGCCCCGCCGCCTGGGCAAATCCCAAGCTGCGCCGAAGCCGGGGTGCTGGGTGCCTTGTGCGGGACCATCGGTTCCCTGCAGGCAACCGAAATTATCAAGGAATTGCTGGGCATCGGCGACAGTCTGGCTGGCAGCTTGATGATTTACGAGGGCTTGTCCTCCGAGTTCAGGAAAATCCGCGTCAAGGCCGATCCCGGCTGTCCGCTTTGTGGCGAAAGCCCGAAGATCACCGATCTTTCAGGCCATAAATCATGACCGAAGAGCGCCCTGAAAAACTGTCGATCGTGGTTTTTTCCGGCGATTTTGATAAAATTCACTACGCCCTTGTGATGGCCAGTGCGGCCGCCGCAATCGACATTCCGGCAACCCTTTTCTTCACTATGGGGGCCAGCCGTGCGCTTCTTGCCAACCCGTCATGGCGCAACCTTCCGGCAGGCGAAATTGGCCGTGACGGTGAAACAGCGGGTGACGTGGATGATGGTTTCAAGAAGCGCACCGTCGGCGATTTTGAAGATTTGCTACAGGCTTGCACCAGCCTTGGTGTCAAATTCATGGTCTGTGACATGGGCTTAAGGGCGATGGATCTGGAAGGCGCGCCCATGCGCGAGGACATCCCCATCGAGACCGGCGGCATGGTCACGTTCCTGAGCGACGCCAAAGCCCGCGGCCAGATGGTTTTTATCTAAAGTTTAAGCTTGAAACCCTCGTGGCTGGCTTCAAAGCCAAGCTTTTCATAAAACCGATGGGCGTCTATGCGGTTCTTGTCCATGGTCAGCTGAACCAGCTTGCAATCCCGCTCCCGGCACTGGCTGATCGCCCACTCAATCATCTGCTGGCCAAGCCCTGATCCACGATGCTGTTTGGCGATCCTGACCGCCTCTATCTCGCCGCGCCATGCGCCCATGCGGGCAAAGCCTGCCAGAAAAAACAGCTGAAAGGTGCCAATCACGTTCCCCCCTGCATCCTCCACAACGATGAGATTCTGGTTAGGGTCAGACTTGATGGTCTCAAAAACCTTCAAATACGGCGCCGCCAACGGCAGGCTCGGGTCTTCGCGCTGCTGACCAATATCGTCATCAGCAAGCAGGGCGACAATGGCCGGCAGGTCGTCATCGACGGCATGTCTGAAAGTGATGTCCGTGTTTCCCATGAGGTTTGCTAGAAGGCGTCGCCTAATACCCGGTCCGGTGGCTTGTGACCATCGGCAAAGGTCTTGATATTGACCAGAACTTTCTCGCCCATGTCGATACGTCCTTCGACGGTGGCAGAGCCCATGTGCGGCAACAACAACACGTTGTCGAGCTTAAGCAATTTCGGGTTGACCGCCGGTTCATGCTCAAACACATCCAGTCCGGCCCCGGCAATGTCACCGGCAATGAGCAAGCGAGTCAGGGCGTTCTCGTCGATGACCTCGCCGCGCGACGTGTTGACAATATAGGAATGAGGTTGCATCAACTGCAAGCGCCGGGCTGACAGCAAATGGAATGTGGCCGGTGTATGGGGGCAATTGACCGAGACAATATCGACCCGCGACAACATCTGGTCCAGGCTTTCCCAATATGTGGCCTCCAGGCTCTCCTCGATCTCCGTGTGGACCCTGCGCCGGTTGTGATAGTGCACCGAAAGGCCAAATCCCCTGGCCCGTCGGGCGACAGCACTACCAATGCGGCCCATGCCGATGATGCCCAGCCTTTTGCCATAGATTCGGTGACCCAGCATCCAGGTTGGCGACCAGCCTTGCCAGTCATCCGAACGCAACGCCCTCTCACCTTCCGCCACCCGCCTGGGCACGGCCAGCATCAAGGCCATGGTCATGTCGGCGGTATCTTCGGTCAGAACATCCGGGGTGTTGGTGACGGTAATACCGCGCTGGCGGGTGCTGGCCAGATCAATATGATCGACGCCGGTGCCGTAATTGGCGATCAGGCGCAAATTTTCACCGGCGTGGGATAGTATCTTCGCATCAATCCGGTCGGTAACGGTAGGGACAAGGACGTCGGCCTTCTTAACCGCCTCGATCAGGTCGGCCTTGTCCATCGGCGTATCATCAAGATTAAGATGGACATCAAACAGTTCCATCATGCGCGTTTCAATGCTGTCGGGAAGTTTGCGGGTAACGACAACGACCGGTTTTTTTGATGACATGGAATATCCTCTCTCGACCTTATTTTATGAACTTAACCGGCAACCCCTGACCCCTGCAACCGGTATCACGATCCCGGCCCTTGACCGAACCCCGCAGGCTCGCCTACTAATGCTCTTATGAGCTTCAATTTACCCCGCTTTTTATGTGTTTGCAGCGTTTCACTGATGCTTTTGTCTGCCGTTTTTATCTTTGCCGGACAAGCGTTCGCTGATGAAACCGGTCTGCCGTTACCCCGCTTCGTTAGCCTGCGCGCCGATCAGGTCAATCTGCGCACCGGTCCGGGCGTCCAGTATCCCGTAGAATGGGTTTACCAGCGCCAGAACCTGCCTGTTGAAATCATCGCCGAATATCGCACCTGGCGCAAAATTCGCGACTGGCAAAGCACCCAGGGCTGGGTTCACCAGTCTATGCTGTCGGGCAAGCGCACGGTGATCATCACCGGCAAGCGCCGCTCGTTACGCAGCAGCGCCGACACCAAAAGCCCACCCGTGGCGCTGATCGAATCCAGTGCCATCGCCACCCTGGATCAATGCCCAACCGGCGGCGGCTGGTGCCGGGTCGAGGCGGAAAGCATCAAGGGCTGGCTCAGAAAAGTAGAATTCTGGGGCGCCTACCGGGACGAAGTGCTGAAATAGTTCTACCCCTCATTTAGGTTCAGGTCCCTCAGGCGCCGGGCGGGTTCTCCGAACCCTTGGCTCGCCGCAGGGGCGGCGGCCTGCAGTCACGGGCTTGTAGAAGAAAGTGTGTGAGCCAGGTTATTACGAATAAAGCTCCTGTTGCCATTTGAAACTTGACTTCCAGAGGCCTAAGCCAAGAGAGCGGAGCGAACGCCCGGCGACTGAGGGGCTTGAACCTTAATAAGATGCAAAAGATTTAATCAAAATCTTTAATAAGAGCTTCGCGCATGGCTGTTGGCATGACCGCCATGTGGCCGTATTTTTCGTGACCAATGGAAATAATTATTTTGTTTTCATTATTTTTAAAGTCGGCGACCTGCTGATCACTGAACGGGAAATGCAGAAACTGGATGGCTGAGGCCTTGCCATCGGCGGTGGTCCGGTCGATATCATCTTCGGCGACGCCCTTGATAACATCCCCGCCAACTTCGATGCTGAGCATTTCCTCGACCCCGCCAAGCCCGTTTAGCAAGGCCGCGCGGCGATCCGGGTCATCGATTTCAAACATCAGGGTGACGACAAGTTCTCTTCCGTTTGGCACCATGGGCGCGTAGGCGTTGAGCTCGTCTTCGATCTGCGCTTCGCCGCCCTTCTCAATGTACAGCATCTCGTGAATTTGATGCCACATGGTGGCGTAGCTTTCAAAATAACAGGTGGCGTCGGGGCCAATGCCAAGGCGGCGATCTTTTTTCAGTGCCGTGATGGCGCGGCGGCGCTCTGCCCGCTCGCTGGCGTAAGTGTCCATATCTATAATATCGTCGCGGCTTAGTGTTTTGGCCATTGTCATTTAATCCTGATAAGAAAGCGCCATCAGCTGAATCGGGTGCTGGAGTTGGTCGCGGGCCGCAGCCGGTTTGTTGGCGTCCAGCCTTTCCACACCCTGCAAAATATGTTCGCGGGCCAGTGGACATTCTGAAACCACGTACCCTGACCCTTGTTTTGCGGTGTCGCGGGCGACCGGTTTTCCAACTTTCAGGGCGACCTCAAAGTTATCTTTATAGATCCCCCACGAGCCACCGTGGCCGGAACATCGTTCGATCACGTTGATGTCCGTATCGGGGATCAGGTTGAGGAGCTCGGCCCCCTTGCGACCCATGTTCTGGGCTCGCGCGTGGCAGGCGATATGAAGCGTGACCCCACCGGCAAGCGGCTTCAGGCCCTCGGCCATGCCTTCCTTGGCGGCAATCCCGACCAGATATTCACTGGCATCGAAGGTAGCTTGCGATAATTTTTTGACGTTTTCGTCTTCAGGCTCAATCAGCGGCCATTCAAATTTCAACATCAACGAGCAGGACGCCACCGGGCTGATAACGTCATATCCCTTATCAATCCAGGGCCCAAGATCGGTGGCGATTTTTTTGGCATTTTCGGCGACCCGGGCAATATCACCGTGTTCCAGTTGCGGCATCCCGCAACAACCGGGATAAAGCATCTGCGTCTCGACACCGTTCTTAGCCAGCACCCGCGCCGTCGCCAAAGCCAATTCATCATTATGATATTGGCCCGTGCAAGTCGTGTAGATAACCGCCTTGCGGTGCCCGTAAGCCGGGGCCTCGGTGTTGATGTTGAAGGTTTGATCCTGCGTGGCCAATGGTTTTTTATTAAAACGGGGCAGGGCGGCGTTCTTGTCGATGCCGGTAACAGCTTGCAGAAGCGGCCGGGTCAGGCCGTTTGAGCAATTGCCGGCCCAATTGGCGAGGCCGGAAACCGAACAGCCGAGCTTGCCGTTCTTGTCCGTTTCCCCCAGGCGTTGCTGGATTTTGGGAATGTCATTATTTTTAAACTGCGCGGCCCGGGCACGCAGCATCAAATGCGGGAAATCAAGATCAAACTCATGGGGCGGCACATACGGGCACTTGACCATGAAGCACATATCACAAAGGGTGCAGGCATCGATAATCGGCTTGAAATCAGTGCTGGAAACACTATCGAGCTCACCGGTTTCGGACTCGTCAACAAGATCGAATAGCTTGGGAAAGCTGTCGCACAGATTAAAGCAGCGCCGACACCCGTGACAGATGTCAAAAGCGCGCCGCAGCTCCGCCTCCAGCTTTTCAGGGTTGGTGAAATCCGCACTGCGCCAGTCAATAGCGTGACGGGTCGGTGCTTCCAGGCTACCTTCGCCCATAGATTGGCTCTCCTTATGGTGTCCTGATATATCCCAAAACGAAAACGGGAAGCCCACTGCTGGACTCCCCGCCTGAACCTTGTAGCGAAAGCCCGATTAGAGAGTGTCGAGGGCTTTCTGGAAACGTCCGGCGTGAGACTTTTCAGCCTTGGCCAGGGTTTCAAACCAGTCGGCAATTTCATCGAAGCCTTCATCGCGAGCTGTCTTGGCCATGCCCGGATACATGTCGGTGTATTCGTGGGTTTCGCCAGCGACGGAAGCCTTCAGGTTGTCACCGGTGGCGCCAATCGGCAGTCCGGTCGCCGGATCGCCGGTTTCTTCCAAGAATTCCAGGTGACCGTGCGCATGGCCGGTCTCGCCTTCGGCGGTCGAACGGAAAACCGTAGCGACATCGTTGTAGCCTTCAATGTCAGCCTTTTGGGCGAAATACAGGTAACGACGGTTAGCCTGGGATTCACCGGCGAAGGCGTCTTTGAGGTTTTGTTCGGTTTGTGAATCTTTCAGTGCGGGCATCTCATGCTTCCTTTTGTTCAAGATTAATTCTGTCTGTGGCCTGTGCCGTCAGTAGCAACGAATTTCAGGCATCAATATGTCGTCAAGCGCAAGGAAAGTCAATTAATTCTAAACTATTCCATAACTTATTGTAATAGTTGATTTTATTGAGTTTTTTCCACAACTCTCACGACGATATCAACGCTTTTGATCGCCATACCTTCGGGAGCTTCCGGGACCTTGGTGAGCGACATCATGTCGTCAGAGATATCGGTCAACATGCCATTTTCTTCAAAATAGAAATGATGGTGATCGCCGGTATTGGTGTCGAAGTACGAGCGTTGGGCGTCGACAACGATTTCGCGCAACAGCCCGGCGCTGGTGAACTGATGCAAGGTGTTGTAGACGGTCGCCAATGAAACCCGCATTTTTTCCGCCTGGGCTTCCCCGTGCAGAGACTCGGCGGTTACATGACGGTTTTCGCCGCTGAACAATAATTTGGCCAGGGCCAGTCTTTGCCGCGTCGGGCGCAGACCCGCTAATCTGATTTGATCGAGAAAATGACTATAAGGACGCATGTGTTGTTTCCATTTTTTTGTTGTACCCACCCTAAAGGGTGGCAAGATTCTATTTGTTTCCATGACTTTAACAATTAGTTTGGAATAATCCAACTTTGAAAGTCGCTTGTAACCATATTTTTTTTATGGGTTTGAAAAGAAAGCCTTTTCCATACCTTCAATCGCCACTGACAAGACGATCAACAAGTTGTTGCACGCTTGGAACAAAACCGTTTTCGTAAAACGGGTCGCTGCCAAACTTAAATGCGTTATGACCCGAGAACATTAAATTGTCCTCAATCGAACCGCCGTGGGCGATATCCTGCAGGGTTTTCTGAATGCAGAACGAGCGCGGATCGGCACGCTTTCCGGTCGTCCCGGATTCCCCTTCGGACCAGTTGGAGAAGCGGCACTGGGACAAACAGCCCATGCAATTTTGTTGATCGGTGACAATCTCGCGGGATTTTTCCCGGGCCACGAAAATCACACTATCGTCCGGTGTTTTCATAGCCTCATCGTAACCCTCGGCAATCCAGGCTTCCGCCCGGACCTTGTCACCGGCCGTTAAATAGATTGGTCGCCCGCGTGCCCCGACCGGCAAGGCTTCGCTCATGTCGCCTTCGGCTGCACGGCTGTAAGGCACCTGGCGCAGGGTCCGTCCTTCAAGTTCGTTGAGCAGATTGTTGCGCACGGCAGATGAATAAAAGCCGGTGGGACTGAATTTATTAAGGAAAATATCGCCTTCTTTCAATGTCAGCAGCCGCTTCTGCCAGGCTTTGGAAACCGGGCTTTCCTTGGTCAACAAGGGGCGAGTGCCAAATTGAAAAGCGATGGGGCCTAATTCAGGGTTATCCAGCCAGTCTTGCCATTCACGCAAATACCAAACCCCGCCCGCCATAACGATGGGTGTGTTATCAAGTCCGAACTCGCGCATGATCTTGCGCAATTCAACAATGCGCGGATAGGGATCCTGTGGCTTCTCGGGATCTTCGACGTTGCTCAGGCCATTGTGACCCCCGGCCAGCCACGGGTCTTCGTAGACAACAGAACCAAGGAATTCAGCATATTTGTGGTAGGCCCGCTTCCACAACGCCCGAAAGGCCCTGGCTGATGAAATGATCGGGTGATAATAGACGCCGTAACTTGAGACAATTTCAGCGACTTTGTAGGGCATGCCGGCGCCGCAAGTGACGCCGTGGACCATTCCCTTGGCGCCCTCAAGAATGCCTTCGAGAACTTGCGGGGTGCCGCCAGCTTCCCACAAAACGTTGACGTGAATGCAGCCATTACCAGCAGATTTCTCGTGAGCGATCTGAAGCTGGGCAATGCCGCCATCAATGGCGTAGGCAATCAGTTCGTGCCAACGCTCGCGTCGAGTCTTGGCGTGATAAACCTGAGGGATAACGTCGCCGTTTTGATCATAGGAATCCGCATTGACGCCGGACACCGTGCCGACACAACCCGCCGCCGCAAAGGCCCCGGCGCTCAGGCCGTTGGACACGGCAACACCCTTGCCACCTTCGATAATCGGGAGAACTTCACGGCCGGAAATCAGTACAGGTTCGAGAGACTTCAACAGGACTCCTAAGACTTAAACTTAAGGGCTTATGTTTGGGCACAATATAGAATTCAAAGCCCCCGGGACAGTAAAAAGGGCGGATGCAATAACTTCATCCGCCCTTTTCATAACCTAGCAAATTGAAGGCTTTATTTAGCGATTTCCTCGCCAGTCTCCTGATTGACTGATTTCATGGACAGCTTGACCTTGCCGCGGTCATCGATGCCAATCAGCTTGACCTTGACCATATCGCCTTCGTTGACGACATCGGTGGTCTTGCCAACCCGTTCGGGAGCCAGTTCACTGATATGAACGAGCCCGTCCTTGGCACCCATGAAGTTGACAAAAGCGCCGAAGTCGACGGTTTTGACGACCTTGCCGGTGTAAATCGCGCCGACTTCAGGTTCCTGGGTCAAATCCTTGATCCACTTGATCGCGGCTTCAGCGGCCTTTTCATCGACAGCGGCAACCTTAACCGTTCCATCGTCTTCAAGGTCGATCTTGGCGCCGGTTGTTTCGCAAATTTCGCGAATCATCTTGCCACCCGGTCCAATCACTTCGCGGATCTTGTCTTTGTTGATCTTGAAAGCGGTAATACGCGGTGCGTTTGAGCTAACCTCGGCGCGTGACGTATCGATGGACTTGGCCATCTCGTCCAGAATGTGCAAACGACCATCCTTAGCCTGGGCCAGGGCATCCTTCATGATGTCCTGGGTGATCGAGGTGATCTTGATGTCCATTTGCAGCGAGGTAATACCCTGATCCGTGCCGGCAACCTTAAAGTCCATATCGCCCAGATGATCTTCATCACCAAGAATATCAGACAATACAGCGTGGCCGTCATCTTCCTTGATCAGGCCCATAGCGATACCGGCGACAGGGCGCGCCATCGGCACACCGGCGTCCATCATGGCTAAGGAGGTGCCGCAAACCGAAGCCATCGACGAGGAGCCGTTGGATTCAGTAATCTCGGAAACCACGCGAATGGTGTAGGGGAAGTCATCCTTCGATGGCATCACCGGATGGATAGCCCGCCAGGCGAGTTTACCATGACCAATTTCACGTCGCCCGGTAAAGCCGAAGCGACCGGCTTCACCAACCGAATACGGCGGGAAGTTATAATGCAGCATGAAGTTTTCAAAGTATTCACCAGCCAGCGCGTCAACACGCTGCTCGTCCTGGCCCGTACCCAAAGTGGCGACAACCACAGCCTGGGTTTCACCGCGGGTGAACAGGGCTGAGCCGTGGGCCCGTGGCAGGACACCTACTTCGGCGGCAATGGGCCGCACGGTCTTGGTGTCGCGACCATCAATACGCAGGCCGGTCTTCAAAACATCGCGGCGCACGATATGCTTTTCGATTTTCTTGAAGGCGTCGCCCATGATTTTTTCGAGCAATTCCTGATCGACGCTTTCATCTTCGCGGAGCTCTTCTTTAACAGCCGTCTTGGCCGCGGAAACTTTGGTCTGACGCTCCATCTTGTCGGTTTCAGCGTAAGCGTCACGCAAACCGGCTTCGGCTTTATCACCAATCATGGTGGCCATTTCAGCCGCACCTTCTACCGGTTCGGGCAGCGGGCGGGGTTCCTTGGCGCAGGCTTCAGCCATTTCGATAATGGCTTCAATAACCGGCTGGAACGCCGTGTGACCAAAAGCAACAGCGCCGAGCATGACTTCTTCGGAAAGCTCGGAAGCTTCTGATTCAACCATCAGAACGCCTTCGGTGGTACCGGCGACAATCAAGTCCAGGTCCGAAGTCTCCATATCATCAACCTGCGGGTTGAGCACGTATTCGCCATTTATGTAACCAACGCGGCAACCGCCAATGGGGCCCATGAACGGCAATCCGGAAATGGTCAGCGCGGCTGATGTGCCAATCATGGCGACGATGTCGGGCTGGTTTTCCATGTCATGGGAAACGCACGTCAGAATGACCTGGGTTTCACATTTGTAGTCCTTTGGGAACAACGGACGGATCGGCCTGTCAATAAGCCTGGAAGTCAGGGTTTCGGCGTCGCTGGGACGACCTTCACGTTTCAGGTAACCGCCCGGAATTTTACCGGCGGCGTAGGCTTTTTCCAGGTAGTGAACACCCAGCGGGAAAAAGTCCAATCCCGGCTTCGGCTTACTTTCGCCAACAACCGTACACAAAACTTTTGTGTCGCCGTAGGTGACCATGACGGCCCCATCGGCCTGACGAGCGACTTTCCCGGTTTCAAAAACCAGGGTACGTCCGCCCCATTCAATTTCTTTTCTAAACTCTTTAAACATCTTTCTCTTATCCTTCATCTATCATACCCGCCAAGGCCTTCCTTTAAGCGGGGTTGTCATTTGGGGCCACTTCATCCGGATTGATAAAAAACACCGCGCCGCATTCATTAATAAAGTGCAAGCGGTCGCGGGGTGGCCCCTGGACTAAAGCCTTAACGGCGAAGCCCGAGGCGCTTGATCAGTTCCTCATAGCGGTCAACTTTTCTGCTTTTGAGGTAATCAAGCAAACGCCGGCGCTGGCCAACCATCATCAGCAGGCCGCGGCGGGAGTGGTGATCTTTTTTGTGGGTTTTCAGGTGATCAGTCAGGTTGTTGATCCGTTCGGTCAGGATCGCTACCTGGACTTCTGGCGAACCTGTGTCGCCTTTAACTGTCGCGAACTCGCCAATGAGCTCTGACTTCTTGTCAGCGGTAATCGACATCGTGTACTCCATTATTAGATCAAACTGCTATCAAATGAAGCCAGTTGATGGCAGATAATTTGATCGATTTTAAAATATTAGGGCAACTTGTCTGCCTTCTTTCGAAGGCAGGTTGCACTAAGTTAATAGTTCAATACCCGCAAGGGGCGAATCTCGCCGCCTGCGATCTTGGTTAAAGCAACCAGTTTCCCATCGGCCATGGCGCAATAAACTGCGTCAGGGTCGACTTTTTCAAGGGATGACCGGTTTGCGACGGGAAGGATGGAAATCGCCCTTCCGTGCCGCAGGTTGCGGGCCTCTTCTTCTGTCAGGGCCAGCGCCGGGATGTCGTCCAGCGCGGTCTCAACAGCAAGCAATTGGTCCGCGAGCGGCGCACTATGCCCCAGGGTCTCCAGTTTATCCAGCGAAATCGCAACCTTTTCATCAAAAGGACCGACTTTGAGCCGCCTGAGGGCCGAGATATGCCCGCAAGTGCCTAATTTTAAAGCCAAATCACGGGCCAGGCCGCGCATATAAGAGCCTTTTCCGGCGACCACTTCAAAGGTCCCGTGGTCCGGGCCGGGCATATCAATCAGGTCAAAGCGCTCGATATGGATGGTTCTGGGTTTCAGTTCAACGGCGATATCGTTGCGGGCCAAATCGTAAGCCCGTTTGCCATCAACCTTGATTGCCGAATACGCCGGCGGGACTTGCTCGATATCACCAACAAAGGATTTCAGCGCATCGTTGATCGCCGCCTCATCGGGACGCACATCGCTGGTCCGGGTTACCTCGCCCTCACCATCGTCGGTGGTCCGGCTTTCGCCCCAGCGAACGGTGAATTGATAAACCTTGATGCCGTCCATGACATAAGAGACGGTTTTCGTGGCCTCGCCAAAAGCTATGGGCAAAACGCCGCTTGCCAGGGGATCCAGGGTGCCGCCATGACCGGCCTTGGCGGCGTTAAACAACCGCTTCACCTTGCCCACGACAGTGCTTGAGGTAAGCCCCAGGGGCTTATCGACAATTAACCAGCCATGGACCGGATCGCCCTTGCGTTTACGCCCCATCGTCGTCGTCGCTTTCCAAATCGCGGGCGACTTCAGGCAAATGCAGGAGGTCGTTGATATGACCGGCTTCATCAAACGAGGTATCTGCCAGGAATGACAGCCTGGGGGCGCTGCGTAACTTGACATCCTGAACGACCCGGTGACGCAAGAACGAACTGATACGATTCAGGGCGTCAACGATCCCGGCCATATCACCAAGACCGCCTAACGGAACCACATAAGCAGTGGCGTTTTTCAGATCGGGACTGACCCGCACTTCGGTCACCGTGATGGCAATCCCGGCCAGATCAGGATCACGAACCTCGCCGCGCTCAAGAACGTGGGCAATGGCATGACGAATTTCTTCGCCGACACGAAGTTGGCGCTGTGATGGCGCGCGGGCGTTACGCTTGTTCATGGCTACTTAGCCAGCTGACGTGAAGTTATTTCTTAAGACGCTTCAAGCTCGCGGGCGATCTCCTCAACATCGAAACATTCGATCCGGTCGCCGATCTTCAGGTCTTCATAATTTGCGAAGGCCATACCGCACTCGGTACCTTCCTTGACTTCCTTGACGTCGTCCTTGAAACGCTTGAGCTGGCTGAGCTCGCCTTCATGGATAACCACGTCATCGCGCAGCAGACGTACACTTGAGCCACGTTTGACCATGCCTTCACTGACCAGACACCCGGCAACTTTACCAACTTTTGAGACGCCGAAGACTTCAAGAATTTCAGCATAACCAAGCAGGTTCTCGCGCAAGGTGGGGGCTAACATGCCAGACAGGGCGCTACGCAAGTCATCAATGACATTATAGATGATCGAGTAATAGCGAATCTCAACGGCGTCCTGCTTTGCCAGGTCGCGGGCTTGAGGATTGGCGCGAACGTTAAAGCCGATGACAAAACCGCCACTGGCGTTGGCCAGCGTGATGTCGGCTTCGTTAACGCCGCCAACGCCCGAATGCAGCATTTGCACCTTAACTTCGTCGGTCGCCATTTTATCAAGGGCGGCAGTAATCGCCTCAACAGAACCATGTGCATCGGCCTTGAGAACCACCGGCAGGGTCTGCACTTCGCCCTGGCCGATTTTCTCGAACATTTCCTCCAGGGTGCCACGCGCACCGGCAACATGACGGGCGTCTTTCACGCGACGCTGACGGAATTCGGTAACCTCGCGGGCGCGGGAATCGTTTTCAACCACGCTCACTTCATCACCGGCATCGGGCGCACCATTTAGGCCAAGCACTTCGATCGGCATGGATGGTTTGGCTTCATCAATTTGCTGGCCGTGATCATCTATCAAAGCGCGGACCCGTCCCCATTCACCGCCAGCCACAATAATATCACCTGTCTTCAAGGTGCCGCGCTGGATCAAAATGGTGGCCACGGAACCGCGACCTGTTTCCATTTTCGATTCGATAATAACGCCTTCCGCCGGACGGTTCGGGTTGGCCTTCAGGTCAAGCAATTCGGCTTGCAGGAGGATCATTTCCTCGAGCTTGTCCAGATTGGTTTTTTCCTTGGCCGAAACTTCGACGGTAATCACTTCGCCGCCCATTTCCTCGACCACCAGATCGTGCTGCAAAAGATCCTGACGCACACGACTGGCATCTGCGCCGCTCACATCCATTTTGTTAATGGCAACAATGATCGGCACACCGGCAGCCTTGGCATGACTGATCGCCTCGACGGTTTGCGGCATGATGCCATCGTCAGCAGCGACAACCAGCACAACAATGTCGGTGACCTTGGCGCCGCGAGCGCGCATGTCCGAAAAGGCCGCGTGACCCGGGGTGTCAACGAAAGTGATTTTCTCGCCACTGTCATGGGTTACCTGATAGGCGCCAATATGCTGGGTGATGCCGCCGGCTTCGCGGCCCGCAATATCGGTTTCACGAAGGGCGTCCAGAAGTGACGTTTTACCATGATCAACGTGGCCCATGACGGTAACGACAGGGGCGCGAGGCTCCATGCTTTCAAGAGAATCATCATCACCGCCGTCCTTGAGTCCGATTTCAACATCGCTGTCACTGACCCGTTTCAGATTATGGCCAAATTCGCTAACCACAAGTTCTGCCGTATCGGCATCGATGGGCTGGTTGATCGTCGCCATGACGTCCATCTTCATCAATGTCTTGATAACATCGTGGGCGCGTTCGGCCATGCGGTTGGCCAGTTCCTGAACGGTGATGGATTCGGGAATGACGACATCACGGATAATCTTCTTGCCCTCGGAGAGAACTTTTTTCTGTTTCTGCTTTTCCTTCTCGCGGGCTCGCTTGACAGAGGCCAGCGAGCGGGTCCGCTCTTCGCCGTCAACCAGAGCCTCGGCGATGGTCAACTTGCCTGAACGACGGCGTTTCTCGCCACGCTGTTTGGGGGTTGGACGTTTAACTTCTTCTTCACGGGGGACGGCGTGCTTTGGCCGGTGCTTTGCGGCATCTCCTTCACCACTTTGCGCGGCTTCCAGCTTTTGCGCAGCAGCAGAAGCGCTGGCGGCGTCCTGTTCTTTCTTGCGCTGAGCGGCCTCTTCTTCGGCCTGGACTTTGGCAGCAGCAGCAGCGGCCTCGTCTTCAGCGGACAGGGCGGCTTCTGGTTCCGGCTCAGGCTCAGGATCAGGCTCAGGATCCGGTGCCGGCGGCGCCATTGCAGCAAGGACGGCAGCTTCTTCGCTGGCAACCTTGGCGTCCTGCAGGGCGCGGGCGCGGGCAGCCTTTTCTTCGCCCGTCAGGGATGCGCCAGGAGTAGGCGTTGCTTCGACTTCGGGCTGTTTCTCTTCAACTTCGACGACTTCTTCAACCGGCTCTAAGACCAGTTCAGGCTCATCTTTGACCTCGGACATGCGGCCTGAGTCATTCTGGGCAAAGGTTCGTTTCTTGCGAACCTCAACCTGGACCATTTTCGAGCGGCCATGGGAGAAGCTCTGGCGAACCTGACCGGATTCAATGGTCTTGTTCAATTCCAACGTGCCCGGGCGCGACAGGCCCAGGGGCTTCTTTTTCTTGTCTTTGTCTATGGTCTCGCTCATCAGTATTCCGTTCATTAATCCACCCCATAAGGGCGGCCAGTTTAGCCAGCTACGTCGTCGTTGCCTGGGCTTTCGCCCCGGTCTTTCTTAACCCTTCAAGTCTGCCGGCATCAACCAGCAGGTTATGAGCCAATCGACCCGGCGCGACGATCACGTGGACCGCCCGTTCGCGGGCAAACGCCTGGCCCAATTCGTTGGCGTCGAGGGCGACAATGACCGGCGTCTTTGCGGCCCATGCCCGAACTTTCGCCAACCCGTCCTCGGCCCCGTCAGCGGCAGCCATCAACACCCCGGCAGGTTTGCCGGATTTTAACCAGGCTTCGACCTTACCGAAACCCGAAACCGCCTCTCCGGCGCGTCGTGCCAAGCCAACATGGTTCAGGCACCTCTTGGCCAGCAAGCCCTCAACCCGATCAGCCAGATCGGCGGGGATGTTGACCTTTGCGCGCGCCGCCTTGGCAAACAGGTTTTTGGCGCACGCCGTATGTATCATACCACGCTCAGCACTCAACCAAAAACCCCGGCCCGGCAGACGGGCTTCTACATCGGCGACAATTTCATCGCCCGGGCCAACAACAAAGCGCACCATCTTGTCTTTCGACATTTCAGCGCCACTGACAATGCAGCGTCGCAGCGATGTTTCCCCTTTCTGCTTCACGCGGGGATTTTTTCGCCCGGCCATATTTTGCCAGCCCTCTACTCGTCCTTCACGTCTTCAATTGCGGCTTCGTCTGCCACGGCTTCTTCACTTTCAGCTGTCTCGCTTGCCCCAAGATCCTCACCCGGGAACCAGTGGGCACGGGCGGCCATGATAATTTCATTGGCCTGGTTCTGGCTCATGGAAACATCAGCTGGCAGCAACTCGAGCAATTCATCACCGGCAAGGTCGGCAAGGTCATCGAGGGTTTTAATTTCACCTTCGCCAAGCGCCACCATGATCACCGGTGTGATCCCGGCAATGGCGGCGATGTCATCGCTGACACCCAGTTCGCTGCGACGCTTCGCCAGTTCCTGATCTCTCGCTTCAAGGAAGCCGCGAGCCCTTTCGCGCAATTCTTCGGCGACATCTTCGTCAAAACCTTCAATTTCAACCAGATCATCAACGGGCACGAAAGCAACCTGTTCGATCGACGAGAACCCTTCAGTGACCAGCAGGTGGGCGATCACTTCATCAACATCCAGAGCTTCAACAAACATCTGGGAACGGCTGATAAATTCTTGCTGGCGGCGTTCGGATTCCTCGGCCTCGGTCAGGATATCGATGTCCCAGCCCGAAAGCTGCGACGCCAGACGGACATTCTGGCCACGCCGGCCAATAGCCAGACTGAGCTGTTCATCGGGAACGACGACTTCGATTTTATTGTTTTCCTCATCAAGAACGACCTTGGCGACTTCTGCCGGGGCAAGGGCGTTAACGATGAAAGTGGCCGGGTCCATGGACCATTGGATGATATCAATTTTTTCACCCTGCAATTCACCGACGACGGCCTGAACGCGCGAACCGCGCATACCAATACACGGGCCAACCGGGTCGATGCTGGAATCGTTGGACAGCACGGCGATTTTGGCGCGTGAGCCGGGGTCCCGGGCCACCGACTTAATCTCGATAATACCGTCATAAATTTCCGGCACTTCCTGGGCAAACAGCATGGCCATAAACTTGGGGTGTGTTCTGGACAGGAAAATCTGCGGGCCCCGCATTTCCTCACGGACATCAACGATATATGCCCGGATACGGTCACCATTGTTAAAGTGTTCGCGTGGAATAGCCTCGTCGCGACGCAACAAGGCTTCGGCGCGGCCAAGATCAACAATGATATTGCCAAATTCGACGCGCTTGACCAGGCCATTGACGACTTCGCCGGAACGTTCTTTGTATTCCTCGTACTGACGCTTGCGTTCGGCGTCACGGACTTTCTGGACAATCACCTGCTTGGCGGTCTGGGCGGCGATGCGGCCAAAATCAATGGGCGGAAGGGGATCAATCAGAAACTCCCCAAGCTCGGCGTCAGCCTTGGTTTTGCGGGCTTCTTCCAGAGTTGTCTGGGTAGTTTCGTTTTCGATTTCCTCGGCAACCTCGACGAACCGGGCCAGAGTGATTTCGCCAGACTTACGGTCAATTGTGGCGCGAATGTCGTGCTCGTGGCCATACTTGGAACGCCCGGCCTTTTGAATGGCCTGTTCCATCGCTTCGAGAACTTCGTCCTGCTCAATTCCCTTGTCGCGCGCTACTGTTTCGGCAACCTGCAAAAGTTCCGGGCGGGCATGGACTGCATCGGTTTCGCTCATTGTCTCATTCATTGTTTTCGCTGTCCTTGGGCTGCCGCGATCAAATCGTCGCTGAGCAGCAGTTTCGCACTATTAATATCCTGGTGGGCAAGATCGTAAGCCTTCTCCTTGGTCTCGATCCTGACCATCTCGTCATTTACCTGCGCCAGCCGCCCTTTAAAGCGTTTGCGTCCGTCAATGGCGCGGCTGGTTTCAATTTTGGCGTCAAAGCCGACAAATTTCTCGAAATCCCCGGGCCTGGTCAGGGGTCTGTCGATGCCTGGTGAGGAGACTTCAAGAGCATACGTCCCGGCAAGCGGATCTTCCACATCCAGTATCGCCGAAACGGCCCGGCTGATGGTTGCGCAATCCTCAACATTCATGCGGCCTGTGTCTGCCTCTTCGGCCATAATCTGAAGGCGC
The DNA here is from genome assembly GCA_018662005.1 of Rhodospirillaceae bacterium. Classification (NCBI taxonomy): domain Bacteria; kingdom Pseudomonadati; phylum Pseudomonadota; class Alphaproteobacteria; order Rhodospirillales; family Rhodospirillaceae; species Rhodospirillaceae bacterium. The sequence continues at coordinate 218,074 of JABJHA010000004.1, read as the reverse complement.
GGCTTGCGACCGCCTGTGTAATCCACCTTGACCAGCCTAAAGCCCATCGCTTCAACGGTAGGCGAGATCATTTCCTCGATACGATGGACAAGTTCCATACGACTAAAGGGCCTTTAACACGTTCCACAAAAACAAAAGGCGGGCCGCAAGGCCCACCCCATCAATTTCGATCAATGCCGAACCTAACGAGACACGTAATAATTCCTACGTGATTGAGGCGCACATATACACCCGATGGCATTTAAAACACAAGGTTTTTTTGGTTATTTGGGCGAGCGGGGCAGGCGGTTGAAAAGCAGGTAGGCCGGGCGTTCGCCACGGGCCAGGGCTTTTTCCTCATATCGAGTCGGTTGCCAGTCTTGCGGCGGCGTCCGCCAGTCACCGGCCGTTCGCGCCTGCCAACTGAAACAGGGATGGGCAATCAGGCGCTGCAGGGACCATGAAACAAAGTCCATATGGTCGCTGGCAAAGCGCAACTGGGCGCCATCTTTCATGACCCGGGCCAGGCGATCGAGGTTTTCCTTCACAATAAAGCGGCGCTTGTTTTGACGCCTTTTCGGCCACGGGTCGGAAAACAAAACGAACGCCCTGTCGACAGATTTTTCGGCCATGGCGTCGAGCAGGGGCCTGGCGTCATCGTCGCAGATACGGATATTTTTCAAATCCTCGCCGTCGATGGCACTGAGCAGCTTGGCGACCCCGTTAACAAACGGTTCGGCGCCAATAAAGCCAATATCAGGATGAGCCCTGGCCTGGGCGGCCAGATGTTCACCGCCGCCAAAGCCGATTTCCAGCCATACATGGGTCGGAGTCTCCGCCATGGTGGCGGCAAAGTCAGGATCGGGGCTTTGGGCCGTAACCCTTAAGGCCGGCAGGCGTTTTTCGACAAGTTCCTTGTGGCCGGGGCGCAGTTTTTTTCCATGCCTGCGCCCGTGCCAGTCCGGTTTGTCAGAAGGCCGATTTGAGGGCATCGGCGAGATCGGTTTTCTCCCACGAGAAGCCGCCGTCAGCTTCCGGCTCGCGGCCAAAGTGACCATACGCGGCGGTGCGCTCATAGATCGGCTGGCTCAGTTTCAAATGCTCGCGAATACCGCGCGGGCTCAAATCAACCATCTCGCACAAGGTGGCTACAAGTTTTGCCTCATCGACTTCGCCTGTACCGTGGGTATCGACATAGACAGACAGCGGCTTGGAAACGCCGATGGCGTAAGCGAGTTGAATTGTGCAGCCGTCGGCGATGCCGGCGGAAACCACGTTCTTGGCCAGGTAACGCGCAGCGTAGGCGGCAGAACGGTCAACCTTGGTCGGGTCTTTACCGGAAAACGCGCCGCCGCCGTGGGGGGCGGAACCGCCATAGGTGTCGACAATAATTTTACGACCGGTTAGCCCGGCGTCGCCATCAGGCCCGCCAATGACAAAACGGCCAGTCGGGTTGACATAGAATTCATCTTCCGGACACATCCAGCCATCCGGCAGAATGCCTTCAACATGCGGGCGAACAAGCTCACGGATGTCCTGTTGGCTTAAGTCTTCGGTGTGCTGGGTCGAAACCACCACGGATGTCGCGCCGACCGGCTTGCCATCAACGTAGCGCAAGGTCACCTGACTTTTTGAATCCGGTAACAAGCCCGGAGTCGTGCCGGAATGACGGGCTTCAGCCATGGAGCGCAAGATACCATGGGAAAAATGAATAGCCGCCGGCATCAGGCTGTCGGTTTCGGTGCAGGCGTAACCGAACATAATGCCCTGATCGCCTGCTCCTTCATCCTTGTTACCTGCCGCATCGACGCCCATGGCGATATCGCCGGACTGGCCATGCAAGTGAACGCTGACGTCGGCGTGCTGCCAATGGAAACCGTCCTGTTCGTAACCGATGGACTTGACGGCCTGACGGGCGATGTGTTCCATGTGCTCTTTGTCGACTTCGCCTTTTGAGTTAACCAGCGGCTCGGGGCCACGGACTTCGCCGGCAAGAACGATGCGATTGGTTGTGCATAAGGTCTCGCAAGCCACCCGCGATAACGGATCGGCGGCCAGAAAGGCGTCAACAATAGCGTCCGATACCCGATCGCTAACCTTGTCAGGATGGCCTTCGGAAACAGATTCACTGGTAAACAGATAGTCGGTATTTGACACGTTCGATCCCTCCGAATCATTGTAGAATTGTCCAACTGGACCAAGGGCCGAAACGGTCATGCCGTTTAAATCATATAGCCCACTTAGCGCAATATTTAACGTGGCGGCAAGTAGTCCAAATCCATCCACGACCAAGTCGACAAGCCTTTACAGGCTTGTCGATGACGTTCTTTTGTCAAGATTTTGAAGACCGGTCAAGCATTATTCGCGACTGCCCAACAGCCATAAATCCGTGCATAAACAGGGGGTTTATCCGCCGTTTGCTTTTTTCAGGAAATGACCTGGCTATTGGCCAGAGTTTTTGTCAATTCAAACAGCCGTTTGCGAATTTTTGGATCGTTTATTTTATAGTAAGCACGAACCAACTCCAAGGTCTCACGACGTGCCAGCGGGTCAGATTCCAGTTCCACCTGATCGCCATCTGTCAGGCCCTTGAGGTCAATACGACGGCCCCGGGTTGCCTTCGTGACATCATTCATTTCATCAAAGAAATATGATACCGGAACATCGAGGACACGGGAGAATTCATAAATTCTGGAAGCGCCAACCCGGTTGGCACCGCGTTCGTACTTCTGAATTTGCTGAAAGGTCAGGCCAACGGAATCGCCAAGTTTTTCCTGACTGATGCCAAGCAATGTTCGGCGCAATCTCAAACGGGCGCCGACATGCATGTCGACGGCGCGGGGAACGCCCAGAAGGGCGTCATCTGGTTTGGGGGCACGGGGTTTACGTTTAACTGCTGCTTTACTCATCTTTATTTTCTACCCTTTATATATGGTTTCAGGAACACGTGCTGGCGACAAAGACTTCAAGACGCACTTTCAGCCGCTTAAAACAGGTCGCTTGCCAGCACAATTCATGCAACCAGATCATTCTCACCCATCCGCCTCTAATATGATCTCCCACACAATGTTATTCAAGAATATTTAATTATTACCGGTAATATTTATAACGCTATCGCTCAACCTGCACGTCGCCCAGGCTTCATTAAAAGACCGGCCCCGGAAACAAGCAGGACCAGCAATATAACAATCCAGTCACCCAGCCGCCCATAAAGCGTTGGCCCAAGTGCTGATGGCAAGGCGCTATCAAGAACGCCCTGTTCGGACAGCCCCAGTTTGGCAATGACACGCCCGTAGCCATCGACGACACCGGATATTCCCGTGTTGGCGACCCGAACAAGGGGCAAACCTTGTTCTGCCGCCCGAAAGCGGGCAGCCGCGAAATGTTGATAAGGCCCGGAACTGACACCGTACCAGCCATCATTGGTCAGGTTGAGCAACCATTCCGGCCGGTCCCGTTGATCGACAACCTCGCCCGGAAAAATTACTTCGTAGCAAATCAGCGGCGAGACGGGCGGCAATCCTTTTAGACGCAGGGTTTTAGGGCCCGGGCCTGGCGAGAAATCCGTCGCCCCGTCGGTTATTTTGGCTAAATTCAAGACCTTGCGAAAAGGCATATACTCGCCGAACGGAACCATGTGAGATTTATCATACGTCCCGACAATGCGGGCTTCTTCGTCAATCACCTGAAAACTGTTCCAGACCCGATAGACAGGCTCACTTTGCGAGCTTGTGCGCGGCGCGCCGGTCATCAGCAGGCCGCCCTTGGGTGTCGCCCCGGCAAGGGCCTTGCGTACATTTCCATCCTTGCTGATAAAGAAGGTAGTCGCCGTTTCGGCCCAAATCACATGTGTCGGTTGCTCCACACCGGGGGAAGGCGGGGCCACGCTCATGGCCAATTGATCATTGAAATGACTTGATCGGTATTGACGATCCCATTTCAGTTTTTGATCAATGTTGGGCTGCACCAATCGCAGACGCACATCGGGAACCCTGTCCGCCGTCGCCCCTGATAATCGCACCGCCCCACCGGCCCAGACAACGACAAGGGCGAGGACGGCCAGTGTCAGCGGTCGTAATGGGCTTCCCTTGACCGCCCATTCGTCGCCACCGGCCAAAAGCGCTGGCATCGCGGCGACAATGACCGTGAGCAAGCCAAGACCGTAAACACCGGCAAGTGCCGACAATTGAATCATCGGATCGGAAAAAGCCCAGACGCTGCCGATCAGGTTCCAGGGAAAGCCGGTAAAGACCCAGCTTCGCAGCCACTCGAAAGTCGTCCACAGGGCGGCAAAGACAAGGACCCGCCCAATACCGCTACACCGACGGGCCGACAGTCTTGTCAGCACGGTAACGCAGGCGGGAAACAAGGCCAGCACCGCGGCCAGCCCAAACACTGCAAAGGGCGCCATCCAGCCAAAACGATCAGGATAGGTCAGCAAGGCGTTGGCAACCCAATATAAACCAGCTGAAAAATGGCCAAAGCCAAACCACCAACCAACGCCAAAAGCGGCCCGCGCCGTGCCCTTGGAGAACACCAGCCACAATAATCCGCTTAAGCCCGGAACCAGCAGAAACACCCCGTGCAAGGGCGCCATAGCCCCCGCAGCCAGAACCCCCAGCAAAAAGGTCAGCGCCCAGCGCCGCCATCCGCCCAGCGCAATGACCCTGAGATAAAGCCTGCTCTTCACAAAATTAACCATCACCCAAGTAGGGCGGGGTCAGGGCCTCTGCGCCGCGCAGGCGCACTGTTTTGATGCGCCGGGGATCGGCGTCAAGGATTTCAAATTCAATTCCCGAAGGATGACTGATCAACTCGCCGCGCACCGGCACCCTGCCAGCCAGCAAAAAGACAAGCCCGCCCAGCGTGTCGATATCTTCGCGCTCTTCATCACTGACGATGATGCCAAGACGTTGTTCCAGCATTTCAATTGGCACCCGTGCATCGGCGACGATGGTGGCGTTCGGGCCGTCAACCATGGCCGGTTCATCCGTGCGGTCGTGTTCATCTTCGATCTCGCCGACAATTTCCTCTACCAGGTCTTCAATTGTCACCAGCCCGTCAATACCGCCAAATTCATCAACCACCAAAGACATGTGGCAGCGGGTGGCGCGCATTTCCAGCAACAGCTCCAACACCTGCATGGAAGGTGGTACGAACAAAACCTTGCGAACGATCTGGCGCAAGGCGAAATCTTCGTCTTTGCCACGCCAGGCGAGCACGTCCTTGATATGAATCATGCCGATAGAATCGTCCAGGTTCTCGTTGAAAACCGGCACCCGGGAATGGCCTTCGCGGGTTAAAAGATCAATTAATTCCGACAGGCCGGTTTCGCATTCGATAGAAACAATATCGGCCCTGGGCACCATAACGTCATGGATGGTTCTGCCTTTAAGCTCAAGAATATTAGCCATCAGCAAACGCTCTTCGGCATCAATAGGCACTTCGGCTTCTTCGCGCTCTTCAATCAATTCCTCAAGCACGTCGCGGGCAGACCCTTCGGCGGCTTTTATTCCGAACAGGGTTTTCAGCCAGTCGAGCGGCCCGCTGGAGGGTTCGTCCGCTTCAGCATTTCCATTGTCGTTGGAAGATTTCAGTGACGCCGGGTCGTTCATTTCAAATCCGCTTGTTCGCTGTATGGGTTGCCGATGCCAAGGCCAGCCAGGGTGCTGACTTCAAGGGCTTCCATATCCCCCGCTTCTGCATCGTCCTGATGATCATAGCCAAGCAAATGCAACATGCCGTGTATGACCAGATGGGTTAGATGGTCGGCCAGTGTTTTGCCTTCATTTTCCGCCTCGACACTTGTCACGCCATAAGCGATGACAATGTCACCCAGTAGCCTAGGCGCAAATTCTAAAGATTCCGTATCTTCACTGTTTGCAAATGACAACACGTTTGTCGCCTTGTCCTGATGACGATAATCCCGATTGAGTTGGCGAACCTGTTCATCATCACTGAGCAAAATGCTGACTTCGCCGGGTCCGGCATCCGGATGCGGGCAGGCTTTTACAGCGACGCGGCACAATTCCTCGACATTACCCAAAGCTGTCGTCCACTCAGGCTCGGAAATTGAAACGTCAATGTCCAGTTCACTCATCGCTTTTCGCGCCGTTGCCTTTCTCGTACCGGGCCGCTGCCTGGCGGCGCATTTCGGCCTCGTCATAAGCACCGACGATCTTTGACACCAGATGATGGCGAACCACATCGTCCTTGCCAAAACGGGTAAAACCGATGCCCTTGGTCTGGCTGAGAATGTCAGAGGCATCACGCAAACCCGAGCGGATGCCCCGGGGAAGGTCGACCTGTGTCAAATCGCCAGTCACCACCATGCGGGCATTTTCGCCCAGCCGGGTTAAAAACATTTTCATCTGAACGGCCGTCGTGTTCTGGGCTTCATCAAGAATAACAAAGGCATTGGCCAAGGTACGTCCGCGCATGAAGGCCAGGGGTGCCACTTCGATTTCACCGCTCTCCAGTCGCTTGGCCACTTGTTCTCCCGGCATCATGTCGTGCAAGGCGTCATAGAGCGGACGCAAATAGGGGTCGACTTTTTCCTGCATGTCCCCGGGAAGGAAGCCCAGCTGTTCACCGGCCTCGACGGCGGGGCGTGACAGGATGATCCGCTCGACGTCACCCCTGACAAGCCGCTCAACCGCCTTGGCAACGGCCAAATATGTTTTTCCCGTACCGGCCGGGCCAATTCCGAAAACCAGTTCATTTTCATCAATAGCCTGAAGATATTTGGCCTGGGTCGGGGTGCGTGGAGAAATCGTCCGCTTGCGGGTTTTGATCTCGATATCAGCGTCTGTGACCTGCGATCCGGATGTGGACGCCATCCGCAGCACCGCCTCGACTTCGTGGCGATCAACTGACATGCCTTTTTTAAGACGCCCGTATAATCCGTCGAGTGCTTCGGCGGCGGCGTTAATGGCGTCGGCCTCGCCGATCAGCGTCACCTCGTTCCCAACAGACTGGGCGGTCACACCAAGTTGTTGCTCAATAATTGTCAGGTGCGCCTGATGGGCGCCAAAAAGCTGCATGGCAAGACTGTTATCATCAAAGGTCAACTTGCGGCTGTCATCGGCGTTGTCCTGCAAACTGCGCGGCTTGGTCGGTGGTGTCATGCGGCGTTCTCTTTTTGTTGTTTGGGGTTTCTGGAAGCCAGGCCTGGTTTTTTGTCGGAATTTACGAAAGCCAGGTTTTGTCTTTCTGGTAATGATCCGGCCAGGCTGTTGGCTTTGCCTTCATCGATGCGTATATCGGCGATGGTTCCGAACAGTTCCTCAGATGCGGTGACGTGGACCGGCTGCATATAGGGGCTACGGCCAACTATCTGCCCGACCTTTCGCCCCGGCCTGTCGAGCAGAACCGGCATCACGGCCCCGACACAGCTTTTATTGAAGGCCAGTTGCCGGGCGTTCAGGGCGTCTTGTAAAATGGCCAGTCGCTCACTTTTAACAGCCTCGTCGACTTGATTTTCAAGAATGGCCGCCGGGGTTCCCGGTCGCGGGCTGTATTTAAACGAGTAAGCCTGAATAAAACCGATATCTTCGACCAGCTTCATGGTCGCTTTGAAATCATCATCGGTTTCACCGGGAAAGCCGACAATAAAATCCGACGACAGGGCCAGGTCTGGACGCGCCGAACGCAACCTTTCGACCAACGCCCGATACTCATCGGCGCCGTGGCGGCGGTTCATAGCCTTAAGGACCCGGTCCGATCCCGACTGAACCGGCAAATGCAGGAACGGCATCAGCTGTTCCACATCCCGGTGGGCAGCAATCAGCGCATCATCAACATCAGCCGGATAAGACGTGGTGTACCTGATCCGCTCAATCCCGGCGATTTTACTTGTCGCCCGGATCAGGCGGCCAAGCCCCCACTCGTCATCATCGCCAAGCCCATGATAGCTGTTGACGTTCTGCCCCAGCAGAGTCACTTCCTTAACGCCAAGATCAACAAGCCTGCGGGTTTCTTCAAGGATTTCAGAAGGCCTGCGCGAGAATTCCGCGCCCCGTGTATAGGGAACAACACAAAAGGCGCAAAATTTATCACAGCCTTCCTGAACGGTCAGGAAAGCCGATGCGCCATCAAGCGCGCCACTGTCCGCCGTCGTATCAGGCAAGTGATCAAACTTTGCCTCAACCGTGAAATCCGTATTCAGCACGGTCCCGCCCTGGCGCGAGAGACGGGCGATCATTTCAGGCAGATCGTGATAGGTTTGCGGCCCGAAAACCAGATCGACAAATGGTGCCCGGCGCAGCATTTCCTCACCCTCGGCCTGGGCGACGCAGCCGGCAACCGCCAGGATCATATCCGATCCCTGGTCTTGTTTGCGTTGCTTGGTTCGGTTCAGGCGGCCCAGTTCCGAGTATACTTTTTCGGCCGCTTTTTCACGGATATGGCAGGTATTGAGAACAACCATATCGGCATCATCTGGGTTGTCCGTCACCTGATATCCCAAAGGCATCAGGACATCAGTCATCCGGGCCGAGTCATAAACGTTCATCTGACAGCCGTAGGTCTTGATATGCAGTTTCTTGGTCAAGTGTCAGGCCCGTCCTTATACCAATGAGTCCTGGCTTGCGAGGGCATGTTATCTGACAAAATGGTAACACTGTGTTTGGGTGTGTCAAGCTGGTTGCGCACGTGCCTTGGATCACTCCTTTTCATCGTCGCCTATGGGGACGCCGTAAAGTTCGAGCCTGTGGCCAACAAGTTTGAGACCATGGCTTTCAGCGATCTTGCGTTGCAGGGCCTCGATCTCCTCGTTATGGAATTCAAGAACCGCGCCACTGCGAATATCGATCAGGTGGTCGTGATGATCGTCGGTGGCTTCTTCATAACGAGCGCTGCCATCGCCAAAATCATGCTTTTCAAGAATCGCCGCCTCCTCGAACAGGCGAACGGTACGGTAGACCGTGGCAATGGAAATTTTCGGGTCAATGTCCGAGGCCCTTTTATGCACTTCATCAACATTGGGATGATCGTCTGATTCCGAAAGAACCCGGGCGATAACCCGGCGCTGGCCGGTCATCTTCATGCCCTTGTCAATGCAGATCTGCTCGATCCGTGATATCGCCGTCATTTAAGGTTCATAAACTTTCACTTCTGAAGACAGCTTCCCTAAGCTGCTTTGCCGCGACCCTTGCGGGGTTTTGTGCCAAGCCCGATTTTCTTCGCCAGATTGGAGCGGTGTTTCGCGTAATTCGGCGCAACCATCGGATAATCCGCACCCAGATTCCAGCGTTCACGATATTCTTCAGGCGACATATTGTAAGATGTTTTCAGGTGGCGTTTCAGCATTTTAAGTTTTTTGCCATCTTCCAGACAGATAATGTAATCAGGAAATATCGATTTTTTAACAGCAACTGCCGGGCGAGGACGTTCTGCCGTGCCCTGATCGCTTCCAATAGATGACAGGGTTTTATATACTTCCTGTATCAGATTGGGCAGGTCATTGACAGCAACCGTATTGTTGCCGACATGGGCCGAGACGATCTCGGTCGTCAGTTCCAGCACCTCGTTTATGTTTGGCTTGTCGCTCATTTTCAAAAAATTCCATTAAATTAATGATTTAGCATTATATAAAGAACACACACACCAATCGCAAGTTAATAGCATGAATAAAAACAATCAAAGCAAGAATCAGCCAAATGCCGATTACTTCCTGGATATCACGCCGGAAACCTGTCCCATGACCTTCGTTCGGACCAAGTTGGTGATTGAGAAAATGGCCCCGGGAGAATTGGCCGAAGTGCGGCTGCAAGGCGCAGAACCGCTTGAAAATGTGCCCCGTTCCGTGCTCGATATGGGCCATGAAGTGGTCAGTCTTGAACCCGAAGCCGAGACCGCGGTTAACGATGGAATTCATCGTTTGCTGATCCGTAAAAGGTAATTTTAGAGTCTGCGCGACTTATAATTATTTATCTTTATTACTTGGCTGTTATTTCAAGACTGTAAATCAAAGCGTCGGTTTTTTTCGCGCCGTGGTTATAATACCCTTTTCGCCTTCCAACCAGGGTGAAGCTGCTCTTCTCATAAAGTCCGCGAGCCGCCACATTATCTTCACCGACCTCAAGGAATATTTTTTCCGCTCCCTGCCTGCTCGCTTGGTCGATAATCGCCCGCAAGAGCCGCCCTGCCTGTCCTTCCCGACGGCCCTTCGGTGAAACGCCAATACTGATAATTTCGGTTTCGTCGGCGGCAAGGCGGAACAAGGCAAAGCCCTGTGGCTGATGATCAGTGCTGATAATCAGCGCACAGACACCCGGCATGGCGAGAATGTCGATGATCGCCTGACGATCCCAGGCGCTGTCAAAACAGTCGCCGTGCAGGGTTGCCAAAACCTCGGCGTGGGCGATGCCAGCCTCGATAATTTGGCTGTTCATGGGCGCAGCTTGCCGCCATCGCGGGGCAATTTGGCATCCGGCGGGCGCAGGTATAATGGGCTCGGCGTTGGCGCCGGATCACCAATTTTCCAGCGCCGCGCCGCAACGGCCGCCAGCGCCCGGGCATCAGGAACGCCGGGGGCGTCTACTGGGGAAACATCAATTTCTTTTTCGACCAGGGCGGCAAGCGCAACAGGCCCGGCATCACCGACAATTCCAATGGGGCCCGAAACAGCGCCCAGCCACTGGCTCAGGTTTTCAGGTTCAATGGCTTGCGGTTCCCCAACCCCCTGACCCGGTTTTGAAAACAGCTGCACATAAATGTCGGAACGCTTCGAATCCAGCGCCACCAGTAAAGAGCCATCGGGCCATGTCAGTTCGGGAACGGCCTGGGCAATAACTTCCGTCGTACTTATGCCAAGACAGGGCACATCAGTGGCCAGCGCCATGGCGCGGGCCGTGGCAAGGCCAATACGCAAACCCGTAAACGCGCCGGGCCCAACCGTTACGGCCAGCAAATCAAGTTCGCTTGCGTCAATATCGGCTTCCTCCAGCACATCGGCGATCATCGGGGCCAGGGCCTCTGCCTGACCACGGACCATTTCGATGAGGCGATGGCTGACGATAGCGCCGTCAATTGACAGCGCCACCGAGCAGGCGCTGGTCGCCGTGTCCATGGCCAAAATACGCATCTTGCCTTGCTCCGTTTGTTACTGTGAGGGTTATACTGGGAATCTCGTCAACGACAAGGTTCGTCTTAAATATGACACTGATCCCCATTTCCACCGAAAGCCACGATGTGGCGATCACCATAATGTACGCCACCGCTGACAACTTCACCGGCCAGCCGGTCTACACTCGACCCGGATGCTACCTGCACAGTGATGCCGAAGTGCTTTTACGGCGCGCCATTGACCTCGCCCGTGCTCAGGGGTGGCGTTTTCAGATCTTTGACGCCTTCCGCCCGTCCGAGGCCCAGTTCAAACTTTGGGATCATACCCCGGACCCGGATTTTCTGACCGATCCTAACCGGGGTTCGCCCCATTCACGGGGTGTCGCCATTGATTTGACGCTTGTTGATGCCGGTTCCGGTGAAGCCCTTGATATGGGCACCGCGTTTGATGCCTTCACGCCGCTGTCTCATCACGGCAATACCGATATTTCCCCGGTCGCTCAGGAAAATCGCTATCGCCTGTTGGGTTTAATGACGGCGGCGGGTTGGGACTGTTACCTGAAAGAGTGGTGGCACTACCAGCTTTTCGACAGCCGTTCCTACGAGGTCATGAATGATCATGTTCTGGATCAGCCGATGATGGGCTAAAGGCCAATTATTCAACCCGGCATACTTCATCAAAACTGAAGCGGGGGCTGCGCCCGTACAGATGGTCATCATTGCCGTAGCCGATGGAACAGATAAAATTCGATTTAACCGTCGTTCCGGCAAAGAAATCCGCATCGACCATGACGTTATCGAAGCCGGACATGGGGCCGCAATCAAGCCCCAGAGCCCTTGCCGCCATCAGAAAATAACCGCCCTGCAAGGTGCCGTTGCGAAACGCCGTTGTCTGGATCAGTTCATCATCCCCGGCAAACCAGGAGCGCGCGTCCGTGTGCGGAAACAGTTTCGTCAGGTGTTCATAAAATTCCATATCGTAGCCGATGATCGCCGTTGCCGGGGCGGCCATCACCTTGGCCACATTACCGTCCATCAGGGCCGGTCGCAGTTTCTCCTTGGCCTCGTCGCTTGTCACAAAAACAATGCGGGCGGGTGAGCAATTGGCGCTGGTCGGGGCCATGCGGGTCAGGTTCCAGATATCCTCGAGCATCCCTTCGGGCAATGGCTTGTCGGTCCAGCCATTTCTTGTCCGGGCCTTGTTAAACAACAAATCGAGGGTCGCATCATCGGCTTTCATTGGGCTTCGTCCTTCATTTGCTTTGCATTAACCATTACGGTGGAGAATGTGGTGTCATCAAGGGGTTTAATGTGCTGCGACATATTCTGTCAGTTTTTTTTATCATTGTGCTTGGCCTGTGCGTTGTGCCGCTTCCGGCCCATGCCGGCAATTCGGCCGTTATCTTTATGTATCACCGTTTTGGTGAGGATGATTTCCCGACAACCTCCATCAAAATCGCCCAGTTTGAGGCTCATCTTGAGGAATTAAAATCCGGTGGCTATCAGGTGATGGCGCTGGCCGACATTATCAAGGCTCTGCATGATGGCGAAGAACTTCCCGATAAAGCCGTCGCCATCACCATTGATGATGCCTATTTGTCCGTTTACGAGAAAGCCTGGCCGCGCTTCAAGGCGCTGGGTTTTCCCTTTACGCTGTTTGTCGCCACCGATCCTGTCGACCGGGGCATTCGCGGCTATATGTCTTGGGATCAAATCCGTGAGTTGCAACAGGACGGCGCCGGTATCGGCAGTCAGACTGCCTCTCACCTGCACATGGCCAGTTCCAGCGTTCTCGCCAATCGCCGCGATCTGGATAAATCCAACGCCCGCTTCAAGAAAGAGCTTGGCTCAAAACCCGCCTTCATCGCCTATCCTTATGGCGAGGCCAGCGAACGTGTTATCGACCTTGTCCGCTCAACCGGCTTTAAGGCCGGGCTTGGCCAACATTCGGGAGTCGCGGCCAAAACCCCGGATATTTATTATTTGCCACGCTTTGCCCTGAACGAAACCTACGGCGACATGAAACGCTTCAAGCTGGCCGCTAACGCCCTGGCCCTGAACATCGTTGACGTTACCCCGAACGATCAGTTGATTGATGTGGAAGATGACAACCCGCCGGCTTTCGGTTTCACCATCAATGGCGATGAAGCCCTGACAAAAAGCCTGAACCGATTATCATGTTTCGGTTCTCACGAAGGCAAGCTGGACGTTTCACGACTTGCCGGGGAAGCTGGTCAGACGCGCATTGAAATCAGAATGCAAAAAGCCCTGCCGCGGGGTCGCACCCGGTTTAACTGCACCCTGCCAGCCAAAAATGACCGCTGGTACTGGTTCGGACGTCAGTTTTTTAAGAAATAGTGATAGCCCCTCATTAAGGTTCAAGCCCCTCAAGCGCCGGGCGCTCACTCCGTTCGCTTGGCTGGGCCTCTGGAAGTCAAAATATAAATAGCGACAGGAGAATATTCTATCGCCATTGAAAATATTTCTCCCCAAGCCCGCGACCGCGGGCCGGCGCTTATGCGGCGAGCCAAGGGTTCGGAGAACCCGCCCGGCGCTTGAGGGGCTTGAGGGGCTTGAACCTTAATGAGGCGGTTTTCTTATATCGCCGAGGCGATTTTTTCGTCAGGCGCGCCGTCATCAAGACGGGCCCCATCGAGGGGGCTTAAGCCGTTGTATTCAATAAGATTACGCAACGCCGCCACATAAGCCTGACCGCGTTCCGAATATTTATGCAGCTTGCCGGCCAACACCCGGCTGTCGAGGGGCGCTCCGGCGCGACGAATAGCCTGACGGGTGTTTCGGAAACCCTTGTAGGCGCGGTGACTGTTTAAATTCATGGTATAGGCGCGGACCGAATCAATCAGCGAATCAAAGGCTTTGACCTGATGCTTCTTGCCCTGATCGCGCTTAAGCGGGGTCAAGCCGGTGCTTGAGGCAAATGTCCACTGACCGAAAATGGCGTTGCCTTCCTTGGCGAAGCGTGACGTCCCCCAGCCGCTTTCTTCGGCCGCCTGGGCCAGGGCAAGGGCTGGCGGGATAATGTCGATACGGCTGATCAAGGCGTCAATATCGCCAGCCTTAACACCGTAGCGTTCGGTCATCACCCGAAGCCACAAACGCTCGGCGGCGCTATGCTTTATGCCAAGGCCGGTGCTGTAGCGCAGTTTCCACAAACGCGCCCGATCGGCAAGAATCTCTTCGTTTACCTGCAACACCAACGGCAACATGGTCTGAAAAAACAGCGCTTTGCGTTGCTTGTTCTCGGGCACCTGGGCCAGGTCTTCAGGAAGGGTGGCGAGGAAAACACGCGGCACTGGTTTATCGCCGGACTTGACCTTGTCAAGATGATAGCCAAGACGGCCAAAGGTCGTGTGCAAACTTCTCGCGGTCGCCGCGACAGGACCCGAGGCTACATCGAAATCCTTTAACTCCTGACTTACTTCAAGCGGCTTGATGATTTCGCTTGTCACAGCACCGGGTGCCAGGCCGCCGGTCAGAATCATCGGCTCAGCCTTGTTCAGGGAAGCGCGCGGCGCAGCACTGCCGCTTGCTGGCGGGCTGATCCAGGCCGCCGCAATCAAGACAGATACAAAGCCCCCGACGAGGGCGAGTGCGCCACGTTCAAAATTCATCATTTTCTCTGGAATTGGCCGAACCACGTCACTTTGGCTCGATTCTGGTTGTTCATGCCCCATAAATAAGCCCGTTCCGTCTCTTCAAAATCGCCACAATATATACACTATATTGTGAGAAAATCAAATAACGCGCTAAATATTGTGCCCAAAGCGCGTATATCGAGTGGAAGAATGGCCGGCGAAGGATCGGATAGTAGTCAATTTTGCGGCCCGGAGTCACGCAGATTCAGCAACCGCAACCGCATATCACCCCTGCAACAGATGCATGGATGCCACACTATTTATATGATTATTCGGAGGCCCGCACTTCCGTGACTTCAGGAATGTAATGACGCAGCATGTTTTCTATACCGTGCTTGAGCGTTGCACTTGATGACGGGCAGCCCGAACAGGCGCCTTGCATGGTCAGGTAAACAACACCGTCCTCAAAGGAGTGGAAAACGATGTCGCCGCCATCCTGGGCGACGGCCGGACGAACGCGGGTATCGAGCAACTCCTTGATTTGCCCTTCAATGCTGCCATCGGCCGCATCATCGTCGTCATCATCATCAGCAGAGCTGTTTTCGATCACTGGCTTGCCGGCGGTGAAGTGTTCCATGATGACGCCGAGAACCAACGGCTTCATGGTTTCCCATTCTTTGGCGTCGGTCTTGGTGATGGTGATAAAATCACCGCCCAGGTAAACCCCGTTGACGCCATCCAGCTCAAACAACCGCAGAGCCAATGGAGAGCGCGTCGCCATTTCGGCACCAGTAAAATTAGCGCCGCCCTGGCCGGTGGCGTTCATCACATCGCAGCCTGGCAAAAATTTAAGGGTCGCCGGATTGGGGGTGCCTTCGGTCTGAATAAACATTTTCAATCTTAACCTTTACAACGTTGAACGGGTTGGCCTGAAAAAGCCTCGTTAACTGGAAGCTACTAGATGGGCCTAAATGAGAAAAATTTCAAGGGGTCGCTCGATTCAGGGCTGATTTATCTACTTACAGAAACCCGACCGTTTCACGCACTTCCTTAAGGATCGGCGCGGCCATGGCCTGGGCCCTTTTTGCACCGTCAGCCAGAACCCCTTCAACATAAGCCGGGTCGTCCATCAAGCGGCGCATTTCATCCTGAATGGGTGACAGCTTGGCAACCGCCAAATCGGCCAGACTTTGCTTGAATGTGGAAAATTGTTGACCGCCAAAGTCTTGGCAGACTTTGCTAATGTCAGTATCTGATAAAGCCGCGTAAATGCCCATAAGGTTTGCCGCTTCGGGCCTGTCGACAAAGCCGGTCGGGCTATCCGGCAGGGCGTCCGGATCGGTTTTCGCCTTTCTGACTTTCCTGGCGATGGTGTCCGCATCATCGGTCATGGTGATGCGTGATTGCTGTGAAGGGTCGGATTTACTCATCTTGCTGGTTCCGTCGCGCAATGACATTACCCGGGTTCCTGCGCCAAAAATCAAAGGTTCAACAACAGGAAATAGTTCTTTCTTAAAGTCATTGTTGAACTTCTGGGCGATGTCGCGAGTCAATTCCAGGTGCTGCTTTTGATCTTCGCCGACCGGCACGTGGGTCGCCTTGTAGAGTAAAATATCGGCGGCCATCAGGCATGGATAGGCATACAGACCGATCGATGCGTTTTCCTTGTGCTTACCGGCTTTTTCCTTGAACTGGGTCATTCTGTTGAGCCATCCCATGCGGGCGACGCAATTGAAAATCCAGGCAAGTTCGGCATGTCCCGGCACCTGGGATTGGTTGAAGACGATATGGCGCTTGGGATCGATACCGGAAGCCAGCAAGGCGGCGGTAACCTCGCGGGTGCTGGCGCGCAGCTCGGCCGGATCCTGCCAGACGGTGATGGCGTGCATATCGACGACACAGAACAGGCATTCATAGTCATCTTGCAAGCGTACCCAGTTGCGGATCGCGCCCAAATAGTTGCCAAGGTGAAGATCGCCTGTCGGCTGCACGCCGGAAAAAATTCTGCTCATAATTTCAAAAACCTTAAATGAAGACGGCGAACTTATGGGGCAGGACACTATCGGTCAAGGGCGACGCAGACTTTTTATATCATCAAGACGGGCCGCACCGCTCAGCTGTGCGAGCACGGCAAAGCTGGCAAGGCCGGCGGCAATCAACACACCAAGGGCAAGCCCGCGTTCAAGCTCTGCCCCGACCAGCCAGGGAGCCAGCCCCGGCATGGAAAAATAAAGCACCGCTCCCATGCCGACGCTGGCAAGCAACGTGCGCGGCAGGCGTTCTTTCAGTCGGGCGTCAATGACCAGATGTCCTCTGCGATGCAGAACATAGGCCATCAAGCCTGCATTGAGCCAGCTTGACGCCGCCGTCGCCATGGCAATGCCGACATGCAGAAACGGCCCCATCAGGATCAGTGAGAGAGCAACATTAACGACCATGGCGCAGACCGCGATTTTTACCGGGCTGGCCGTATCGCCGCGGGCAAAAAAGCCCGGCGCCAGTGCCTTGACCAGAACATAGGCCGGTAGGCCCAAGGCGAAAATACTCAGCGCTGCAGCCGTCGCAGCGGCTTGTGGCTCGCCAAAGGCACCGCGCTCGAACAACACCCGAACCAGCGGGTCGGCAATGACAAAAAGCGCGCAAGCGGCGGGCAGGGTAAGCAGCAAGGAAAATTCGACGGCCCGGTT
Organism: Rhodospirillaceae bacterium; assembly: GCA_018662005.1. Taxonomy (NCBI): domain Bacteria; kingdom Pseudomonadati; phylum Pseudomonadota; class Alphaproteobacteria; order Rhodospirillales; family Rhodospirillaceae; species Rhodospirillaceae bacterium. The sequence goes on along the minus strand of JABJHA010000004.1, from coordinate 200,745 downwards.
TTGGCTGTGTTGCACAGCGCCGTCGTCACCGGCCCTGATTTGCCGAGACAGCATCGGCAGCAAGGCGGTGCCAACGGCGACACCGACAACCCCCAGCGGCAATTGGTTAACCCTGTCAGCAAAAAACAGATAGGAGATCGAACCCGCAGGCAGGAACGAGGCGATGATGGTGTCGATCAGCAGGTTTATTTGATAAATTCCGGCCCCCAGGGCGACCGGCAAGGCCCGCCTGACCAGCAAGCGGACGTTGTCGCTGAGAGCAGGCATCCGCAAACGGGGTTGAAATCCAACCCGCCGACAGTGCGCCGCAAGCCAGCCGAACTGAACAACACCTGCGACAAAAACACCCCACGCCAATGCATGGGCCGGGGTTTTGGCCAGTGGCGCGAAAATCAGCACCGCGCCAATCAGGCAAATGTTCAGTAAAATCGGGCTCGCCGCGGCGGCGGCAAATTTGCCAAAGGAATTGAGCACACCGGCCATTAGCGAGACCAGCGAGATAAAAATGATGTAGGGGAAGGTAATGCGGGTCAGGGCGACGGCAAGGTCGAATTTTTCAGGCTCCGCAAGGAACCCTGGCGCAAACACCATCATCGCCCACGGCATCGTCAGTTCCAGAACAATGACCAGCACCAGCAACGCCCACAACAGCGCCGCCAGGGCCTGATCGGCAAACTGCCTGGCCGCCTCTTCGCCTTCTTCTTCCAGAATACCGGCGAAGATCGGCACAAACGCCATGTTGAACGCCCCTTCGGCGAAAAGCCTACGGAACAGGTTGGGAAATTTGAAGGCGACAAAAAACACATCCGCCAACATGCCGGCGCCCAGCACGGCGGCAATCAGAATGTCGCGAACAAAGCCAAAAACACGACTGACCATGGTCATTGAGCCGACCGTGGCGATGGAACGCAATAAAGTCATGACCCCTGATTAAAGGTTATTTGTGGCCCTGAAAAGGCGGCAGCGTCTAACTGGTGACGGTGGCCGCCTGTTTTTTATCCTCAGGCGGAGTGATCGCTTCGAGAAGCGCCTTCTTGATTTGCTCGGTTTTCCTGTCGTGGTCAACACGAAGACCAAACACGTCCTTGACATAGAAGACATCGACGACGCGCTCGCCGTAGGTGGAAATATGGGCCGAGGCAATTTGCAGACCGATGCCGGTCAGCGCCCCGGTGACGTCGCTCAAGAATCCCTGACGATCCCGCCCGTTGACCTCGATCACCGTGTACTTGGCGCTGACCGTGTTGTCGATCAACACCCGCGGCGGCACCTTGAAGACGCCGGTGCGGCTGGGAATGGCCCGCTCACGCAGTTTTTTCAGTTCCTGGGCAGGTTGTAACTTGCCATTCAGGGCGTCGGCAATACGCCCCTTCAGGCGTTTCAGGTGTTCTTTTCTATCAAAAGGACCGCCGTCCGCGTCCTGAATCCAGAACGTATCCAGGGCCATTCCGTTTGCCAGGGTGGAAATGCGGGCGTCGACAATTGTCGCATTGGTCAGCGACATGGCGGCGGCGATGCGGGCGAAGACGCCTGGATGGTCGTGGGTGTAGATCACCACTTCGGTTACTTCGCGTTCCTGATCGAGACGATTTTCGATGGTAATGTCGCGGCCCTTGGCATCAGCCCCGGCAATCATGCGGGCGTGGTGAGCGTGGGCCACCTCATCATAGCAAAGCCAGTAATCATCATAGCCCTTGGCGATATGGGCATCGATATCCTCCGCTTTCCAATCGGCAAGTTCGGCGACCAGTTTTTCCTTGGCCCGGGCGACCCGTTTGGAGCGAACCTCGGCGGTGGTCCCCCCGGCCATGGTTTCCTGGGCGCTATAATACAAATCACGCAGCAACTGCGCCTTCCAGCCATTCCAGACGCCGGGGCCAACGGCTCGGATATCAACCACCGTCAGGATCAAAAGCAGGCGCAAACGTTCGGGTGATTGCACCACCTCGACAAAATCACTGATCGTCTTGGGATCATCGACATCGCGTTTAAAGGCGGTGCGGCTCATGCTCAAATGCTGTTCGACAAGCCAGACAACGGTATCGCTTTCCCACTCGTTAAGTCCCAGGCGCGGGCACAGCTTGCGGGCAATGGTGCCGCCAATTTCCGAATGATCGCCGCCCCGGCCCTTGGCGATGTCATGCAGCAGGACGGCCACATAAAGGGCGCGACGGGATTGCAGTTCGCGGATCACCGAGGTGGCGACGGGGTGATCATCGGCGAGCTTGCCTTCCTCGATACGGGCAAGAATGCCGATGGCGCGGATGGTGTGCTCGTCAACCGTATAGACATGGTACATGTCGTACTGCATCTGGGCGACGACCCGGCCGAACTCGGTGATAAAACGGCCAAACACACCGGCTTCGTTCAATCGCCTGAGCGCCAGTTCCGGGTTTTTCCGGGACGTCAGAATATCCATGAACACGGCGTTGGCCGCCTCCTCACGGCGCATAACTTTATCAATCAGGCGCAGGGATTCGGTAACCGACCTTAGCGCACTGGGGTGGATATCAAGCTCAAGGCGCTGGGCTTCGGCAAACAGGGTCAGCAATTTGATCGGGTCTTTCTTGAAAGCGTCTGGCGTTTCCAGGGCGAGGCGATCAACATCAAACCTGAAACCCTGCACATCACGACGCAGGAACGACAGCCTGGGCAAACGGAAACGCTTTTTTTTATGTTCGGATTCAAGAACCGCGCAGATAATCCGGGTCAGATCGCCAACGTCCTTTGCGACCAGAAAATAATGCTTCATGAAGCGCTCAACGCCCCGGGAGCCAGCGTGGTCCTTGTAGGCCATGCGCGCGGCCAGTTCGCTCTGAACATTAAAGGTCAGGCGTTCTTCGGGGCGGCCAGCCAGATAGTGCAGGTGGCAACGCACCGTCCACAGGAAGTTTTGCACCTTGGCAAAGCGCTTGGCGTCGCGCTTGGTCAGCACGGCCTTTTCAATCAGCTCTTCGACGGCTTCAACCCGGTACAGATACTTGGCGATCCAGAACAGGGTCTGAACATCCCGCAAAGCGCCCTTGCCTTCCTTGACGTTGGGCTCCAGCACATAACGGGTATCGCCCATGCGTTCGTGACGTTCGTCCCTTTCGGCCAGCTTCGCATCAACAAAGGCAGGGCCGGACGACGCTTCGATATCGGCGGAAAATTTCTCCTTGAAGCGCTTGTATAGAGCTTCATCTCCCCACAGGTAGCGGGCCTCCAGCAGCGACGTGCGAATGGTCAGATCATCATGGGAAAGTTTCACCGCCTCCTCGACAGAACGGGTCGCATGGCCGACCTTTAGCCCTAAGTCCCACAGCATGTAGAGCATGTATTCGATGACCTGCTCGGTACGGGGAGTGCGTTTGTAATTGAGCAAAAACATCAGATCGATATCTGAATACGGGGCCAGTTCGCCGCGCCCGTAGCCGCCGGTGGCGATGATGGAAATCTGCTCGCCGATTGTTGGATTGGCGACCGGATAAACATACGTCACGGCGGTGTCGTAAAGCACCCGGATCAACTGGTCGATCAGGAACGACTGGGCCCGCACCGTATCGGCGCCCTTGACCCGTTCATGCTCGAATCGTCGCCTGATTTCGGCATTACCGGCGGCCAGCGTTTCCTTGAAAAGAACAAGCACCTCGCCGCGATTGCGGGTGCCGATGCCTGACCAGGCGGCCATCTCGGTAAAGCGGGCGAACAACGCCTTGCGGTCGATGATATCACGTTGGCGGGGAATCTTTTTAAGGGTTGCGGACATGGCCTAACTCTTCAGCAAGCCTTTAAGAAGATAAAGCGCCTCGAGGGCTTCCTTCGGTGTCAGTTCGTCCGGATGGATTTCAGCCAGCGCCTCATCAAACGGAGAGGGCCCGCTGGGTTTGGCAGCGGCTTGCGGGCTGGCCTGAAACAGCGGCAGGTCATCGGCCAATTTGGTCAGGGCCGAAGACTGTTCACCGGCTTCCAGGCTTTCAAGAATTTCTTCAGCCCGGGTAATCACAGCACCTGGCAACCCGGCCAGACCCGCCACATGAATACCGTAGGATCGGTCGGCAGCGCCGTGGCCGACGGCGTGCAGAAAGACCACATCGCCCTGCCATTCCTTGACTTTCATCGTGTGACAGGCAAGCTGGTCCAACCGTGCCGTCAACGCCGTCAGTTCATGGTAGTGGGTCGCAAACAGGGCCCGGCAGCGGTTGACCTCGTGCAAATTCTCGATCACCGCCCAGGCGATGGACAGGCCGTCGAAGGTGGCAGTGCCACGGCCGATTTCATCAAGGATGACAAGCGCCTGCGGCCCGGCCTGATTAAGAATGGCCGCCGTTTCGACCATTTCAACCATGAATGTGGAGCGCCCGCGAGCCAGATCATCCGCCGCCCCAACCCGCGAGAACAGCCTGTCGACGGCACCAATGTGGGCGCTGTCGGCGGGTACGAATGAGCCCATCTGGGCAAGCACGGCAATTAGGGCATTCTGGCGCAGGAAGGTGCTTTTGCCGGCCATATTGGGGCCGGTCAGAAGCCACAAGTGGCCATCGTCCGCGCCGTCCCCGCCAAGCCGGCAATCATTGGCGACGAAGGCCGCCTCGCCGCGTTGTTGCAACGCCGCCTCGACCACCGGGTGGCGGCCGCCCTGAATATCAAATTCCATGGAAGCATCAACCCGGGGGCGGGTATAGCGCCGCTGCCGGGCCAGATGCGCAAGAGCTGTGGCAACGTCTATGCTGGCAAGGGAGGAGGCGCTAAGAGCAATGTCTTCAACCCGGCCGGTGATTTCACCAAGCAAATCATCAAACAAGCTGAGCTCCAGGGCCAGCGCCTGATCGGCGGCGCGGCCAATCTTTTGCTCCAGTTCGTTTAACTCAATCGTAGAAAAGCGCATGGCGTTGGCCATGGTCTGGCGGTGGATGAAAGCGTCTTCCGGGCCGCACGGTACGGTGTCGCCATGCTTGGCCGGAACCTCGACAAAATAGCCAAGCACATTGTTGTGTTTGACTTTCAATGCTGAGATTCCAGTGGCCTCAACATAACGGCTTTGCAGACCGGCGATCAGGCGCCGACTTTCATCCCTGAGCAAGCGAAACTGATCAAGCTCGGCGGCATATCCTTCGGCGATAAAGCCGCCATCGCGGACGTACAGCGGAAGGTCGGGGGAGAGCGCCCGGGCCAGCCGTTCAATCAACTCGCCATGATGACCAAGGCCACGCACGGCGGCCTCGATGCCCTGGGGAACGCCGGAAACGGTCGGGTCCTCAAGAACAGCCCTTAACGTTGCGCTCATGGCCAGACCATCACGGACAGCCCCCAGATCACGTGGACCGCCACGGCCAAGTGTCAGCCTTGAGAGGGCGCGGGCGATGTCGGGACAGCGCTTGAGGCCGCCACGCACATCCTCGCAGAGCCTCTCGCCATCCATAAAGAATTGCACCATGTCGAGGCGGGTGTCGATCTCTGCCGGTTCGCGAAGCGGCGCTGCAAGGTGGGACGCCAGCAATCTGGCGCCAGCGCCGGTCAAGGTCGCGTCAATGATACTGAGCAGCGAACCCTTGCGTTCGCCGCTCAGGGTCAGGGTCAGTTCCAAATTGCGCCGGGTCGCCGCGTCGATTTCCATAACCTGGGTTGTGCTCAACTGTTTCAGGTGCGCGATGCGGGGCAGCTGCCCTTTTTGGGTTAGCTCAACGTAATCAACCAGGGCGGCGGCGGCGGCCTGTTCGGCCCGCCCAAAGTCGCCAAAGGCCTCAAGGGTCTTAACCCCGAACAGGGATTGCAGGCGCTTTTCGCCATTGGCGCTATCGAAACGGGCAGGGGGCAGGACCGACAGCTTGTCGCGCCAGTCCGCCAGGGTTTCAAACAGCGTCGGTTTTTCGATCAAGGTGTCTGAAACCAGCACCTCGCCGGGCCCAATGCGGGCCAGGGCGGCAGCCAGATAGTCCGCCTGTATGGGCTGGCACAAAAATTCCCCGGTTGATATTTCGATCCAGGATAAGCCGAGTTTTCCGCCAGCTTCGGCAATGGCGGCCAGATAATTATGCTGGCGCGCATCGAGCAATGTCTCTTCGGTCAGGGTTCCCGGTGTCACCAGACGCTGAACGGCGCGTCTGACAACCGCCTTGGGGCCACGCTTTTTTGCTTCCAGCGGGTCTTCAACCTGTTCGCAGACGGCAACCTTGAAGCCGCTAAAAATCAGTTTTTCAAGATAGCTCTCGTGGCTGTGAACCGGCACCCCGCACATGGGAATGTCCTCGCCCAGATGCTTGCCGCGCTTGGTCAGGGTGATATCTAGGGCGGCGGCGGCCTTGATCGCATCATCAAAGAACAGTTCGTAGAAATCCCCCATCCGGTAGAACAGGATATAATCGGGATGGGCGTTCTTGATTTCCATGAACTGAACCATCATCGGCGTCACCCCGTCCGTTTTTGATGCCATGGAGGGGGCTTTGGCCGGGGTATCTGTCTGCGCGGGCGCGCTTTCAAGGGAGCTGGTCTTTGGCGCTGACTTGGGCACTGGCATGATCCGGGACAGTAAAAGTTGGGCTACCTTATCACACCCGATTTGGCGGCGGCTACTCGGGCGATGATGATTTTCCCTCTTTAGACTAGGATTCAGTGTCATCGTTGGGCACAATAGGCCGAACACCCTGGGACTTTTAAGGAAAATACATCGTGACCGAAAACTCTTCAGCCACATCAGCCCGTGAGGTCGTGGGCCTGTTTGCCGAACGAGACACTTTCGAGGCCGCCATCAATGCCTTGCGTAAGGCCGGGTTCGAGCATTCGGACCTGAGTCTGTTGTCATCCCATGAATCACTTGATGCTGCGGGTGAGCCAGCCAAACCCTGGCGCGACGTCCTGACCGCGCTTGTCGGCGAGTTGAAATTCGAGGCGCCGCTGGTCGCTTCGGGGGCAATTTTTCTGGCTGGCGGGCCGATGGCCGCGACGGTTGCCGGCCTGATCGGCGCGACCACCGGCGTTATCGCCGCCAAGGAAGTAATCGAAGGGGTAACATCAAGTCCCCACACCGAAGATTTCGCCCGCTCGCTGGAGGCCGGAAGCGTCATCTTGTGGGTGCGCGCCGATAGCAAAGACCGTGAAGACATCGCGACCCGGGTCTTGGGCGACACGGGCGCCAGCAATGTCCACATTCACGAGCCCGCATAATTACACCAATGGATACTGACCATTATGGCCAATAAAAAAAACAACAACCTCGATGCCGAAGCCCTGAAATTTCACGCCCGGGGACGGCCCGGAAAACTTGAAATTCAGGCGACAAAACCGCTTACCACACAACGCGACCTTTCCCTTGCCTACTCGCCGGGTGTCGCCGCACCGTGCCTTGAAATCGAGCGCGACCCCTCCTTTGCCTACGACTACACGGCCAAGGGTAACATCGTCGCCATTATCTCGAACGGCACAGCCGTGCTGGGACTGGGCAATCTGGGTGCGCTCGCCTCAAAACCGGTGATGGAAGGCAAGGCGGTGCTGTTTAAGCGCTTTGCCGATGTTGATGGTATCGATCTTGAAGTCAGCACGGAAGACGTCGATGAGTTCGTAAACTGCGTTAAATTCCTGGGCGCCACATTCGGCGGCATTAATCTTGAGGATATTAAGGCCCCTGAATGTTTCATTATCGAGCAGCAATTGCGCGAAATCATGGACATTCCGGTTTTCCATGATGACCAGCATGGCACCGCCATCATCACCGCCGCAGGACTGATTAACGCCCTTGATCTGACCGGCCGGGATATGTCCTCGGTCAAGGTCGTCGCCAACGGCGCGGGTGCTGCTTCCATTGCCTGTGTCGAGTTGATCAAAAGCATGGGTGTGCTCCACGACAATGTCATCATGTGCGATTCAAAAGGGGTCATTCATCAAGATCGCAAAGACGGCATGAACCAGTGGAAATCTGCCCACGCCATCAACACGGAGGCGCGCACCCTTGAAGACGCCATGGTCGACGCCGATGTCTTTTTGGGTCTTTCGGTCAAGGACGCGGTCAGCCCCAAAATGGTCAAGTCCATGGCCGACAAGCCTATTATTTTCGCCATGGCCAACCCGGATCCGGAAATCCTGCCCGAAGACGCCAAGGCGGCAAGGCCGGACGCACTGATCGCCACCGGTCGTTCTGACTATCCCAATCAAATCAACAATGTTCTCGGATTTCCCTATATTTTCCGCGGCGCACTGGATGTCCGCGCCTCCACCATCAATGATGAAATGAAAATCGCCGCCGCACATGCGATTGCCGAACTGGCCCGTGAAGACGTCCCCGATGAAGTCGGTGCGGCTTACGGACGTTCTTTGCAGTACGGCCCCGAATACATGATCCCGGCTCCCTTTGATCCGCGCCTGATCAAGGCCGTGCCGCAAGCCGTTGCTAATGCGGCGATGAATTCCGGCGTCGCCCGCAAACCGATTATCGATATGGAAGCCTACGGCAATGAGCTGTCTGCCCGCCTTGATCCAACGGCCGCAAGCCTGCAGGCGATTTTTGAATCAGTACGCGCCCACCCAAGGCGCGTTGTTTTTGCCGAAGGCGAGGAAGAAAAAAGTATTCGCGCCGCCGCGTCCTTTTTCAACTCAGGCTATGGCGTACCAATCCTGCTGGGCCGTGAGGACAAGGTTCTTGAAACCATGAAATCCCTGGGCCTGCCCAAAATCGATGGTCTTGAAATTCACAATGCCCGCTTAAGCACCTCAAACAAAGACTACACGGACTTCCTGTACGAGCGCTTGCAGCGCAAGGGTGCGCTCTACAGGGATTGCCAGCGCATGGTCAATCAGGAGCGCAATCTTTTCGCCGCCTGTATGGTTGCCCTTGGCGACGCCGACGCCATGCTGACCGGACTGACGCGAAATTATTATGTCGCCCTTGACGAAATCACCCGCGTCCTTGACCCCCGGCCAGATGAGTACATCTTCGGCCTGTCGCTGGTGCTGGCCCGCGATCGCACGTTGTTTGTCGCCGACACCTCGGTCCACGAATTACCCGATCCGCACCAACTCGCCGATTTCGCCATTCAGACCGCAGCCGTAGCCCGCCGTATGGGCCATGAACCGCGGGTGGCGCTGTTGTCGTTTTCCAATTTCGGCAACCCCATGCTGGAGCGCGCTGAAATTATTCGCGACGCCGTTCATGTTCTTGACGAACGCCAGGTTTCATTTGAATACGACGGCGAGATGGGTGTCGATGTGGCGCTCAATTCAGAGCTTCTGAAACATTATCCGTTTTGCCGCCTGTCAGAGCCTGCCAACGTGCTGATTATGCCGGGGCTTCACTCATCGCAAATCGCCACAAACCTGCTCCACGAATTGGGCGGCGGTACGGTCATTGGGCCAATGCTGATGGGGCTATCAAAGCCGGCGCAGATCGTACCCATGGGTGCGACGGTTTCGGACATGGTCAACATGGCGGCGCTGGCCGCTCACGACGCCACTTAAAAGTGACTGTTTTGCTGGACTTGCGGACATAAAAAAACCAGCCCCCACCCGCATGTATAGGGACATGCGAATCACCTAGGCTGGAACTTTTAAAGTTACCACTTTCAGGTCAAAAGAACAGCCTTGTTTTTTGTTTGCCAATCGGGTCAAAGATGCCTCGATATGTACAGCAAATGAAAAAGAGAGAAACCGCATGAATGAGCATGCTTTTAAAAAGAAAACGTCACTCGACAAAGACCTCAAGAAAATTGTCCGCCTTGAAAAGGCAACACAGGAGTCCGGCCAGAAGTTTGTTAAAGTCGGCCTGAGCATCCTGTTCCTCGTCATCGTCTGGATCTTCGCCTCCATGCAGACGGGCTCCATCGATAACAGCGCCTACGTCATCGCCGCCGTTATCATTGGTGGTTACATGGCCCTGAACATTGGCGCCAACGATGTCGCCAACAATGTGGGCCCGGCGGTCGGCTCAAAAGCCCTGACCCTGGTTGGCGCACTGGTGATCGCCGCCGTGTTTGAATCATCGGGGGCCATTCTGGCTGGTGGCGATGTCATCAAAACCATCAAGAAGGGCATTATCGATCCGTCGCTGATGCCCGATACGCAAGTCTTCATCTGGGCAATGATGGCCGCCCTTCTGGCTGCCGCCCTGTGGCTTAATCTGGCGACTTATGTTGGCGCACCGGTATCGACCACCCACTCCATTGTCGGGGGCGTCATGGGGGCTGGCATCGCCGCCACCGGCATGGAGGCCGTTAACTGGCCGACCATGGGCAAGATCGCTGCAAGCTGGGTGATCTCGCCGCTGATGGGTGGCATTATCGCCGCCCTGTTTCTAGCCTTCTTGAAATACACGGTGCTCAACCAGAAAGACAAAATCGCCGCAGCCCGGCGCTGGGTGCCGGTCGTCGTCGGCATCATGGGCTCCGCTTTTTCAGTCTATCTGGTGATGAAGGGCCTGAAGAAAATCATCAAAGTCGACGCAGTCAGCATCATGGTCATCGGCGCGATTGCTTACGTGGCGGTGTACTTCATCGTCAAGTTGTGGGTCGACAAACGTTCGGCGACCATGGAAAACCGTAAAAAATCCGTCAATCAGTTGTTCGTGATCCCGCTGATTGGCTCAGCCGCCCTGCTGTCCTTCGCCCATGGCGCTAACGACGTTGCTAACGCGGTTGGACCTTTAGCTGCCATTGTTTCAGCGTCAACCAGCGGCGATATCGCCTCCAAGGTCGACATCCCTTTATGGGTGATGCTGGTCGGTGCGGCGGGTATCTCTGCCGGGCTGGTGCTGTTCGGGCCAAAACTGATCAGAACCGTCGGCGAGAAAATCACCAAACTAAACCCGGTGCGCGCCTTCTGCGTCGCCCTGGCCGCGTCGATCACGGTGATTATCGCCTCGGGGCTGGGGCTTCCGGTATCATCGACCCACATCGCCGTCGGGGGCGTCTTCGGGGTCGGGCTGTACCGGGAGTTTATCACCAACCGCAAGCGCAAACTTGTCAAACCAAACGCCCTGGGCAGCGACGAACTGAGCGGGGCCGCTGCCGAAGCCGACGAAATGCTGATGGAGTTGCAAGCCAAGAAAATCAAAAAATCAGCAAAACGAATGCTTGTCCGCCGCCAACACCTGACCACCATCGCCACAGCCTGGATCGTCACCGTCCCGGCCGCAGCCCTGCTGGCGGCGCTTTTATTCAAGGCGCTTGAGGCGGTCAACGCGGGTTAGCTTTTTTAAGGGGCGAGCCCGGCAAGCGCCTTTTCGTGGGCGTTGAGTGAGGGCTCGCCGAAGCAGCAGAACGTTACTTTTTTGATGCGGTCATCGCCAGTCAGGAAAGCGGCTGTTGTGCTCAGGGCTATGCTTGCTGCCCGGTCCAGCGGAAAACGGTAGACACCGGTTGAAATAGCCGGGAAGGCGATTGTTGTCAGATTGTTACCCACCATCAACCCCAGCGCGCGGCGATAGCACTGGGCCAGCAAGCCGTCTTCGTTGGCTTCGCCGCCCTGCCAGATGGGACCGACGGTATGAATGATGTACTTTGCTTGCAGGGCATGAGCATGGGTCAGGCGCGCCTCGCCGGTCGGGCAGCCGCCGGGGATGGTCTTGCATTCTTCCAGCAAACCTGGCCCTGCGGCGGCGTGAATAGCCCCGTCAACACCGCCGCCGCCCAGTAAGCTTTCGTTAGCGGCGTTGACGATAACATCCACATCAAGGGTGGTGATGTCGGCTTCTATGACGTCAATGCGATGAATTGTCATTGATGTTCCTTGTCGCCGCCTCAATGGCCTGCAGGCGCGATGAGGGCCGCTGGTCGGCAGGCAGGCCATCAAGCACGGCCAGCTTTATTAACACCCTTTCGACCGGTTCACGCAAACCGGCGATATAAACCCGCAGGCCCTGGCCTGTGCATTTGACGATAATATCCTGCAGCGCCATAGAGGCGCTGGTATCGACAAAGGTGACGTCTGTCATGTCCATGATTAATGCCTTGTGGCTGTCGCCGGGAACAACGCGCCGGGCCAGACCCTTTGCCGCACCAAAGCTGACCGGGCCGCTAAAGTGATAGAGCAGCACTGTATCAGCGGCGGCCGCGAGCGCCGCTTCCTCCTCGGCGCTCATGGGAACCGGGCCGTGGGAGCCATCAGAGGCACGGATGCTTTCGAGTTGCAGGTCCGACATGCGTTTGACGAACAGCAGGCTGGCGGCGACGACACCGACAGCCACCGCCATGATCAAGTCGACAAAGACGGTCAGGCCCAGGACAACGAACATCAACACCACACCCGCCCTGGGAGCGCCCGGCAATCGCCTGATATAGGACCAGTCGACAATATCAATGCCGACCTTGAACAGGATGCCAGCCAGCACGGCGTGGGGGATTTTCTCGGCCAGCGGCCCCAGCCCGAGCACCACGGCGAGCAAGACAATAGCATGAAGGATGCCCGACAAGGGGCTCGCCCCGCCGGCCCGTACATTGACAACAGTGCGCATGGTCGCCCCAGCGCCGGGAATGGCGCCAAAAGCGCCGGCGATCATATTACCGATGCCCTGGCCGATCAGTTCACGGTCTGACTTGTGATGGGAATGGGTGACCGAGTCGGCAATCAACGATGTCAATAAACTGTCGATTGAGCCCAGCAGGGCCAGAATCAGGGCCGAGCCGATCATGTCGGGCAACGCCTTGATGCTAAGGGTTGGCAGTTGCGGGTCGGGGAAACCGACGGGAATTTCCCCCAAAGTCGGCACACCCGGAAACAACGCCCAGACGGCAACCGTGCCAACCACAAGGGCGATCAAGGGGGATGGCAAAAGTCGGTCAATGGGCCTGGGGGTCAGGTAGACGATGGCCAGCGCACCGGTCCCGATCAGCACCGCCTCAAATCTGATGCCCGCGAAAATTTCCGGCAGCGCCGCCAGCACCGCCAAGGTGCCGCCGCCCGGCGTCGCCTGTCCCAATAGCGGGGCAATTTGCAAGATGATGATGATGCAGCCAATGCCGCTCATAAACCCGGATATCACCGGAAACGGGACCAGCGAAATATAACTGCCCAGGCGCAACGCGCCGAAGACGGTCTGCAAGGCCCCGCCCATCATCACCACAGTGAAGGCCATGGCCGGATCATGGGCGTATTTGGTGATGATCACCGCCATGACCACGGTCATCGGCCCGGTCGGCCCGGAAATCTGGCTTGGGGTGCCGCCGAACAAGGCGGCGAAGAAGCCGACCAGAATGGCCCCCCACAATCCGGCCATTGGGCCTGCGCCCGAAGCGACGCCGAAAGCCAGGGCCAGCGGCAGGGCAACGACGGCCGCCGTCAGGCCACCAAAGATATCACCACGAATATTGTCAAACCGGAGGCCGTGGATAAGGTTCATGGAAAAAACCGTTTAATCCTGGGCCCGCTGCATGCCGATGCGGATCAGTTCCATTGCTTCTTCGGCCTCACCCCAACCCTTGGTTTTAGCCCATTTGCCTTTTTCCAGGTCTTTATAGTGGGTGAAGAAATGTTCGATCTGATCGAGCTGCACCTGACGCAAATCCCGGTAAGAACCGACATTGGCATAATAGGGATGCAGTTTATCGACCGGCACACAGAGAATTTTCTCGTCAATGCCGCTCTCGTCTTCCATCAACAACACCCCGATCGGCCTGGAACGAATGACACAACCCGGCATGACCGGAATTTGCCCCATTATGGCGGCGTCAACTGCGTCGCCGTCGTCGGACAGGGTATGGGGGATGAAGCCATAGTTACACGGGTAGTACATCGCCGTGTGCAGGAAGCGGTCGACGTACATAGCGCCCGAAGCCTTATCGAGTTCGTATTTGACCGGATTGCCGCCAATCGGAATTTCGATGACAACATTCACATCGTACGGGGCGTTTTCCCCGACCGGTATTTTACTGATATCCATGCGCTTAAGAATCCTGCTTGTTTATATTAAAAAAAACTAATGTATAGGCAGTGTTTAACGGCCCGGACTTATCGTCGCAACAAAAAATCCATAGAAACTTGGTTACTTTGACCGCAATATGATAACCGATGGAGAGCATATTTCTGAAACGGTTTACCATGAACACCAACAAACCTGAAAGTGTCCTCGTCTATGTCGGTCTCGATCGGGTCGGTGACGGTTTGCTTAAACTGCCGTTCGTGCGTGGTCTCAGGAAGGCATTCCCCGATGCCCATATAACCTGGCTTGCCGGTAAGGAAACCAGTGTTTACGCATCGGTTCTGGCGCCTCTTGTTGAGGGACTGATTGACGAGGTGATCGAATACGCCGGTATCGGTCTGCACCCGTCCGAGTTGCTGAAAATGCCGTTAGCCGGTCGGCGCTTCGATCTTGTCATCGACAGTCAGAAAATCTTTTGGGCCTCCCTGTCCCTGTGGCGCATCCCCCACAAGACCTTTATCTCGCCCGCAGCGCGGTTTTTGTTGTCCTCTAATAAACCACCAAGCGGTTATAAGTTTCCCAAATCCATGCAACGTCAGCTTCTTGACCTGCTCGAACTGGCCAGTGGTGAACACTTCCCAACACCACGCGGCCTCGATCTGGAGCCCAGCCCCCAGTACCGGGTCGACGCCCTGAAATTACTACCGGTGGGGGCCGCGTATGTCGGTTTTGCGCCGGGCAGCGGCGGCAAACCCAAGTGCTGGGATCTGGAAAACTTTATCCGCCTTGCCCAGACCCAGGCCGAACAAGGTCGCATTCCGGTATTTTTCCTGGGCCCCCAGGAGCCGGAATGGATGGACCCGGTACGCGCCCAGGTGGCTTCCGCATTGTTTCCCCTGCAACAAAAGGACAACGGTTTTGATCCGCTTTTCACCATGGCGCTGGCCGAACGGATGAGCGCATCTGTGTCCAATGATTCAGGCGTTGGTCACATGATTGCGCTGGGGGACAAGCCGCTGGTATCCCTGTTCGGGCCGACGGTGCCTGAAAAGTTCATGCCTATGAGCGAGAGGCTAACCATCATCGAAGCAAAAAACTTTGGCGGCCGCGAGATGGCGCGCATTCCATACACTACTGTAGCAGAGGCTCTCGGGCAGGCTCTCGCTTCATGAGCCAAACCAGAACAATCAGGCCCGGCACGGCAGCAAACGTTGTCAGCACAAAATAACCGGTCCAGTCCAGGCTCTCCGCCAGCCAGCCACCACCAGCGGCGAATACGGTGCGGGTAACATTCATCAATGATGACAACAGGGCGTACTGGGTCGCCGTATAGGCGACGTTGCACAAACTTGAAAGATAGGCGATGAACGCCGAGGTCGCCATCCCGGCGGTCAGGTTCTCGATGCTGATGGTAACGGCCAGCATCGGCACCGAATAGCCAACCATGGCTTGCAGGGCGAATGCCAGATTGGCCAGGCACTGGAAAATCCCGGCATAAAGCAAGGCCCGCATGATGCCCAGGCGCGCCACCATAACACCGCCCACGTAACCGCCAATCAGGGTCATAGCCAGCCCATAACCCTTGGAGACGGCGGCGATTTCAGATTTTGAAAAACCCAGATCGAGATAAAACGGGTTGGCCATAACACCAAGCAAGGCCTCGCCGTACTTGTAAAGCGCGACAAACAGCAGAATCATCAACCAGTGTGGCCTGCTCATAAAATCGGCAAACGGGCAAATCACCGCTTCATAAATCCGGACCATAGCCCCGTGCAGCATGGTCGGCAGGTGGGCGTGGCGATCCATGAAGGCGACGACTTTCTGCTCGCGTTGCCGGGTTTGGGGACTGGCCGTGTGATCCGGTTCAGGGCTTAATAAAACGGTCAAAACGCCGACCCCCATTAGCGAGGCCATCAGCGCGTATGCGATAAACCAGCCCCACACATCGGCAACAAATAAAGCGCCGGCACCTGCCGCCAACATGGCGATGCGATAGCCGAGAACATAATTGGCCGAACCGGCGCCAAGCTGTTCCTCATCAAGGCTTTCAATGCGGTAGGCATCGACGGCAATATCCTGGGTCGCCGAAGCAAAGGCCAGCGCCACCGCCCAAAGCGCCATCCCCGCAAGATCGTCCGCCGGATCAGCGCTGCCAAGGCCGAGCATGGCAAAAGCGATCAGGATTTGCGAGAAAATCAACCAGCCACGACGTTGCCCCAGGGCCCTGCACAGGATCGGCAGTGGCACTTTATCGACCAATGGCGCCCATAAAAATTTCAAGGCGTAGGCGGTGCTGGCCAGGCTGAACCAGCCGATCATGGTCAGTGAGATGTTGGATTCTCGTAACCACGCAGACAACGTTTGAAAAACCAGCAGCAACGGCAAGCCACTTGAAAAGCCGAGCAGCATGATAACCAGTACCCGGCGCTCCAAATAAATTTTCGAAGCCTGGATCCAGGTTTTCATGGATCGGGCACCAACAGGGTTTCGACCTCATCGCAAACCTGTTCGATGCTGACAGCCTCGACGCAGGGAAAGACGTCAAACTTGCTTGCCCGCTTCGGACAGTTCCAGAAGCAGTGATAACAATCCATCTTGTGATAGACAAAACGGGCATGATCCGGGCGTACGTTTTCAGGGTAAGGCACAAAGCAGCCAAAATGACCGCCGCCGACAACAACCAGTGTCGGCGTTCCCAGGGCTATGGAAAGATGCGCCGGACCGGTGTCATTGCTGACCACCAATTGTGCGTGGTTCATAAGATCAAGCAGTTGCTGCAAATTGGTCTTGCCGATCAGATCAATAATACGCCCGTCGCCGGTATCAATAACGCCTGGCCGCTCACCGCCACCGCCAACGAAAACCACATGCAGCCCTCTCTCGACCAGCGACGCTGCCAGCTTCTGATATTTTGCCAGCGGCCAGCGTCTGCCATATTCATTAGAGCCGGGATTGAGGACCGCGTAAGAGACGCCGGGGGGGATGAGATCTTTTAGGGGCAACGTGTCACGCCACGAAATATGAGGCGCTTCGGGTTTAATTTCACGTCCTGAAATGGCAGATAGAAAATTATAGTGGCGGATAATTTCGTGGGTTGGATAGTCGCCGGTGGGCACAACCTTGTCCACCTGGCTTAGATAATAAAGGTATTCAGGTCGTGTTCTCTCGCCGATGAATGGCAGTGACGATATCGCCTTGGGCGCACCCGACACCCAGACAAGGCTGTCGGCCATCATCGCGCGGCGTAAATAGCTGTCACAAACACTAACCGCCGGGTTAAGCGCCCGAACCTTCAGGGAAACCCAAAACCGGTATAATGGCCAACGGGCAAAGGCGTGCTCATTGATGATCAGTACCCGGTAATCGGCAAACACTTCCGTCGTAATATCTCCCCAACTCTCGCAGCCGAGCACCGTTATTTCGGATTTATCAACCCCGAAGACTTCGGCGTAATGCTCAAGGCTTGTTCTGAACAGCACCATGTCGCCGATACCGTCCATGCGCACCACCAGCAATCCCCGCCGGGCTTTAAAGACGGGCAGATACCTGGCGATCAGATCGAACAGCCTGAATAGCCACCAGCGCCGCCTCATGCCCTCGGGAAACATCCGCCAAAAGGCGCTGCTGACAAAATGGTGGCCGGAAATGGATGTGTTGTGTTCGGGCGAATCGCTCATTGTTCTTTTTTACGTGCAAGTTGGTCCGAATTCCAGACCCTGATGGTTATAGAGGTCGAGCAGTAATTCAAGAGCGCCGGCGTGCGTTATAATTTCCGGATTGCTTTTAATGTTGACGGGCTGCTCTTTCATTAATGTCTTAAGCGCGGCAAGGGTGAATTGCTCAACAATAAAGTTGTGGCTATCAAACCCCAAACAGACGGTTTCTGGAGCCGTTTGTATGAGCGCAAATTTTACATAATGCGGCTTGATCAGACTTGCGCCCTGCTCAAATTTTCCTTTCAGCGCGCTGGCCTCGATCATCTCTTCGCGCTCGCTATAGTGACCAAAATCCTCGTGCCCGGACTCGGTGAAGAATTGCACCAGCCAGCGCCTGAAATCCATGGTTTCCAGCTGTCCGGCAAAGCATCCCCGGACGTCGTCAACGACGCCGCTGGCCAGCGTAAAACCAGCACTATCACCAACAATACCGTCACCCGCATAGCGTTGATCAAGGTCTTCGCGCATGGATAAATAATGCCCGTAACCACTGAACAATTCGGAAAGTTTTGGCCCAAGAAAGCCGACCGAGAATGTCAGCGACGCCTCCAGAGTGGTCCCCTGATGGGCAAATTTCGGCGGCAGGTAAAGCACATCTCCACAGCTGACCTCAACGTCCTGGCCGACAAAATCACCATCGAGTACTTTCAGATCAAGCCCCCCTATGTAGGTTTCCTGCGCCATGGTCTGGTCGGCGACTTTCCATATTCGCTTGCCCTGACCTTGCACAAGGAACACGTGATAGCTGTCAATATGCGGACCAACCGAGCCGCCGACGGCCGAATAACTGACCATGATGTCATCCATCAGCCAACGCGGCGCAAAATTGAAGTGGCTAAGCAACACGGCCGTTTCAGGGTGGAACTGCTCGACGTTCTGGACCAAAAGGCTCCAGTCCTTCTCGCCGGTATTTTTAAAATCCTGCTCCGTGAAAGGACCAAAGCGGCACGACCACGCTCTGCCCGGACCCGCCGTCTTTACCATGCGCGAAAGAGGCGCTTGCTCCATGGACAGCCCGGCCAGTTCGTCAGCCCCGATCAAGCCATCGATGACGTCTTTGGAAATGGCCCCGCGCACAACAAAGGGACACCTGTTCCAGTACAGCTCGTAAAAATCATCGACCGTGGGCATGGCCTCAAGAATGACAAACTGACCGGGCGTGCCCCTGACCATCATATGATGACTATCCGCGCTTTTCGCGCCCACGCTCGACACGTTTGCGTTCATGGGGGTCAAGGTGGCGCTTGCGTAACCGAACATTATCAGGCGTGACTTCAACGAGTTCATCATTGGCAATATAGGCGATCGCCTCTTCCAGGCTCATTTGCCTGGGCGTCGTCAGGCGCACCGCCTCGTCCGTTCCCGAGGCCCGCACATTGGTCAACTGCTTTCCCTTCATGGGATTGACCTCAAGGTCGCCGTTCTTGGCGTGCTCACCAATGATCATGCCCTCGTAAACCGGAATGCCGGAACCAAGGAATAGAAACCCGCGCCCTTCAAGATTGGACAGGGCGTAGGCCACCGTTTTGCCCGGCGCGTTTGAAATAAGAACACCGTTGCGTCGCCCGGTAATGTCACCGGCGTGGGGACCGTAACTGTGAAAGGTGCGACTGATCACACCGGTGCCCCGGGTTTCTGTCAGGAATTCGCCATGATAACCGATCAATCCCCTGGCCGGGGCGATGAAGGAAAGTCGAACCTTGCCGCCGCCTGAGGGGTGCATTTCGGTCATCTTGCCTTTGCGTACCGAAATCGCCTCAACAACGATGCCGGAGAATTCCTCGTCCACATCGATCTGGACATCTTCAAAAGGCTCCAGCGTCTTGCCCGTATCGGGGTCTTCCTGAAACAACACGCGGGGACGCGAGATTGAAAGCTCAAAACCTTCGCGCCGCATCTGTTCAATCAGTACACCCAACTGCAACTCACCACGACCTGCGACCTCAAAGGAATCCGTGTTGTCGGCCTGGGAAATGCGGATGGCGACGTTACCTTCGGCTTCAGACATCAAGCGATCCCTGATCATCCGCGACGTCACCTTCGAGCCTTCCCTGCCGGCCATGGGCGAGGAGTTAATGGAAAACGTCATGGCCAGGGTCGGCGGATCAACCGGGTCGGCCTTCAAAGGCTCAGCGACCTCCACCGCACACAGGGTATCGGCGACAGTTGCCTTTGTCAGGCCGGCAATGGCGATCAAATCACCAGAGGACGCGCTATCGACGGGCTCGCGGCGCAAATCCCGAAACGCCAAAAGCTTGGTGGCGCGACCCTGGTCAACCTCTTCACCATCCCGGTTGAGAACGTGAATATGGTCGTTGGCCTTGATCGTGCCCGACTGAATGCGACCGGTCAGAATACGACCCAGGAAAGGATCGGATTCCAGGGTCGTGGCCAACATGGAAAACGGGGCATCCAGATCGATTTCCGGTTCGGGCACATGGCTTAGAATGTGGTTGAAAATATCATGCATGTTTTCCTGCGCGCCTTCCGGCTCCATAGCCGCCCAGCCATTTTTGGCAGAGGCGAAAATGGTTGGAAAATCAAGCTGTTCGTCGCTGGCATCCAGGGCCGTGAAGAGATCAAAGACCTCGTCCTGCACTTCGTAGGGACGGCCATCGGGACGGTCGACCTTGTTGATAACGACAACCGGCCTGAGGCCCAGTTTCAGGGCCTTGGCGGTGACAAACTTGGTTTGCGGCATTGGCCCTTCAGCGGCGTCTACCAGCAACAGGACGCCATCAACCATGGACAGGATACGCTCGACCTCGCCGCCAAAATCCGCATGGCCCGGGGTGTCGACGATATTGATGCGCACGCCTTGCCATTCAACCGAGGTGCACTTGGCCAATATAGTGATGCCGCGCTCGCGCTCAAGGTCGCCCGAATCCATGGCCCGCTCTTCGACCCGCTGGTTATCACGAAACGAACCGGACTGGCGCAGCAGTGTGTCAACCAGTGTTGTCTTACCATGGTCAACGTGGGCAATGATGGCGATATTACGAAGTTTCATTTTAGTTCAGTTTCTTTTCAACAAGATCACTTAAGGAAACATCCGGGCGGGCGCCCACATGGCTGATGATTTCAGCCGCCGCGATGCCGCCCAAACGGGCGCACACATCAAGGGGTTTGTCGGTGGTCAATCCATGCAGGAAACCCGCCGCGTAGGCATCGCCGGCGCCGGTTGTATCGACAACATGGTCGACCGGTTCGGCGTCAACAATATGAACCTCATCACCACGGACAATAACCGAGCCCTTTTCGCTGCGGGTCAAAGCGGCGATATCACAATCGGCGCGAACCATTTGCAAGGCCTCATCAAAATTTTCAACCTGATAAAGCGACATGATTTCTTCTTCGTTGGCGAACACCACATTAACGTGGTTCTTCACCAGATCGAGAAAGTCATCGCGGTGACGATCGACACAAAACGGGTCGGACAAACTGAGCGCCACTTGGCGACCGGCCTGTTCGGCGACTGTCGCCGCCTTGCGAAAGGCCTGCTTTGCCTGATCCGGATCCCACAGATAGCCCTCAAGATAGGTTGCGGCGGCGGCGCTGATGATGCCTTCGTCAATATCATCGGGACCAAGACTGACGCAGGCACCGAGGAAAGTCTGCATGGTCCGCTGGGCGTCCGGGGTGACGTGGATCATGCAGCGGGCGGTCGAGGCCCCATCACTGGCTGCTTCGGTTTCAAAAGTAATGCCAAGGGCCGTTATGTCGTGGCGGAAAACCGTACCCAGTTGATCATCCCTGACCTTGCCGATGAAAGCGCCCCTTGAGCCAAGCGAGGCCATTGCGGCAATGGTATTGGCCGCCGAGCCGCCGGAGCACTCTATACCCGGACCCATTTTGTCGTATACGGATTGGGCGGTTTCCTCATCAACCAGACTCATGGTCCCCTTGATCAGATTATTTTCATTAATGAACTGGTCATTGGCATGGGCCAGAACGTCAACGATGGCGTTGCCGATGCCGACCACGTCAAAACGGGTCTCACTCATGGGATGTTCCTTAAACTTGATGGTGCTTTGGGTATAAGGCGGCGCAGTATAGCGACAAAGCCTTTACGGGCAAGGGTTAAAGCCCTTGCCGCAGGAGCGTATTTAAGTCTACACATCCTGTAAATGTTAAACACACTTAGACGAGGCAACATTCCAAGTGATCAGTGCATTTATCAAGGCCGCGCAGCAAATTTCCGACCCCAGGGCGCGCAGGGTCATCTGGTTCGCTTTGGCGGCGGCGGCGGGCGTTTTCATTTTACTGTGGGTGGTCATTGGATTCCTGCTCGCCAACACCGCGCTTTTTTCCATCGGCTGGCTTGAAACCGCTATCGACTGGCTTGGCGGGCTGGCGACCGGGGTTTTGACCTGGCTTTTGTTCCCGGCCGCCATCAGCGCCGTTATTGGTCTTTTTCTCGAAGAAATCGCAAGCGCCGTAGAGGCCCGTCACTATCCCGGTCTGGGGGCCGCCCACGGCCAGGCCTTAGGCGATACGGTCCTGACCACCCTCAGATTCCTGGCGATTATGCTCGCGCTCAATATTTTGATGCTGCCGCTGTTGTTAGCCGGGCCACTTTTCCCTTTTGTTTTCTACAGCGTGAACGGCTATCTTTTGGGACGTGAATATTTTGAACTGGTGGCGCTCAGGCGCTTAGGCCCCGCCGAGGCGACGGCGCTTCGTAAGCGTAACGGCTTTAAATTGTTCATGACCGGAGCGTTGATTGCCTTTTTGCTGACGGTGCCTGTCGTCAATTTACTGGCGCCGATTATCGCCACCGGTATGATGGTCCATCTGTTCGAGGACTTCCGCAACCGCGCCTAAGGAGAAGATGTCATGTTCCGGCGAAATAAGGATAGCGACGATAACGACAGCAGCGATGACGCGCCGCCGCTCAAACCGTTCGCTTCCAAGGGAACACACACACCGTCCAAACCACCAACCAAAGCGCCAAACCTGAACGCGGGCGGGGCCAGTGCGGCCAGTCAGAAAAGGCCCGTTGATATTCCATCGGTGCCCAACCGCCTTGACCGTCACCGCGCCGGCGATAGCGACAGTAAAAGACTGGTGGTCGGACGCGACATCCGCCTGTCCGGAGAAATCGCCGCCTGTGAACGACTGGTGGTCGAGGGCCACGTGGAGGTCAGTCTGGCCGGAGCGCGTTTGATCGAAGTTGCCCCAAGCGGCGTTTTCAAGGGCAGCGCCGAGGTTGAAGATGCCGACATCAGCGGTCATGTAGATGGTGAATTGGTTGTCAGCAACAAATTAACCGTGCGCAGTGGCGGCAGAATAAGCGGTTCGGTCCACTACGGCAGCATCATTATTGAAGCCGGCGGCGAAGTTTCCGGCGACATGCATGCCCTTGACGCACCAGCCCAGGTGACACCTGAAAAAGATGACACGGATACTGATCCGGCGTGAACGTGTCTGCTCTCTTTAAAATCCCGGCCTTGTTTCTGGTCTTCGTTCTGGTCGCCTGCGCAGGCCCTGAAACAACCGAAACATCGCAAACCCCACAAACGGATGCACCCACCAACACCACCCACCCCGTCGATGATCTCGCCAGTTTACCACGAGTCACCATGCAGCCGCCGGAACGGGCCATGCGCGATGGTTTGGAAGGCCCGGACGCCCCAGGACCGGAACGGCTGGTTGGTCTTGCCGCGACAGCCATCCAGCAAATGCTGGGTAACCCCGACTTCAAACGCCGTGATCCACCGGCGGAAATCTGGCAATACAGAAAATCCGGCTGCCTGCTCGACGTCTTTTTATATCTGGGTGAAGACACCTACCGGGTCAGCCACGTAGAAGCCCGCGGCCACAGCATCGAGGAAGTGTCGGGTGCCGAATGCCTGCTTGAGGCTTTAGCGCGCTAAAGCATTACTTTTTGCCCCTCATGCGCCGGGCGCTCGCTCCGTTCGCTTGGCTTTTTGGGTCTCTGGAAGCCAAGACAGGTATGGCGACAGGGAAATATTAAAGCGTCGTCTTGCCCTTGAAGGCGCAGACATCGCGGACAAGGCAGCGGTAGCATTCGGGCTTGCGCGCTTTACAGACATAACGCCCGAGCAATATCAGCCAGTGATGGGCGTGCAGTTTCCAGTGGGCCGGGGTGACTTTTTCCAGCTTCGCCTCTACCGCCAGTACGTTTTTGCCCGGTGCCAGCCCGGTGCGGTTGGAAATCCGGTAAATATGAGTATCGACAGCGATGGTCGGCGCGCCAAAGGCGATGTTCATAACGACGCTGGCGGTTTTACGACCAACGCCCGGAAGTTTTTCCAGCTCACCGCGATCCTCGGGCACCTTGCCTGCGTAACCATCAACCAGCATCTGTGACAGTTTGATGACATTCCTGGCCTTGGTGTTGAACAGGCCAATGGACTTGATATAGCCGCGCAAACCTTCCTCGCCCAGCTTGAGCATGGCTGCGGGTGTTTTGACTTTCTTGAAAAGCGGCCCCGTCGCCTTGTTAACCCCGACATCGGTAGCCTGCGCCGATAGCACGACGGCGACAAGCAAGGTGTAGGTGTTGACCCAGTCAAGCTCGCCCCTGGGATCCGGGTTGTCATCGGACAGGGTCTGGTAAAATATTTCGATGTCAGTTTTTTTCATGGCGGTTTTGAATTTAACGTGGCAATGGCAAGACTGAAAAGTTTATTTTAAAAACATGGATGATGCGCCAACAGACGATATTTTGTTTCAAGCCACCCTAAAACCCCAGCGCAGCGCCAAACCCGGGGCCGGTTTTATCGTGCTGCTGGTGCTTGGTTTTTTCTGGTCCGTAATCGGCGGCGGCGCGGCTTACTTCGGCGTTTGGCCCCTATCGGTTTTTTACGGGGCCGAGTTTATTCTGATCCTGGGCATCATCAGAATGTTCATCAAAACCGGCAACCGCATCGAAACCATAACCCTGAAGGCCAACACCCTGCACGTGAAAGGGCCCGGTCGTTTCCATGCCGAAAAATCGTTCGACCCCTACTGGGTGCGTGTCATTTCCGACTCAACCGACCGCCGTTACGGCCATATCGAAATCTCATCCCACGGTGAGCGTATGATCGTCGGCTCATTGCTGACCGCCAATGACTGTGATGTGATTGCCCGGCAGTTGAACGAGGCGCTGGCTTCCTTAAAAGAGGGCGCGCCAAAAGATCCTTAAAGGCCGAGCACGTCGGCCATGGAATACAGGCCGGCAGGCTTGCCCTCGCACCACAGTGCAGAACGCACAGCGCCACGCGCAAACAAGGTTCGGCTTGAAGCCTTGTGAGTCAGCTCAATGCGTTCCCCTTCGGCGGCAAAAACAACCGAATGTTCGCCGACTACATCACCGCCGCGCAAGGTGGCAAAGCCTATGTCGCCCGCAGTCCGCTCGCCGGTATGACCATCGCGGACCCGTTCGGACACACTTTGCAAATCGACGCCGCGACCATCCGCCGCCGCCTGACCTAAAGCCAGGGCCGTGCCCGAGGGGGCGTCAACTTTGTGGCGATGGTGCATTTCAACGATTTCAATATCGTAGTCGTTATCCAGAAGCCCGGACACTTGCGTTGTCAGCGCCATCAGCAGGTTGACACCGACGGAATAATTGGCGGCCTGAATAACGGTAACGCTTTCGGCTGCTTTCTCAATGGCCATCTGTTCGGCGACGCCAAGCCCGGTGGTGCCCAGAACCAGCGCCGTACCGCTTTTGACCGCCGCGTCGGCGTGGTCGATGGTTGCTTGCGGCAAGGTGAAATCAATGACCACATCGGCTTCGGCAAAAAGCGCGTTGGTATCGCTGCCAACAACCAGACCGGCATTATCGATACCGGCCAGGGCCGCCAGATCCGAGCCCAGAAACGGGCTTTCGGCATGTTCCGTGCCGCCGATTAAGGCGCAGCCGTCCGTGGCCAGCGTTTCGGCCACCAACATCCGGCCCATGCGGCCAGCACATCCAACGATTCCGACTTTCATAACCGCGCTCCCCTTAGAAAACTTTGCCAAAATCATATAACACGAAACGAGAAGGTGTGCTCTTTAAGAGTTCAAGCCCCTCAGATGCCGGGCGGGTTCTCCGAACCCTTGGCTCGCCGCATAAGCGGCGGCCCGCGGTCGCGGGCTTGAAGAAAAAGTGTGTGAGCCCGGTTTTTTAAGGATAAAGCTCCTGTTGCCATTTGAAACTTGACTTCCAGAGGCCCAGCCAAGCGAACGGATTGAGCGCCCGGCGACTGAGGGGCTTGATCCTTAACCCCGGTGCCTGAGGGGCAACACCAAAGACTCCCTATTCTTTCAAATCCTCCCAAAGTTCTTTGACCTTGTCAAAGAAACCGTGGGATTCAGGGCTGTGTTGCTGGTGGTCGCTCTCTTCTTCAAACTCCTTGAGCAGTTCTTTTTGCTTAGGGTTAAGCGAGACAGGCGTCTCAACGGCGACCTGTACGAACATGTCGCCGCGCGCGTTGGAGCGCAGGATATGCATCCCCTTGCCCTTCAGGCGAAACTGCTGTCCTGACTGGGCGCCAGCGGGAATGGAAATGCGGGTCAACTTGCCCTCAACCGTCGGCACTTCGATGGAGCCACCCAGGGCCGCCGTGGTCATGGGGATCGGCGCCCGGCAATGAATGTTAGCGCCATCGCGCCTGAACATGCGGTGTGGACTGACGGATAGAAAAATATACAGGTCACCGGCAGGAGCGCCGCGCAAACCGGCCTCACCCTCATCACCAAGGCGAATGCGGGTGCCGTCCTCGACCCCGGCCGGAATGGTGACCGACAGGTTTTTTTCCTTATGAGTGCGGCCCTGCCCGCCACACGACGTGCAGGGTTCTTTAATAACCTGACCGGTGCCCTGACAGGACGGGCAGGTCCGCTCAACCGTAAAGAACCCCTGCTGGGTGCGAACCCGGCCATGGCCGCCGCACGTCGAGCAAGAAACCGGCGCAGCACCACCGGCAGCGCCCGAACCGGTGCAGCTATCGCAGACCACCGATGTGGGCACCCGGATGTTGCTCTTCTTGCCTTCAAAGGCTTCTTCGAGGGTAATTTCCATGTTGTAGCGCAGGTCAGAACCGCGACCGCCACCACCCCTGGGGCCGCCGCCGCCGCCGCCGCCAAAGTCGCCAAACATTTCATCGAAGATATCGGCGAAACCGCCAAATCCGGCACCGCCACCGCCACCGGGACCGCCTTGCTCGAAAGCTGCATGGCCGAAACGATCAAAAGCGGCGCGTTTTTCCTCGTCCTTCAAGACCTCATAGGCCTCGTTGACTTCCTTGAACTTGCGTTCAGCTTCCTCGTCCCCCGGATTACGGTCCGGATGATATTTCATGGCCAGCTTGCGATAAGCCTTCTTGATTTCATCCGTATCCGCGTCCCGCGATACCCCCAGGAGCGTGTAGAAATCTTCCTTGGACATGTTAGAACCTTAATGCGCAACCGCCCCGGCAGATCAGTAAGACCCGCCGGGGTGGCTTGTTTTCAATTTCTGCGAACGGGTTTTAGCCGTCCTTTTTATCTTCTTCGTCTTCAGACTTTTCTTTGCTGGCGTCAGCCTCGGAATCGACTTCCTCGAATTCGGCGTCAACGACATCGGCGTCATCAGAACCTTCACCTGCAGATGCCTCGTCGCCCGAAGTGCCTTCACCACCCGCGGCTTCGGCTTCGGCCTGGCTTTCCTTGTACATGGCCTCGCCAAGTTTCATCGCCTGTTCGCTTAAGGTGTCGGTCTTCGCCTTGATTGCTTCGGCGTCCGGATCTTCGCTGGCGAGCAGGTCTTTAAGCTCCTGAATGCCCGCTTCAATGGCCGTCTTGTCGGCTTCGTCGATTTTGTCGCCGTATTCTTTCAAATTCTTCTCGGTTGAATGAACAAGGCCATCGGCGTGGTTACGGGCGTCAACAACATCGCGGCGTTTTTTATCTTCATCAGCATGGGATTCGGCGTCCTTGACCATGCCTTCGATATCATCGTCGGTCAGTCCGCCGGAGGCCTGAATCTTGATCTGCTGTTCCTTGCCCGTGGCCTTGTCTTTTGCCGAGACATTGACAATGCCGTTGGCGTCGATGTCGAAGGTCACTTCGATTTGCGGGATGCCACGTGCCGAAGGTGGAATACCAACCAGATCAAACTGGCCCAGTATTTTATTATCGGCAGCCATTTCACGCTCGCCCTGGAAGACCCGGATGGTGACCGCGGTCTGACTGTCTTCGGCGGTCGAGAAGACCTGACTTTTTCGGGTCGGGATTGTCGTGTTGCGATCAATCAGGCGGGTAAACACCCCGCCCAGGGTTTCGATACCCAAAGACAGCGGCGTCACGTCGAGCAGCAGCACGTCCTTGACATCGCCTTGCAGAACACCGCCCTGAATGGCAGCACCTATGGCGACGACTTCATCGGGATTGACGCCCTTGTGGGGTTCGCGACCGAAGAATTCTTTCACCATCTCAATGACCTTGGGCATACGGGTCATGCCGCCAACAAGAATCACCTCGTCGATATCGCCAGCCGTCAAACCGGCGTCTTTCAATGCCTTCTTGCAGGGCTCGATGGTGCGGACGATCAAATCATCAACCAGGGCTTCCAGCTTGGCGCGGGTCAGCTTGATGTTCAGATGCTTCGGTCCCGAAGCGTCTGCGGTGATGAACGGCAGGTTGATTTCCGTCTGCATGGCGCTGGACAGTTCGATCTTGGCCTTCTCGCCTTCTTCTTTCAGGCGTTGCAGGGCCAGCTTGTCTTCGCGCAGGTCGATGCCACTGTCTTTTTTGAACTCGTCAGCAAGATATTCGACGATGCGGGCGTCAAAATCTTCACCACCCAGGAAGGTGTCGCCGTTGGTTGACTTGACCTCGAACACGCCGTCGCCGATTTCCAGGGCCGAAACATCGAAGGTGCCACCGCCAAGATCATAAACGACAATGGTGCCGGTTTCTTTCTTGTCCAACCCATAAGCAAGCGCCGCCGCGGTAGGTTCGTTGATAATACGCAGCACTTCAAGACCGGCGATCTTGCCTGCGTCCTTGGTTGCCTGGCGCTGGGAATCATTAAAATAGGCGGGGACCGTAATCACCGCTTGGGTAACGTCCTCGCCAAGGAAACTTTCCGCTGTTTCTTTCATCTTTTGCAGGATGAAGGCGCTGACCTGGGACGGGCTGTATTTTTTGCCACCGGCTTCAACCCATGCATCGCCACTGTCGCCAGAAACGATTGAATAGGAAACAAGGCCCTTGTCCTTTTCGGTTAAGGGGTCGTCGAAACGGCGACCGATCAGACGCTTGATCGCGAACAGGGTGTTTTCGGGGTTTGTCACCGCCTGGCGCTTGGCTGGTTGTCCGACAAGCCGCTCGCCGCCCTCGGTAAAGCCGACAATTGACGGTGTTGTGCGAACGCCCTCGGCGTTTTCAATGACCTTGGCTTCCTTACCGTCCATCAGGGCGATACAGGAATTGGTGGTGCCAAGGTCGATTCCGATAACCTTGCTCATGTTCTATCCTTCTTGCTTTACGGCAGATTTCCTCGGGTAAGCCCCATCAGGGCGCTTGCGGGCGGGAAATCCCCTTGTCAAAACTGTTCCTGGAAATGCCTGTCCCGATAAACGGAACAAAGCGGCTTCCGGGCGTTATATATGGTGCACAGTCAAACGACGCAACCTTGTCGATGGTTTTTTCCTCTTATAACTCTTTATCGACTTTCGCCCCGGTCTCCACCGGTTGCTCGTAAGCACTGGCGGCGTCTTCGGCTTCAGTCGGATCGGATTCCTGTTCGGGGGCGCCTGCCTCGGCCTTTGGTCCGCCCTTGGAAACGCCAACCTTGGCTTCACGCAGCAAGCGATCCTGCAGGACATAACCCGCTTCGATGACCTGTAAAACAGTACCTGAAGGCTGGCCAGGGTCTTCTAATTCAAACATCGCATGGTGTAATTTCGGATCAAAAGGCTGGCCGATGGAATCGAGCTTTTTGATGCCAATGCGCTCGAAGGTCTTTTGCAGAGAGCTTTCCGTCATCTGCACGCCCTCAATAAAATTGCCAAACCGTTCGAGCAATTCTTCGATGCTCAAGTCGGCGTTGGCCTTCTTTTCTTCATCAGCGCGCTCGCTATCCAGCGCCCGGCCAAGATTATCGGAGACCGAAAGCATCTCACGGGCGAAAGAGGCGATACCGTATTTTCCGGCGTCTTCCTTTTCACGCTGGGCGCGTCTGCGGACATTTTCGGTTTCGGCGACGGCCCTAAGCAGTTGATCCTTGACCTCGGCCAGTTCGGTTTCAAGGGCGCTTAAATCCCCTTCGGGTTCCTCGCCATCAAGAAGCTCAAGTTCTTCGTCCGAAGCATCGGGCCCGAAAAGCGGCTCATCGTCTTCGGCCAGGGCTTCACCTTCGCCGTCGTTCGGCTCCGTTTCCGGCGCCTCATCGGCGGTTTCGTTTTCTAATTCTTGTTCGATGTCTTTTTCAGTGTCTATTTCTGTACTTGGGGACATGGTGGCTTTAACTCTCTTAAATTCTTTTTTTCATTTACCGATTGCCGACAAGGCGACCGACAAGCTTGGCGGTATAATCGACCATCGGAATAATGCGGGCATAATTCATTCGCGTCGGTCCGACAACCCCGATGGCACCAACAACCTGTTCCCGTCCATCGCGATAGGAGCCAACAATCATCGAGCAACCGGACATCCCAAACAACTGATTATCCGAGCCGATGAATATTTGCACCCCTTCGGCGCCGTCGGCAAGTGTCAGTAATTTAAGCATTGTTTCCTTGGTCTCAAGGGCTTCAAACAAAGAGCGGATCTGCTCAAGGTCAGAGGCCGCGTGCACATCTTCCAGCAAATTTGCCTGGCCGCTGACAATAAGGGTACCCCCTTCATCATCGCCTGCCCAACTGGCAAGCCCCGAAGCGACGACGCTTTGGGTCAGGGCATCAAGATTGACGCGGTGCTGGTCCAGTTCCGCCATGATCTGGCCCGTGGCCTCGACAATGGTGCGGCCAACCAGACGGGCGCTGAGAAAATTACTGGCCTCGACCAGCGCCGATGGCGGCAGATCGTGGGCGGTTTCGATAATGCGGTTTTCAACAATACCGTTTTCGGTTACCAGCACGACCAGCGCCCGGCCCGGGCTTAGGGCGACAATTTCGATGTGTTTCAAGGGCACGTCGGTTTTTGGTGCCGTCACCAGCCCGGCGCAATGGGAAAGCCCCGAAAGCACCGTCGTCGCCTCTTTCAGCAAGCCCTCTACCGAGGTGCCTTCCACATGGCACTGGCCTTCAATGCTTTCGCGCTCTTCGCGGCTCAGGTTGCCGACCTGAAGCAAGCCGTTGACGAACAGCCGGATACCGGCGTCCGTCGGCATCCGTCCAGCAGACGCATGGGGGCTGAACAACAAACCGGCATCTTCCAGATCGGCCATGACGTTTCTAACCGTCGCCGGGGACAGCGATGAATTCAGGCGCTGCGACAGGGTGCGCGAGCCGATGGGCTCGCCTGTCGTCACGTAGGCGTCGACAATTTGTTTGAAGATAACGCGCGAGCGCTCGTCCAGTTCAGGAATCATGATCTTTGGCTTTTAATAAATATGATTGCCGGAATGTAGTGACCAGACCTTGCCCCGTCAACGCAGGGAGGTTAGCGTGCGCCATTCTGAAGTCAATAAAGGAACGAATTTCATGAGACCTTCCGGCCGTAAGCCTGATGAACTCCGCGCTATTTCCATGGAAACGGGCGTCAACAAACATGCCGAAGGCTCATGCCTGATTAAAATGGGCGAAACCCATGTGTTGTGTCTGGCCAGTGTTGAAGAACGGGTGCCGCCGTGGATGCGGGGTTCCGGCAAAGGCTGGGTCACCGCCGAATACGGCATGTTGCCGCGCTCCACCGGTTCGCGCATGGGCCGCGAGGCGGCACGCGGAAAGCAGTCAGGCAGAACACAGGAAATTCAACGCCTTATAGGGCGTTCTTTACGCGCCGTCACAGACCTTCAGGCGATGGGTGAAATGCAGGTGACCGTCGATTGTGACGTCATTCAGGCCGATGGCGGCACACGCACGGCTTCCATCACCGGCGCTTATGTGGCCCTGCATCTGGCCTTTCAGCGGATGGTTGACCTGGGTGTCCTGAAATCCGTGCCCCTGACCGATCAGGTCGCCGCCATTTCCTGCGGCCTATACAAGGGAGACGCGATCCTGGACCTGGATTACGACGAGGACAGCACGGCCGAGGCCGACGCCAATTTCGTCCTCACCGCCGGGCAGGGAATCGTCGAAATTCAGGGAACCGCAGAGGAAGAACCCTTTTCGCCGGAACAATTCAGTGAATTAATGGTTCTGGCCCGCAAGGGCGTCGATGAACTGGTGGCGGCGCAACGCGAGGCGTTGGTTTAGTTAATGCCCATCATAAAGGTTCAGGCCCCTCAAGCGCCGGGCGTTCGCTCCGCTCTCTTGGCTGGGTCTCTGGAAGTCAAAATATAAATGGTGGGATGAGCCATTTTTTGTTACCGATAAACTTGGTTCCCCAAGCCCGCGACTGCGGGCCGGCGCTTGAGGGGCAATAAATATGGAGCGCCCATGCCGCGACCATTTAAAGAACCAAAACTGGTCATCGCCAGCCATAACCCGGGAAAAGTCCGGGAAATTGGCGATCTTTTATCGCCTTTTGGTGTCGAGGTGGTTTCCGCCGGGGATTTAGGCTTGCCGGAGCCCGTCGAAGACGGCCTGACATTCATCGCCAACGCCGAAATCAAGGCCCGGACGGCAGCGCTGGCCTCAAATTTACCCGCACTGGCCGATGACAGCGGTCTCGCCGTTGACGCCCTTGGCGGCGAACCGGGTATCTATTCGGCGCGCTGGGCGGGGCCGGCAAAAGACTTCGGTATCGCTATGAAGAAAGTTGAGCAAGCCATTGAAAATAAAAACAATAGAAGCGCCCACTTCGCCTGTGCATTGACCCTCTGCTGGCCCGATGGCCACATGGAATCATTCGAGGGACATGTCCAGGGCACCATGGTCTGGCCGCCGCGGGGAGATAAAGGCTTCGGTTATGACCCAACGTTCATGGCCACCGGCCACCACATCACCTTCGCCGAGATGGATCCAGCCGCCAAACACGCCATCAGCCACCGCGCCGAAGCGTTTAGAAAGCTGGTCGATGCCTGCTTTGATCCTGTCTCATGATTCAAGGCCTATCCCTTTACATTCATTGGCCTTTTTGCCTGTCAAAATGCCCGTATTGTGACTTTAACAGCCATGTTTCGGTCGGTCCCGTCGATGAAGAGCGCTGGCGGCGGGCGTTATTGGCTGAAATGGCCCATTTTGCTGCTGAAACCCGTCAAAACCGGCTTGAAACTGTGTTTTTTGGCGGTGGCACCCCCTCGACCATGGCCCCGGCCACAACGGCGGCCCTGATTTCGGCGGCAAAAGGCTTCTGGACGTGCTCGGAGACTCTGGAAATTACGCTTGAAGCCAACCCCACATCGGTCGAGGCGGGGAAACTTGCGGATTTTGCCAATGCCGGGGTTAATCGTCTTTCACTTGGCGTGCAAAGTTTTAATGATAAGTCTTTGAAATTCCTTGGAAGAGAGCACTCCGCAAATGACGCAATGAAGGCGATTTCTCTGGCGTCGGAAAGATTTGAGCGTTTTTCCTTCGATCTCATTTACGGACTACCCGGCCAACAGACAGCGGACTGGAAAAATGAGTTAAATCAAGCGCTTGAGTTGGCCGGAGGACACCTTTCACTGTACCAGTTGAGCATCGAAGAGGGGACGCCGTTCTTCTGTGACGGCGTCGCCGAGGCAGATTCAGAAAGCGGCGCTGATTTTTATGAACTGACACATGAGCAAATGGCGTTAAAGGGTTTTAATGCTTATGAAATTTCAAATTATGCGCTGGAAAATCAGGAATGCCGCCATAATCTGGCGATCTGGCGGGGTGGCGATTACGTCGGTATCGGTCCGGGCGCCCATGGGCGCTTATCGGGCAGCGCCGCCACAGACGCCCTTTATCAAATCCATGATCCGGCCCGCTGGCTTGAAAGAGTCGATAAAGACGGCCACGCCACCGCCAAACGCCACACTCTAAGCGCCGCCAGCCGGGCCGAAGAGCTGCTTTTGACGGGCCTGCGCTTAAGCCAGGGCATTGATGGGGAGCGCTTCTCCCGTGTCAGGGCCATCATTGACGAAAACGCCCTGCAGCGCCTGATTGAGGCTGAATTCCTGATCTGCGACGAAAACGGCCTGTGCACAACCCAAAAAGGCAGACTGTGCCTGAACGCCGTGCTGGCCGAATTGCTGGCCTGAGGGGCCTAATTTGCCTCACTAAAGGCATCCGGTGACGGGCTGATGACCTTGGTTGTCCTGGGCTCGATCTGTAACACCGCCAGACCCCGGTCAACGCTGCCATCGGGCAGGAAGCGGAAGATGCCGTCGCGGCCCCAAAAGCCGCTTTTTGTCGTCAGCACAGCGTCCGAGAAGTTCGGTCCGCCTTCGGCCCGGGCCAATACCGCCGCCAGCGCCGTCGCATCATAAGCCAGCGTCGACAGTCGATGGGGCTTGTTGCCGTAAACTTTTTCATACTGGGCGATAAATTCGGCTCGCGCGTCCGGCGGCGGTCCGGCGTGCCAGCCGCCGCTTAAGGCCGGTTCAGAACCAAGGCCCGGGGTGTCCCATTGGCCGGTGCCGAGCATCCGCACTTTTTTTGGATCGACGTCATAAAATGGCAACAGCGCCGCGATTGAGAGGAGCGGCGCACCGCCATCCGCCAGCAACAGGGCGTCAAAGGGCAATTCCCCGATGGTTTGTAATTTTTCCAGTCTTTTCAATGCTCTGCGTGCAATATCATCGTCCCGTTCAGCCAGCTCGGCGCGCTGGTTGAGGAGCGCCTGACGGCGCCTGTCGTAATCGGCCAATTCACGTACGATGCCTGAGAAATCCTCGGTCAACGGGTCATAAAACTGCACCCTGGTAACCTCGCCACCGCCGCGCACCGCGGCTTGCCTGAGCGCCTCGAGCACGGTTTCGCCATAAGGGCCACTGGGGGCAAGGACGGCAAAACGGCCGAGGCCCTGGGCGGCAGCATAACTGACGACCCGGCTGACTTCGGTTTCCGGAAAAAATCCCATGGTGTAAACGCCATCGCCGGTGACCGTGCGGTCGCTTGAGAAGCCGATAACCTTGACATTGGCGACCCGGGCCAGGGGAGCGACGGCGCTGACCGAGGTCCCCAAAAGCGGCCCCAGAATAACCGACGCCCCGTCACCAATGGCAAAACGGGCCGCCTCCAACGCCCCTTCGGGGGTGCCGCCGGTATCATGAATAAGCAGCTCAAAACGCTGGTCGGAAAAATCAAACAGCGCCAGCTGCGCGGCATTCAGCATCGCCCTGCCCAGTTTTTCGTTCGGGCCGCTTAAGGGAACCAGCAACGCCACCCTGACGGTTGATGATGTCGCCATCGGCGTAATCGGCACGTGCTGGCCGGGTGCGGTTTGTGACGTGGCAGGCGCCTGGCCTGTTAAATAGGGAACAAGCGACGGAATTTGACGATCATCCTTGATGGCCGGGGTCGGGGCAGGGGCCGGAAGCTCTGTCATCTGCGGTTGAGGGGCCGGCTGGGCCGCCTGCTTCGCAGGTTTCCCGGAACTGGTTGACGCGGGCACCGGAACGCTGGAACCTTGTAACACAGAGGGAAGTCGTGGAGACTCACAGCCGACAATCAGCAGCGTCGCCGCCGCAATCAACAGCGCCATCAATGCAGGCATTCGAAATGACAAAATCCGGGGCAAAACAAAACCGCAATTCAAAGCGTTCGGACCTCTCATCTGGGCACTCTCGTTCTTCTGTAAATGTCGCCGGGCGCTGGCCCAGTGGACTTTATATTATTGCAACGCCAATCGGCAATGCCCGCGATATCACCCTGCGGGCTTTAGATGCCTTGCACGCCGCCGATGTCATTGTTTGCGAGGACACCCGTGTGACATCCAAGCTTTTGGCCATTCACAATATTGCCCGCCCGCTTATGGCCTATCACGAACACAATGCCGGTACGGCCGGGCCGCAGGTTATCAAACGCCTCAAAGAAGGCCAAACCGTGGCGCTTGTGTCGGACGCCGGAACGCCGCTGATATCGGACCCCGGTTACCGGCTGGTTCGCACATGTTATGAGGGTGGTCTTTTTGTGACCCACCTGCCGGGACCCTCATCGGTGCTCAGCGCCTTGGTATTGGCCGGGTTGCCGACAGACCGTTTTTTGTTCACAGGGTTTCTGGCTAACAAATCCGGTAAGCGGCAGGCAGAATTAACGGAACTGAAAACCATCCCTTCGAGTCTGGTGTTTCTGGAAAGCCCGAAACGGCTGGCCAAATCCCTAAACGACATGGCGGTGGTGCTGGGCCCGCGCGAAGCCGCCATCGGCCGCGAGCTGACCAAGAAATTTGAGGAAGTCCGCAGGGGCCCCCTCGACGACCTTGCCACCCACTATGACACTGCTGGCCCGCCCAAGGGCGAGGTCACCATTGTCGTCGCCCCGCCCCTGAGCACCGAGAAGCAAGCAACCCCGGAAGATATCGACCGCCTGCTTGGCGACGCCCTTGAGACCTTGTCCCTAAAAGACGCGGTAGTGGCTGTCACGGCGGCCACCGGCGCGGTCAAGCGCGACGTCTACGCCCGCGCCCTGGAACTTAAAGGTCCGCGTTCATGACGGTTGCCAAAACATCGGCCCAGCGTTTTGGTAAATTTGCCGAGGCATTCAGTTGCTGGCGTTTACGGCTAACGGGCTACAGAATCCTGCAGCGCGGCTATCAGGCTGCTGGTGGTGAAATCGATATCATCGCCCGGCGCGGTAACATTCTGGCCTTTATCGAGGTCAAGGCGCGCAAGTCACTGGATGACGCCCTTCACGCCCTGGGTCCCCAACAGCGCCGCCGTATCGAGCGTACGGCACTGGCCTTTCTGGCCCAGAATCATCAACTGTCAACCTGCGATGCCCGCTTTGACCTGATAGTGCAAAGTCCGCGAAGCTGGCCCCGGCACCTTACGGGTGCGTGGATACAGGGCGCGTAAAATGGCTTTGTCTGAAAACCCATCTAACTTTACACTTACTCCCATGATTCGCTCCTTCCGATTATTTCTTCTGCTGGCGCTTGTTGCTGTTGGCGCTTGCGATCCGGTCAGCCTGACCCTTGGCGCAGGGGCCGCGACCGGGGTTGCCGCCTACCAGGAACGGGGCATCGAAGGGGTCGCCCGCGACGGTGCCATCGAAGCCCGGATTTTTAAACTGTGGGTCCAGCGCGACAAGAACATGGTCGTCCATATGAGCATCGAAGTTTATGAGAGCCGGGCCTTGCTGACCGGGGTCGCCCGTAGCGAGCAGGAGCGCGCCGACGCCGTCGGCATGGCCTGGAAGGCAGACGGCATCAAGGATGTGATGAACGAGATTGTTGTTGGTGAAGCGCCGAGCTTTAGCGAAGTCGCCCGCGACACCGCCATCACCGCAGAACTTAAATCAAGGTTGACCTTTGACGGTGAGGTTCTGGCCGTCAACTACGCTATTGAGACTGTACGCGGGGTGGTCTTCCTGCTTGGCATCGCCCAGGATCAGGCTGAACTGGACCGGGTGATCGCCCAGGCCCGCAACATTTCCTATGTCAGGCGGGTGGTTTCCTATGTACAGCTCAAGGCCGATATCAAGGGGGCGGGG
This sequence comes from Rhodospirillaceae bacterium, assembly GCA_018662005.1. Classification (NCBI taxonomy): domain Bacteria; kingdom Pseudomonadati; phylum Pseudomonadota; class Alphaproteobacteria; order Rhodospirillales; family Rhodospirillaceae; species Rhodospirillaceae bacterium. Next base: position 163,564 of record JABJHA010000004.1, on the reverse strand, counting down.
GCATGAAGCCGTCGCCGGAAATCCGTCGTCGCCTCAACGCCTTTGGCAAACTGGGCGATCATGAGCTTGGCCTGACCGAGACCGCGCTGGTTCTGGCCAAATCCGAACGGCCGGGCATTGATCCCGCTATCTATGCGCGCCATCTGGAAAAACTCACCGATGATGTCGCGGCTTACGCCGGCAAAGAAGCCGACAGCCCCAAGCGCGGGCTGGATATGCGTATCCAGGCCCTGCAACAGGTGATCGCCCGCCGCGCCGGTTACGGCGGCAGTGACGACGCCTATGAAGATGCCGAATGCGCCAACCTGATGCGGGTGATTGATCGCCGCGAGGGCCTGCCGACCTTGCTTGGCATCATCTACATCCATGTCTCCCGCGCGCTGGGCTGGGAAATTGACGGCCTTGATTTTCCGCCGCGCTTTTTGGTGCGGCTTGAATTTGCCGGCCAGCGCCGCATTCTTGATCCCTTCGATGGCGGCAAGGTCATGGAACCTTTTGATCTGCGCGATATTTACAAGGCGGTTTCCGGTCCGCAGGTTGAAATCCAGCCCCGCCATACCGGGGCCATGAGCAACCGGGCGATTATTTTAAGGTCCCGGCGTAACGCCAAAGTTCTTCATTTGCGTTCTGAAAATCTTGAAGGGGCGCTCGAAGTTGTCGAGACCCTGCTGATGCTGGCCCCGGCAGAGCCCGCCCTGTGGCGCGAAGCAGGCATCCTCAACGCCCGTCTTGACCGGGTTGCCGAAGCCGTCGCGGCGCTGGAACAATACCTGGAAACCGCCGGGATCGACGCCTCGCGCTACCGGACCTCGATCCTGTTGCAGGAACTGCGCGGCAGGTTGAATTAGGATGCTTAAACCAAAATGACAAAATCCCGCAGCGTCGCCATCCAGATGGATCCCATAGAGGCCGTCGACATCAACGCCGATAGCTCCTTCGTGCTCGCCCTTGAGGCCGAGGCCCGCGGCTACCGGCTTTATCATTATGGCCCGCAAGTTCTGTCTTTCATGGGCGGCCTGGTGACGGCCCGGGCGCGGCCTTTAAGTGTTCGTCCGGAACTGGACAATCATTTCACCCTGGGGGCGCCTGAGGTGATCGACCTTGGTGAGGTTGACGTGGTCCTGATGCGTCAGGACCCGCCCTTTGATATGTCCTACATTACCGCCACCCACCTGCTCGATCACATCCACCCGGACACCTTGGTCGTCAATGATCCGGCGTCCGTGCGCAACGCCCCGGAAAAATTGTTCGCAACCCTTTTCCCGGACCTGATGCCGCCAACCCTGATCAGCCGCGACCCGCTTGCCATCAAGGATTTTCGCGATGCCCACAAAGACATCATCATCAAGCCTTTGTACGGAAACGGCGGGGCCGGTGTTTTTCACGTGCCGCCCGGGGACGACAACTTAAACGCTCTGCTTGAAATGTTCGCCGCCATCTCGCGTGAGCCGGTGATGGTGCAGGCTTACCTTGCCGATGTCCGCAAAGGCGACAAGCGCATTATCCTGATTGACGGCGAGCCTGCCGGGGCCATCAACCGGGTGCCGCCCGAAGGCGATGTGCGCGCCAACATGCACGCTGGCGGTACACCGCTGCCATCGGAGCTAACCAAACGGGAAATCGAGATTTGCCAGACCATCGGCCCGGAACTAAAACGCCGCGGCCTTATTTTCACCGGTATTGACGTCATTGGCGACTATCTGACAGAGATAAACGTCACCTCGCCAACCGGCATCCAGGAAATCAACCGTTTCGACGGGGTCAAACTGGAAACCCAGCTCTGGGACGCCATTGAAGCGCGATTGCGGTAGACGAAAGTTCTGGTGTTCTCTTTTCGTTCCAGCTATGCTCCTTTACGTCTTACGCGTGTGAAAGAAGGAGCAGGTTGGCTGTTATGGTTGCCCGTATCAATACCGTCGCTTTTCGCGGCATCGATGTTCAGGACATTGATGTGCAGGTTCAGATGGCCTCGGGCCTTCCGGCTTTCACCATTGTCGGGCTGCCCGACAAGGCGGTTTCAGAAGCCCGCGAGCGGGTTCGGGCGGCCTTAGGCGCCATTGGCCTGGCGCTGCCGCCCAAACGGATCACTGTCAATCTGGCCCCGGCCGACGTGGCCAAGGAAGGATCCCACTTTGATCTCGCCATCGCCGTCGCCATCCTCGCCGACATGGGAGTGCTGCCCATTGAAGATATTTCGGGCTTTGCCGCTTTGGGTGAATTGGCGCTGGATGGCTCGATCAGCCCGGTCAACGGCGTTCTGCCCGCCGCCATCCATTGCAACAGTCGTGATCTGGGCCTGATTTGCCCTGGCTCACAAGGATCTGAGGCGGCCTGGGCCGGTGACATGGATATCCTGAGCCCCCCTGACCTGCTGGCCCTGATAAATCATTTCAAGGGCACGCAACTTTTGTCACCGCCAAAGCCGGGCAAGGCCGATGATGACACCCTGTACCCCGACCTGATCGACATCAAGGGTCAGGAAAGCGCCAAGCGGGCGTTGGAAGTGGCCGCGGCTGGTGGTCACAACATGCTGATGACAGGACCGCCCGGATCGGGAAAATCGATGCTGGCGGCGCGGCTTCCGGGTCTACTGCCGCCACTGGACGCAGAGGAAATTCTTGAGGCCTCGATGATCCAGAGTCTGGCCGGGGTGCTGGACGGTGGCGGCCTGACCGGAAGAAGGCCTTTTCGCGATCCCCATCATTCAGCCTCGCAAGCGGCGCTGGTCGGCGGCGGCCACAAGGCCAAGCCGGGCGAGGTTTCGCTGGCCGATCTTGGCGTGTTGTTTCTTGACGAGTTGCCGGAATTCCAGCGCGCCGCCCTGGAAGCTCTGCGCCAGCCCATGGAAACAGGCCGGGTCACCGTTGCCCGGGCCAATGCCCATGTCTCATACCCGGCCCGCTTCCAGCTGGTCGCGGCGATGAACCCGTGCCGCTGTGGCTATCTGGAAGACCCGGCCCAGGCCTGCTCTCGGGCCCCGCGCTGCGCCGAGGATTATCAGGCGAAAATCTCCGGTCCCCTGTATGACCGTATCGACCTGCATGTTGATGTCCCCGCGCTCAGCGCCGCTGATTTATCATTGCCGCCGCCAGCAGAATGCTCCGCCCAGGTGGCGGCGCGGGTCGCTGCGGCCAGGAAAATACAAAAGCAACGCTACGCCCACCACCCCATTGTCCGCACCAATGCAGAAGCCGATGGCGCCTTGCTGGATGAATGCGCCACCCCGAATGATGCCGGGCGCGCCCTTTTGACGGAGGCCGCCGAGCGCATGCGCCTATCGGCGCGCGGCTACCACCGTATCATTCGGGTCGCCCGCACCCTGGCTGATCTGGACGCGGTCAGCAGCGGTGGAGACCCAAACGCCCCCAGCGCCCGCATTCACATTGCCGAAGCCCTGTCGTACCGGCGGCTGATGATCGGTCGTAACGCGGTCAAGCTGAGGGCTTAATCGCCCGCCTTCTCCTCGACGCTGACGGGGCTTGCGATGATCAGCGGGTCGGCGACCACCAGCCCTTCTGTTGCTCTTTTCTGGGCTCGTTCTGCCAGCGCCTCACGGTGAACAAGATAGGCCCCGCTTGAGACAATGATAGCGGCCCCGACAAGAACATTGGTCGCCGGAATATCCGACCAGATAAGGTAGCCAAGCCCTGCGGCCCAGATCAGGGCGCTGAATTCAAACGGCGCCAACAGGCTGACCGGGGCTGTGTGAAAAGCCCGGGTAATGCAAAAGTGGCCGCCGACGGCCAAGGCGGCCATGGTCAAAATGGTGATGATGTCGCCCGTCGGCATGGGCTTGAACACGACCGGCAAAGCCAGCGACCCCATACAGGCGACGCCAAGATTAAAATAAAACACCGGCTTGAATGTTCCTTCGGCAGCGCCCAGCCAGCGGGTCGCCAGCACCATGATCGCGTAGGACGCGCCCGAGGCAATAGCGTAAAGGGCCTCGATCTGAAAAACCCCGCTGGTCGGCTGGGCGGCGTATATAACGCCGCTGAAACCAACAACCACCGCGCCCCAACGATGCCGGCCAACCGGCTCCTTGAACAACAGCGCCGACAGGGCGGTCATCAAAAAAGTCGCGCCGCCAAAGAAAATCACCGTCGCATCGGCCAAGCCCAGCACCTCAAAGGAACGGAAGAGAAAATACGGCGAGGCAAACCCGATCACCACTCTGATCAGATGCTTGACCGGTTGCTTTGATTTGAGCGCCGCCAGACCGCCCATTTTGGGCAAGACCAGCAGCATCACAAAAACGATGATCCAACCGCGGATAGCAAGAATTTGCATCACCGAATATTCGGCCCCGACCAGAACCTTGGCGACACTGTCCATGGTCGCCAAAAAGCCGACACCCATCAGAATATAGCTGATACCGACAAGGTTTCGATTGCTGGCCTGTGGACCGGAATTCATCAGTCTTTGAAGTTTTTGATCATGCGGCCCAGATCGCGACCGGCAAAAATATGGATGTGCAGGTGCGGCACTTCCTGATGGGCATCGGGTCCGTTGTTGGCCAGGGTGCGAAATCCGGCATCGACGATGCCCAGCTCGCGCGCCACCTGGCCCACGGCGCGGATAAAGCCTGCAATTTCGGCGTCCGAGCCATGGGCCGAAAAATCATCCATGTTGACGTAAGCGCCCTTGGGAATAACCAGCACATGCAGCGGTGCTTGTGGATTGATGTCACGAAAGGCCAGCGCGTGCTCGTCCTCGAACACCTTGTCACAGGGAATTTCGCCGCGAAGAATTTTTGCGAAGATGTTGTCGTTGTCATAGGCCATTTTATTTCCCCCGCGCGTTTTTCTCGTCGATCCCCGAGGTGCCTTCCCGGCGCGCCAGCTCTGCCCACACGTGGGATGGATCAATACCGACATCGGCCCACAGCACGAGCAAGTGATAAAGCAGGTCGGCGCTTTCCATAACCACTTTTTCTTCGCTTTCGTCAAGCGAGGCGACAATGGTTTCGGTGGCTTCCTCGCCTACCTTGCGGGCGATTTCGCCACGCCCCTCTGCGAACAGTTTTGCCGTATAGGACGTGTCGGGGTTTTCCCCGTGGCGGCCCTTGATGGTTTGAAACAGGCGCTCCAGAATCTGGCTGTCGATGGTCTGTTCATTCATTATTCGTCGCCTTCATTTTTCAGGCGCACAGGAATTCCCGCCGCCGCCATATAGGCCTTGGTTTCCTCAATACTATAGGTGCCGAAATGAAAAATCGAGGCCGCCAGCACTGCCGAGGCATGGCCATCGCGGATACCTTCGACCATGTGCTCTAGCGTGCCGACACCGCCTGAGGCAATCACCGGCACGGTTACCGCATCGGAAATGGCGCGGGTCAGTGGCAGGTTAAAGCCCTGTTTGGTGCCGTCCCGGTCCATGGATGTGAGGAGAATTTCCCCGGCCCCCAAAGACGTCATGCGCTCCGCCCAGCCGATCGCGTCAATGCCCGTTGCGTTGCGACCGCCGTGGGTAAAAATTTCAAACTTGTCGGTGCCGACTGATTTGGCGTCAACGGAAACGACGATACACTGGGAGCCGAATTTTTGCGCCGCCTCGCGGACAAAGTCCGGATTGTGAACAGCCGCCGTGTTGATGGAGACTTTGTCGGCCCCGGCCAGCAACAGCTTGCGAATATCATCAACCGTGCGCACGCCGCCGCCGACGGTCAGCGGCATGAAGCACTGCTCGGCGGTCCGCGAGACGACATCGAAAATGGTGTCGCGGCCTTCGTGTGAGGCGGTTATGTCGAGAAACGTCAGCTCGTCAGCCCCGGCCTTATCGTAAATACGCGCCTGTTCGACCGGGTCCCCGGCATCGACAAGATCAACAAAGTTGACGCCCTTGACGACGCGCCCGCCTTCCACATCAAGACACGGAATAATGCGCGCCTTCAGCATTGCAAAAACCGGACAGCTTCACCGACATCAATCTCGCCATCATAAACAGCACGGCCGCTGATAACCCCTTCAAGCAATCCGCCGCCGGCGTCTTTCAACAGTTTGAGGTCGGCCATGGACGAAACCCCGCCCGAAGCGATCACCGGCGTTGATAGGGCTGCGGCCAGCGCCGTCGTGGCTTCAATGTTGGGGCCTTCCATGGCCCCGTCGCGACCGATGTCCGTATAAATAATGGCGGCGACTCCGGCGTCTTCAAAAAGATCGGCCAGCTCGAAAGCTTTCATTTGCGAAACCTCGGCCCAGCCTTCGACGGCGACAAAACCGTCGCGGGCATCGATGCCAACGGCGACCCGGCCCGGATACTGCTGGCACGCACGGCGGACAAGATCCGGATCACGCAAAGCCACCGTGCCCAGAATAACCCGCCTGACACCGGCATCAAGCCAGTAGGCGATGGTTTCCATGTCGCGAATGCCGCCACCCAGCTGTAGCGGTATCGTGATGGCGTCCAGGATCGCCTTGACCGCTTCGCCGTTAACCGGCTTGCCCGCGAATGCGCCGTTTAAATCAACCACATGCAGCCACCCGCACCCCTTATCTTCAAAGGATTTGGCTTGCGCCCCGGCGTCATCATTAAACACCGTCGCCTTTTCCATGTCGCCGCGAAGCAACCGCACACACTGGCCGTCTTTGAGATCAATGGCGGGAAAGAAAATCATTTTTTCAAGGCTTCCATTTGAGGAAATTACCAATAATTTTAAGGCCGACGCGCTGGCTTTTTTCCGGATGAAACTGGCTGCCGACCATATTGTCGCGGCCCACCATTGCCGTTACCGGGCCACCATAGTTTGTGCTTGCCAGAACGTCTGCGGCGTTCTCGCAGACCATATGATAACTGTGAACGAAATAGACATGTGGCTTCTCGCCAAGGCCCTCAAGAACGGGGTGCCTATGGTCGCCGACCATCAATTCGTTCCAGCCCATGTGTGGAATTTTAAGTGTCTTGTCGTCAGGTGACAGGGCCTGAACCTTCGAGGCGATCCAGTCCAGTCCCGAATATTCGCCGTGCTCAAGACCCATCGTTGCCATCAGTTGCATACCGACACAAATTCCGAAAAACGGCTTGGCCTCGCTTATGACGGCCTCTTTCAGTGCGTCGACCATTCCATCAAGGGCCAAAAGCCCGGCCCGACAATCGGCGAACGCACCAACCCCCGGAAGTACGATGTGGGACGCCGCCCTGACCTGATCGGGATCGGCGCTGACAATCACATCCAGCGACAGGCCGTCATCTTTGACCCCGCGCTCAAAGGATTTCGCCGCCGAGCGCAGATTGCCCGAACCATAATCAATAATGACGACGCTCATGAATGTGGCCCCGCCAGTCTTGCCGTCACTTCGGGCCGGGCTTCGAGAAAGCGTCTGAGCGCCCTGTCGCTGTTTTCTTCAACGACCACCTCTGTCAGTAAGTATCCGCGCCTCGCAAGGGCGTGCGTGCGCAACGCGTCGGCAGAGGTGGCAATGATAATGGCCAGCAAAAAGCTGACAATGGCTTGCTGCGTGTCGTTCAGGCCGGCACTAACAAAAATTGCCGCCAAGACGATTTGCAAAACAACAAAACCCGCGGCAACCCACCACATGCGATGAAACAGGGCCCACGGCACGGCAAAGAAAAAGGCGGGCCAGTTAAAGCCCTGCTTGACCAGCACCGGGTCGGCATTATCAAGCAGGTGCACGGTGTAGATACGTGTCTTCATGGTCTTAATTCTTCGACTAGAGAGAGCCGCCGAGCACACCTTTGGTCGACGGCACGGCGTCAGCCTTGCGGGGATCAATCTCAATGGCCTGACGTAACGCCCGGGCCAGACCCTTGAAGCAGGATTCGACGATATGGTGATTGTTGTCGCCGTACAGGCATTCCACATGCAATGTCAGACCGGCGGCCTGACCGAAAGCCGCGAACCATTCTTTAAACAGTTCCGTATCCATGTCGCCAACCTTGTCGCGCGCGAATTCCACTTTCCAGACAAGATAAGGCCGGTTGGACGCGTCAAGGGCGATGCGGGTCAGGGTTTCGTCCATGGGCGATAGCGCCTGACCGAAACGTGAAATTCCCTTGCGGTCGCCAAGCGCCTTTGAAAATGCCTCGCCAACGGCAATGCCGGTATCTTCTGTGGTGTGGTGAAAGTCGATGTGCAGGTCGCCTTCGGCCTTGACCTCAAGATCAATCAAGCTGTGGCGCGACAACTGCTCGAGCATGTGGTCAAGAAAGCCAATACCGGTCGCCACCGAATAGTTTCCGGTGCCGTCAAGATCAACCGATGCGGAGATCTTCGTTTCGTTTGTATTGCGCTCTACTGTGGCCTTGCGCATGGGCGACCTCGCTAAATGGATAAATCCTTCACGCCCTTGTAACAGGTGGCAACGCAAACCGGAAGTCCCCCCTTGCGGATTTTGCAAAGGATTGGTAGGGATTGGACATGTCCGCACAAAGCGCCCTGGCCCTGGCCATCATTTGTTTTATCGCCATGGTCTCACCCGGCCCGGGTATCCTAGCGCTGGTTGGTCACACCTTGTCAAAAGGCCTGCGCCGCAGCATTGGTTTTATTGCTGGTATGGTCTGCGGGGATTTGGCGTTTTTGATTCTTGTTATCGGCGGCTTATCGCTAATTGCCAGCCGTTTTGAGACGACGTTCACGGTTATTCGGCTTTGCGCCGCCGGCTACCTGATTTATTTAGGCATCAAGGCATGGCGCGCCGGGCTCGCCTCCCTTGATGGGGCCGATGTTGCCGGCAACGACGGATTGCGCGGTTTTGTCAGCGGCCTCCTGATAACCCTGTCCAACCCCAAGGTGATTATTTTCTATGTCGGTATTTTGCCGAGCTTTATTGACCTTGGCGCGCTTGCCCCGCTTGACGCGGCGCTGGCCATTGCCATCGTCCTTGGCGTGCTGGTTTGTGTTCTTGTTTCCTTTGCCGTCGCAGCGGCGCGGGCACGGACATTGATAAAAAGCGAAAAGGCGCTGAAGGTTATGAGCCGGGGTGCTGGCTCGGTAATGATCGGCGTCGGCGTTACCATCATCGCACGCTGAGCACTTGACCGAACCCCTTTGTAGGCCTAAATCCTCAGCTCACACTTATTTTTACGGACATCCATCATGGCAGATCAAAAATTTCCCGGCTGGCGCGGCACAACCATCCTGACGGTGCGCAAGAACGGCGTTGTCGTTATTGCCGGTGACGGCCAGGTCAGCCTTGGCGATACGGTTATCAAAGCCAATGCCCGCAAGGTGCGCACTTTGGGCGACGGCTCCGTGATCACCGGTTTTGCCGGGGCCACCGCCGATGCCTTTACCCTGTTTGAGCGCCTGGAAGGCAAACTTGAGCAATATCCCGGACAATTAACCCGGGCCTGCGTTGAGATGGCCAAGGACTGGCGCACCGACCGCTACCTGCGCCGCCTTGAGGCGATGATGGCCGTCGCCGACAAGGATGTGTCGCTGGTCCTTACCGGAACCGGCGACGTGCTGGAGCCCGAGGACGGCCTGATCGGCATCGGCTCGGGCGGCAACTACGCCCTGGCCGCAGCCCGCGCCCTGATTGATCGCGACGATATGGATGCCGAAGCCATCGCCCGCAAGGCCATGGCCATCGCCGCCGATATCTGCGTCTACACCAACAATAATGTCATTATCGAGAGTCTCTAGATGTCCATTGCCAGTTTTACCCCGCGCGAAATCGTTTCTGAACTTGATCGCTATATCATTGGTCAGAACGACGCCAAGCGCTGCGTCGCCGTCGCCCTTCGCAACCGCTGGCGCCGCCAGCAACTGGATGACGACCTGCGCGAGGAAGTGCTGCCGAAAAATATTCTGATGATCGGTCCGACCGGTGTCGGCAAGACAGAAATTTCACGTCGTCTGGCGAAATTGACACAAGCACCCTTCATCAAGGTCGAGGCGACCAAGTTTACCGAGGTCGGCTACGTTGGCCGCGATGTCGAACAAATGATCCGCGATCTTGTTGAAATCTCCATTCACATGGTGCGTGAAAAAATGCGTGTCCAGGTTGTTGCCAAGGCCGAAAATCATGCCGAGGAACGAGTCATCGACGCCCTGGTCGGCGACAGCGCATCAAAAGAAACCCGCCAGAAGTTCCGCAAAATGCTGCGTGAAGGTGAACTTGATGAGCGCGAAATCGAAATTGATGTTGCCGAGTCTGCAGGTTCCGGCATGCCTACTTTCGATATTCCCGGAATGCCCGGGGCACAAATGGGGATGCTCAACATCGGTGACATGATGGGCAAGGCCTTCGGTCAGCAAACAAAGCCGAAACGCATGTCGGTGGTCGACTCCTATGAAGTGCTGGTTGCCGAAGAGGGCGACAAGTTGCTCGATGAGGACAAGATCATCAAGGAAGCCCTCAGCAATGTTGAAAACAACGGCATCGTGTTTCTTGACGAAATTGACAAAATCACTGCCCGTTCCGACCGCGCTGGCGCTGATGTCAGCCGCGAAGGGGTTCAGCGCGACCTGTTGCCGCTGATTGAAGGCACCACCGTATCGACCAAGCACGGCACCATCCAGACCGATCACATCCTGTTTATTGCTTCGGGCGCTTTTCATATCGCCAAACCGTCGGACCTGCTGCCCGAATTGCAGGGCCGTCTGCCAACGCGGGTCGAGCTACGCTCGCTGACCCGTGATGACTTCGTCCGCATCCTGATGGAAACCGAAGCCAGCCTGATCAAGCAGTACACGGCCCTGATGGCCGTTGAGGACGTGACCCTGACCTTCAGCGACGACGCCATTGGCGCTATTGCCGATCTGGCCGAGGAAATTAACCAGGGGGTTGAGAACATTGGCGCCCGCCGCCTGCACACGGTGTTGGAAAAGCTGCTGGAAGACATCTCGTTTGATGCTTCGGAAAAAGGCGGCGAGACCTACGCCATTGAGGCCGGTGACGTGCGCGATAAAGTCGGCGAGCTTGCCAAAGATGCCGACCTGCGCAAGTTCATCCTGTAATGGGCCACAGCACCCACTTCAGCAACGCCATTGTGCGCCAACCGGGTAAAAGCATCGCCGGGGGTTTGCGCGCCCTTGATGCTGGCAATCCAGATCACGAGCGCTTCACCGACCAACATGGGCGTTATATTCAGGCCCTGAAAGAGGCCGGGGTCCACGTTGATATTTTGCCCGCCTGGGAGTCATTCCCGGATTCGGTTTTTATTGAAGATTCCGCCCTCTGCCTGCCTGAAGGCGCTGTCACCCTAAGGCCCGGAGCGGAGACACGAACCGGCGAGTCTGCGGTCATGGCCGATGTACTTGGCCCCTATTTTGATGATGTCCGCAACGTCGGCGAGGATGGCTTTATCGAAGGCGGCGATATTATGATCACCGAGAGCGAGATTATCGTCGGCCTTTCAAAACGAACCGATGCCGCAGGAGCCGGTGCCTTGCAGGATTGTGTCCGTGACTGGGGGTGGGCTGTGCGGATTTTGCAGACACCACCCGGGGTCCTGCACTTCAAAACCGCCTGCGGGCTGCTTGATGGTGAAACCATCGTTGTCACCAAAGCCATGGCCACAGCAGGATTTTTCGATGCCTATAAAACCCTCGTTCTTCCCGAAGGCGAGGAAGCCGCTGCCAACTCCATTGCCGTCAACGACAGGATGTTGATCCCTGACGGGCTCCCAAGATCTGCAGAACTGATTGCCAGGGCCGGGTTTGCAGTGGTTCAGCTGGATATCAGCGAGGCCGCAAAGGTTGACGGCGGCCTGTCCTGTATGTCGCTCAGATTTACACCAACCCTTTAATGGGTGGGCCCTTTTGGTGTGGTTTTGCGGCTTTTGATTTCATCGACAATCCATTGCAGTGTGTCCGGGTCCAACTCCCCGATATTTTCGGCCAGCAGGTTGGCAAGCTCCGTCGCTTGCGGGCTTAAGCCTGCGGTATCGACGGTAACGCGCGGGTGCGACAAGTGAGCGAGGCGCTTGATGTCCTCGGCCTCGTCCCAAATGAGCTCGAAATAATCACAAATCTGACGCACCAAACCGGCGGCGGGGCGGCCCCGGTGGCCGTGCTCAAGGGCCGACAGATAGGCATTGGAAACACCCAGGTCGGCCGCCATTTTTTTCATCAAAATGCCCCGCTCCTGTCGCAGTTGTCTGACTTTTTGCCCAAACGGAGTCATCGTTTCCTCTTCAGCATGACGTAAAGCGCCCCCTCGCCGCCATCCTTGGGGGTTGCGTGGGTAAAAGCAAGCACCCGGCTTCGGTTTGGTTGCTCGTTGAGCCAGCGCGGCACCGCGGCGCGAATGACCCCGACCGCTCCATCCGGTTTAAGACCCTTGCCGGTAATCACCAGAACGCACCGCTTTGCGGCCTGGTAGGCGCCATCAACAAAGCTATCAAGAGCCCGGTGGGCCTCAACCTGGGTCATGCCATGCAAATCGATGCGGGCCTCGATCCGCTGTTGGCCTTTTTTCAGCTTTTTTGCCGTGCTTTTGTCGATTCCGGGCTGGCTGGAAAGGCTTAATTCCGGCAGCGACGGGCGGACGGGCGGCGTTTGCGCAGACGCAAAAGAACTGCGAGAGGCTGGTTTTTTGTTTGCCGGCCCCGCTCCCGGGGATTCGGGCTTGCTTTCAACGTCCGGAGTGCGGTTTTTAAGGTGCCCGTCAAGCGGCTGCACAGAGGCCGCGACATGGCCCCAAAGGTCCTCATCATCGGCTTCATTCAAGCCTGATTTATTGCTTGTTTTTCGAGCTTTAGGTGGTTTCTTTGTCATTTAAAATCAAGATATGCAAGCGCCTTGGGCCATGCGCCCCAAGCAGTAAGGTTTGTTCAATATCGGCACTGCGCGAGGGTCCGGTGACCCAATTAACCGTCCGCGGCATGTCACTTGAGTCCTCACGCAGCAAGTCCCAGGCCTCTTCATAGGCGCCGACAAGCAGTGATTGGGGAAGCAGAACGATATGATTGTCGGGTAAAAAATTAAGAGTTGTCGGACTTTCAGGGCCGGAATGAAGGACCAGGGTCCCGGTTTCGGCGACCCCCGCACGGGCCACGGACAGACTCGCCTGATCACTGTCCTCTGCAGGGCCCTGGACCACGTCCAGTGTGGGGTGTTTCGACCAGTTAACGTTATCCAAAAGGGCGTGCGGGGCAATCTTTACGGAGCCGGGCAGATTGTGGCTGGCCAGGTAACGCAACACCGCCTCGCCGACCTGCTCCAACCCGACCAGATGCTCCGTTGTCGCGTTTACCCGTTCTGCTTCCGCAATAAAAAGCGCCATTTGCGCCTCATGATCGCCCTGACCACGTTTTGGCACGGTATTTTTGTCGTGGGCGCTGAGTCGGGCCTCAATTTCCTGTTTTGATGAAGGCGATAAGGCACTTTCTTTCAATGACTTGGCAATGTTTCCTAAGATTGATTCTCGTGACCCCATCAGCGTTTCCCCCGCTTCCACTGGGACAAAAACGTGCGCCCTTCGGGCGCGGACAGGTCACGGCTTGAGGTCCATCCCCCGGCAAGTGGCAAGCTGGAAAATCGACCACGTCGACCAAACAGGGCCAGCACAGCAACCCCGATAGCCATAAGGGGCCGGTAAAGAACCGGACGGCGGGCCAGAAATGCCCACGCGGCAAGGCCAAAACGAGCCTTTGTCGACCCTAATCGGGCCGTATAAGCCTTTTCCCGCCAGCTGCGCAGCATACGCGGCAGCGGAATACGCATGGGGCAGACATCTTCACACTTGCCACAAAAAGTCGAAGCGCCGGGCAGATCGTGAGATTCGGCAAGCCCTTGCAATCCCGGGATCAACACCGCCCCCATGGGCCCGGAATAAACCCAGCCGTATGCGTGGCCGCCAATGGCCTTGTAGACAGGGCAATGGTTAAGACAGGCCGAACAGCGGATACAGCGCAGCATTTCGTGAAATTCGCCACCCAGCATCTTGCTGCGGCCATTATCGAGCAAAACGACGTGATAATTTTCAGGCCCGTCCAGATCGTCCGGACGCCTTGGGCCGGTGGAAAATGTATTGTAAACCGACATTTCCTGCCCCGTCGCCGAACGCGCCAGCACCCGCAGGATGGTCGTCGCGTCTTCCAGCGTCGGAACCACTTTTTCAATGCTGGCGATGACGATATGGGTTTTCGGCAGGGTTTGCGTCAGATCGCCGTTACCTTCGTTGGTAACGATAATCGAGGTGCCGGTTTCGGCAATGACCATATTGGCCCCGGTGACGCCAACATCGGCGGCGATGAACTTGCGCCGCAGCATGGCCCGGGCTTCTTCGAGCAGGGCGCGGGGCTCCTCAAGATTGCGGTCGGCGGGCAGGTCTTGATGCTCTTCCCTGAACGTTTGCTCGACCTGGTCTTTGGATAAATGAATGGCCGGGGCAATGATATGGCTGGGTGGCTCGCCGCGCAGCTGAATAATGTATTCGCCTAGATCGGTCTCAATGGGCTGGACGCCGTTTTGCTGCAGATACTCATTGACCGCAATCTCTTCGGAAATCATTGATTTCCCCTTGGTCACGGTCTTCGCGTCAACGTCGCGACAGACACCAAAAATAATCTCGCAGGCCTCCGCGGCGTCGGTGGCCCAATGGACGTGACCGCCACTTTCCAGAACTTTCGCTTCATAGGTTTCCAGATAGGTCCCGAGATTTGCCAGCGTGTGCTCTTTGATGGCCTGGGCATCGTCGCGCAACGCCTCAAATTCCGGCAACCGCGCCATCGCCGCCAGTCTTTTTACGGGAAAGCCGTGACTGAGTTTGGACAGGGCCGCCTGCAATTTTTCGTCGGCGATCCCCTTACGGGCGTTGCTGGAAAATTGGCGGGAGGTAGATTGCATGAGTTCCCCCGCTACTCTTTCGTTTCGCCGATTGGCGGAACCTCGCCCGTCGTCCCGGCCAGAACCTCGGCCAGATGCCGCACTTTGACGGTTGAGTCGCGGCGCTGCAAGCGCCCGGCGATGTTCATCAGACAGCCAAGATCGCCGCCAAGCAGAACATCGGCCCCGGTTTTTTCAATGGCCACAGCCTTGTCGTCGACAATTTTTCCCGAAATATCCGGATATTTGACCGAAAATAGGCCACCGAACCCACAACAGCTCTCGCCGTCATCAAGCTCCTTGAGGGAAAGTCCATCGACCGCCGCCATCAACGCCCGCGGTTGCTCCTTGATACCCAGTTCGCGCAGGCCCGCACAACTGTCCTGATAGGTAACGGTGCCCTGGAATGTGGCGCCGGTATCGCTAACGCCCAGAACGTCGTGCAGGAATTCCATCAGTTCGTAAGTTTTGGCTGCCATTGCCCCGGCCCGGGCGCTCATGTCTGCGTCTTCCGCTAGCAGGGCCGGAAAATGTTCCTTGATCATGCCCGCACATGAACCCGAAGGCGCGACGATGTAATCGAACTGTTCAAAGGCTGTGATGACGTTGCGGGCCAGTGCCTGGGCATCTGCCTTGTCACCGGCGTTGTAGGCGGGCTGGCCGCAACAGGTCTGGCTGCCCGGAACATGCACCGTGCAGCCGTTTTTCTCAAGCAGCCGGGCGGCGGCGAAGCCGACAGAAGGGCGCATCAGATCAACCAGACAAGTGACAAACAGGCCAACGTTTTTTGTGTTCGCGTCGCTCATTGTCGTGGCAGCAGCAGGAAATAGTGGCCCGGCTGTTTCATCAATCCGGCGCGGGTAGCGGCCGCAGCCCCAAATCCCCAAAACAGGTCGCCACGCACCGGCCCCTTGATGGCGCTGCCCGTATCCTGGGCAATGACAAGCCGTCTTAAGGGCGCGCCGGGGTCCAGCGGGTCGGTGGTGTCAAGCCAGATGGGAATCCCCAAAGGGAAATATCCGCGATCAACGGCAAGCGAGCGGCCCGGCGTCAGCGGCACGCCTTGCGCGCCAATCGGGCCCTGTTGTTGACCCAAGGACTTCAGCGCCCCATCAATCACCCTGAAAAAGATAAACGACGGGTTGGAGGCCATAAGCGCCGCCCCTTTTTCCGGGTTATCGTGCAGCCAGGCCTTGATCGATTGCATGGACACCCGTTCACGAGTCAGGGCGCCGCTTTTTATCAGTTCCCGGCCGATTGACTTATAGGCATGGCCATTTTTGGCCGCAAAACCGATACGAACGATAGAGCCGTCATCCATTATGACCCGGCCCGATCCCTGAACATGCAGGAAAAAAGCGTCAACGGGACTATCAACCCAGATCATTTCCAGACCCCGGCCCGAAAGGGCTCCGGCATCAATCGCCGCGCGATCATCAAAGGGAACAAACCGTCCGGCAACAACCTTGCCCGAAAGGCGCTTGCCCTTTAGTTCGGCATTAAAGTCACCCAGGTTTGCATCAACCAGTTCGGGCGGGCGTTCGTATATGGGGGTTGTATAGGGCCCCTTGCGCAACCAGGAGCCCTTAAGTTCGATTTCAAAGTAGCCCGTGAACAAGCCTTCAGGGCGGCCATCGGCGGTTGCCAGGTAGGGCTGGAAGTGGGCCTCGAAAAAAGCACGCGACAATTCCGTATTGCCGACGGGCAGGGCGGCGGCGGCCTGGCAAGGTGCTGTCCAGTCCCCGGCGACGCCGCCAATAGAGCCAAGGGAAAGATCGGCGGGCATTTTTGCAAATTTAGCGCACGAGCGCAGTAATGTGCCAATCACCTGATCATGTCTGTCCCCTGACCAGCCGGTTATTTTATTGAAGGAGGTTTTCTTCAACACCAGTTTTTGGGCTGGCGGTTGAGCGGCCACAGGCGCGCTTTCGGGTACAGGTGTTGACGTGCCAGGAGGCAAGACCGCGACAGGGGTACATGCCCCAACCATCACAATAAGTGCAAGGCTCCAGCCCTTCATGGGATCAATCCAGGCTGCGAGTCGCCGCCAGCGACCAGTTGGGATCGCGCGAGCGGGTATCGTGGATGAAAGTCCAGAAATCGGTGACGCTGACAATTTTGTTGGGATCGCCCTCGACAATAGCGCCCTCCTCGTCGCTGAGCGCATGCACCTGATCGCTAACAAACTTGACGGTAATCTGGGCGATCGAGCCTTCCATACCAGCTTCGACAAGGTCGGCCTTGCGAATGCCGACCAGCGTTTCTTCCATGGTTTGGTTGGCGTCTTCCCGGTCGCGAATGGATTTCTCGAAATTGGCGAACACGTCATTGCTCAAAAGCGGCTTAAGGGCCTTTGAGTCGCCCGATGCGTAGGCGCCCAGAATATATTCAAAGGCAATGCGGGCGCCGGAAATAAATTCATCCGGATCAAAATCGCTGTCGGCGGCGGCAATGGTGCGCAAGCCGTTCAGAAGCGGTGACTGCTCTTCTTCCTCAATTGTTGCAGCGGCCGGCTTGAAATCTTCATCGTCCTTTTTATCAAGGTGGATGATGTTATCGTTACCGGCGGCGTCTTCCTTGTCTTTATTGTTCTGTGAAAGGCGGCTAATGAAATCTGATATATTGCCTTCGTGGCCATCACGGCGGCCAAGAACGCTACGCAGCCGCAAGATCAAGAAAACCGCGATCATGGCGAAAAGAATAATGTCGAAAAACTGAAAGCCGTCGTTCATGATAGGTATACTAAACTGTCAATGTGCAGGCGCGTCGCCTGGAGCGGCAGCGGGCCCTGATTAAATCTTAACCCCCTGTACGTTAACGACAAGTGGCGCTCAGGTCACTAAATAAGGTGTCTTGACCTTGCGGGCAAGGGTAAGCGGGCATAAATATCGGGAAAGGTTTTTGGAGGCTCCCTTGGGACTGATAATTCTCGTGGCCATGATCGCCGTACCGATCATTGAAATCGCGGTCTTTATCGAGGCCGGCGTCTGGCTGGGCCTGTGGCCAACCATCGGCGTCGTCATTCTGACAGCCATTATCGGCTCTACCCTGTTGCGCCATCAGGGCCTTGCGACCCTGGTTCGGGTTCGCGAAAGCATGGACGCGGGGCGTTTGCCGGTGGCCGAGCTGTTCGATGGTTTGTGCCTGCTGGTTGCCGGGGCACTTTTGTTGACGCCGGGGTTTGTCACCGACGGAGTTGGCCTTCTTTTATTTATGCCGCCCTTTCGCTTGATTCTGCGAGGCCTGATGGCGCGCCGCCTTAAGGCACGTGGTGATTTTCAAATGCACACACAAAATCCGCCGCAAGGATACGACTCCACTATTATTGAAGGTGAATATCAGGAAGTTCACGGCGAAGAGAGCGGCCCTGATTCCGACCATCCGCTTCCGCCGCCCGGCGGATCATGATGGGACGGTTGTTTTTTCTGATGAATGCGTGTTATCCACTGTTGCAAATGAATGAAGCCGCATTGCAACGGGAGACCCTTCTATGAGCGACCAGACCGAACAGCCGACAGATGGACAAGACGCACCCGCCGCGCCGCCTATCCAGATCAATGCTCAGTACATCAAGGATTTATCCTTTGAAGCGCCTTCGACTCCAGGCATTTTCGGCAAACTTCAAAAAGATGCGCCGGATGTCACCATCAATGTCGACGTCAACGCTCACCCGGTTCAGGACAGCTTTTTCGAGGTTCAGCTGCACATTCGGGCAACCTGTAAAGTGGGCGAGGAAACGGCGTTTATTTCGGAACTTGTTTATGGCGGCCTGTTCACCATCAACGTGCCCGAAGAACATCTTCAGGCCATCTTGCTGATCGAATGCCCGCGCCTGCTGTTCCCGTTTGCCCGTAACATCGTGGCCGACTGTTCACGCGACGGCGGCTTCCCGCCGCTGATGCTGGCTCCGGTCGACTTTGTCGCCATGTTCCAAAATCAGGTTAGTGAAAAGGCTGGGGCGGATAACCAGACTTCCCAGTCGCCCGATAAAGGCAACAACAAAGACCAGGGCTAGGGCCGATCACACTTAAACGGAATCACTACTTGATTCAGTTTAAGTGTGTGTATCGGCTCGCTGTTTAATAAGTCGATCAGTTTTTCACGTTTCGTTCGAACACAACGTGTTCAAACTAAACGTGAACTGATCTAGTCGCTCGCGCCGCGCCAGACGGCGTTTTCCAGGCCATCAATAAAAGCCTCGTGCGCTTTTAGCTCTTCAGGCCTTTCCGCGTGAGGCCGGGGCTCACGGACGCCGGCAGGCGGGACTGTTTCTTCAGGGGTGACTTTTGCCGCCATTCTGGCGTTTTCAACCAGCGCCAGATCCGGCTGCCGCCCGCCAATGAGTTCCAGATAAACTTCCGCCAGCAGCTCTGAATCCAGCAGCGCGCCATGTAATGTGCGGTTGGAGTTATCGATTTGAAAGCGTCGGCACAGGGCGTCCAGACTGGCTTGAGCACCGGGAAATTTCTTGCGCGCCATGCGCACCGTATCAACGGCCCGCTGCATGGGTACCGCTGGACGTTCAAGACGGGCGAGCTCGGCATTGATAAAGCCCATATCAAATTGCGCATTGTGGATGACCAGCGTGTCATCGCCGATAAATTCCAGGAAGTCATCGGCAATGTCGGCAAAGACAGGCTGCTCCGAAAGAAATTCCTCGGACAGGCCATGCACCGAGAAAGCCTCGGCGGGCATATCGCGCTCAGGATTAATGTATTGCTGATAAACCCTGCCGGTGGCCAGGTGGTTGACCAGTTCTATGCAGCCGATTTCAACGATCCGGTCACCCCCCAAGGGGTTAAAGCCTGTCGTTTCGGTATCAAGAATAATTTCGCGCATTAGAACATGATCATCCGCTTGCTGTTGTTTCGAGCCGACCACTGACGGGGCTTCCAGGATTTCGTTACAGTGACAATGTTGGCGATTTGACGCAAGCTGTGATGACGGCTAAGGCCGGTCAAAACAACAAAGTCGGCCATCCGGCGCTTGTCAGGGTCAGAAATCTGGTGGCTTAGAATGGAATCAAAGCGTTTCCGCGTCATGCCCGGGCGGGCCATGACGCGCTGTTTTTGAACAAGCGCCGGGGCGCTGACGACAACGACTCCGTCGCAGCGTTCGTGCCCACCGGTTTCAAACAACAGCGGAATATCCAGGACAACAAGCCTTTGTCTCCGCCTGGCGGCAACAGCCAAAAATTCCGCCTGTTTTTGCCGGGCCAGGGGATGCAGGATTTTTTCCAGTTTTTGCAATTTGGCTGGTTTGCCAAAAACCAGTGCCCCCAGGGCCTGGCGATCAACACCGCCTTCTTTTTCAACGCCCGGGAAGGCGGACAGAACGGTCGCGGTGGCGAGGCCACCCGGAACCATTAAGCCGTGAACGGCTTTGTCCGCATCATGGACCGCCACACCAAGATTGCGAAAAGCCGTTGCCGCCGCCGTCTTGCCCATGCCGATGGAGCCAGTCAGGCCAAGAATGATCATCCGCCTGTCCCGGACAGAACGTGGCGGCGCAAGTCGTCCGTAACCTGCGGATCAACCCCGAACCAGGCGGCGAAACCGGGACGGCCCTGATGCAACAACATGCCCAGGCCGTCGACCGTGGCGTTTCCGCGAGCCCGCGCCGCTACCAAAAGCGGCGTCTCGAGGGGTACGTAAACAACGTCATTGACCAGTGCCTCGATGGGCAGGGCGTCCAGGGAAATATCCAGTGCCGCTTTACCCGTCATCCCCAACGTCGTCGTGTTGGTCAGCAGGGCGGCGTCTTTGATCGCTGCGTTGCGCGCGTCCCAGTCGACGACCCGAACCGGGCCGCCCAATTCCTCGGCCAGGCGTTCGGCCCGCTTGCGGGTCCGGTTTAGCAGCGTAATGGAGGGCGCGCCTTCATCGATCAGGGCGGCAACAATGGCCCGCGCAGCGCCCCCGGCCCCAAGCACGACGGCGGGGCCGCTGGCCGCACTAAATCCCGGATGGCCTTTTTTGAGGTTTTCAATGAAGCCGAATCCGTCCGTATTGGAGCCCATGAGACGCCCCTTGTCATCGACAGCAATCGTATTGACCGCGCCGATCCTGCGGGCCTGATCAGTGATCTCGTCAAGATGGGCAATAACCGCTTCTTTATGGGGGACGGTCACGTTCAAACCGGCATAGCCGTTTTCGGCCAGGGTCTTCAGGGTGGCAGGCAGGGCCTTTGGTTCAACAGCGATGGCTTTATAAGAGCCATTGATCTTGTGCTCGCGCAACCAGAAACCATGCAGCCGCGGTGACAGGGAATGATCAATGGGCCAGCCTATGACGCCGGATTTAAGTTTCCCATGCTTCATGATGCTGGCTCTTCCCTTCACACCCTTCAGGAATGTTGATCAAGGCGTCGGTTATAAAGCTGCAGGATCTTTGCCGAAACTTCTTCAATGGATTTTCGGGTCACATCGATCACCGGCCAGCCCTGATTTGCGTAAAGGCGCTTGGCTTCCCTGACCTCACTGGAAACCGTTTCGGGATCAATGTAATCGGTTTCTTCGTCCTGGCCCAATGAGCGTAAGCGATTGCGCCGGATTTGCACCAACTGCCTGGGATCATTTGTCAGGCCAACAACCAGTGGTTTTTTTGACTGCAACAATTCCGGAGGCAGGGCGCAGCCCGGAACAATGGGGACATTGGCGGCTTTCAGGCCCCTGTTGGCGAGGTAAATACAGGTTGGTGTTTTGGAGGTCCTGGAAACCCCGACGATGATCACATCGGCCTCGTTAAGCGAGCGGGTCGCCTGGCCGTCATCGTGGCTGAGAACAAAATGCAAGGCCTCTATACGGGCAAAGTATTCCGCGTCCATAACATGCTGACGCCCGGGTGCTGCCTGAATTTCCGCCTTAAGATATGATCCCAAGGCATTAACCACCGGATCAAGAATGGGGATGCAGGGGACCTTTAGTTCCCGGCAGCTGTTTTCCAGCATGGTTCGCATTTCATTGTCGACAAGGGTGTACAGCACGAATCCGGGATTTTCCTTTACCCCTTCAATGATATCCCTGATCTGACCTTCGCTGCGGACCATATTCCAGACATGTTCGGTTTGTTCAATATTATCGAATTGCACCAGGGTGGCGCGCGCCACCAGATTGACGGTTTCGCCTGTGGCGTCTGAAACCAGATGTAAATGAAAATGTTTACTGACCATCAATCGCTCTTTCCGGCGCTTCCCGGTGTCCGGATTCCATTAACCGACACTGGGGATAGAATGTGTGCATCTCGGGATATTTACAAAACTGATCTTTCCATCCCCGAACCACTTGTTTTCATGCCATTGCTCATACAAGGCATTGTATGTTTTCCATGATAGGGGAATACACCGGAAAACACGGCAAACCAAATTTGTTTTCCCCTATATTATTATTATTTCAGGTTTTTTAAATCATCGTTCCACCATCTGAACAGGCAACAGTAAAAGTTATATAGGGCTTCAAGGCAGGGAGAAGATTGTCAAAATGTAACCATTTTTTATCATCGCCATTGCTCACACCTTTTCCACAAATTTCAGATATCTTTTCGTTTGATAAAGCAGCATTGGGGGAAACCTGTTGAAAAGAAATAATCCCCGACTTTAAGCCCACTACAACAACTACTACCTTTTTATATAAAATATATATTTAAGGTATATGAGAAGAGCGATCTCGGTTACGTTCCCGACCATGGATACAAAAAATAAATATTTTCTTCGTGCCCTGAAAGGCGAGAGTTTAACGAGGCCACCATTTTGGCTCATGCGCCAGGCCGGTCGCTACCTGCCCGAATACAGGGAACTGCGAAAAAATTCTAAAAACTTCCTTGATTTTTGTTATTCGCCGGATCTGGCTGTCGAGGCAACCTTGCAGCCGCTCAGGCGATATGACTTTGATGCGGCGATTCTGTTCAGTGATATTCTGGTGGTTCCCGACGCGCTTGGCCAAAAAGTCGAATTTCGCGAAGGTGAAGGACCGGTTCTTGAACCTGTTAGGTCTATTGGCGATATAGGAAAACTGTCTCTGGATGGATTGCATGATCATCTAGACCCGGTTTATCAAACCGTCAGTCGGCTATCTTCTGAAATTTCTGAACAAACCACATTAATCGGTTTTGCCGGGGCGCCGTGGACGGTTGCCACCTATATGGTCGAAGGCAAGGGGTCGAAAGATTACCCGCGGGCCCGGACCTGGGCCTACGCGGACCCGGAAGGTTTCGGCAAGCTCATTGATCTCCTTGTCGAGGCGACATCGGCCTACCTGATCAAACAGGTTGAGAACGGTGCGGAAGTCATTCAGCTTTTCGATACCTGGGCCGGCGTTTTAAGTGAAAGTCAATTTCAGCGTTGGGTCACACAACCGACAACCGAGATTGTTAAGAGACTGAATAAAGCCTGTCCCGGCGTGCCGGTTATGGGCTTTCCGCGAGGCGCCGGTATCCTGTATCAGGATTTTGTTAAACAAACCGGTGTTGATGGCGTCAGTCTTGATAACAGTGTTCCGGTCAGTTGGGCGGCGAAACACTTGCAACCCCTGTGTACGGTCCAGGGCAATCTGGACAACATGGCCCTGATTGCCGGCGGCGCGTCCATGGAAAAAGAAATCCGCGCCATCCTTGAAGGATTTTCCGGGGGACCGCATATTTTCAATCTGGGGCACGGAATTCTACCCGAGACACCACCTGAACATGTTGAACGACTGGCCGCCATCATTCAGGGCTGGGGAAAATGAGTTCTTCATGAAGGTCGCCATCGTCCTTTTTAATCTCGGCGGACCGGACAAGCCGGCAGCTGTTCGACCATTTCTGCGAAATCTTTTTAGTGATCCGGCCATTATCGGCGCGCCCGGCCCCATTCGCTGGCTTCTCGCCCGCTGGATATCTTTCCGGCGAGCGCCCATCGCCCTGAAAATATACCAGCACCTGGGCGGCAAATCGCCGCTGCTGGATTTAACCGGTAAGCAGGCGCGGGCCCTGGAACAACTGTTTTCCGGGCCAGACGAAATCAAGGCCTTTATCAGTATGCGCTACTGGCATCCCATGAGCGACGAGACAGCCCGTGCGGTCAGGAACTTCGCGCCTGACCGGGTCGTCTTGCTGCCGCTCTACCCGCAATTTTCGACCACCACAACGGGCTCGAGCCTGACTGACTGGAAACGGGCGGCAAAGCAAGCGGGACTGGACGCGACCACCACAACGGTGTGTTGCTATCCGGACGAACCGGGGTTTATCACCGCCATTGCAAGGCTGGTTGAAAGCGAGATCAACCAGGCATCAAGCGCCGGCAAGCCGAGGATTTTATTTTCGGCTCACGGGTTGCCAAAAAAAATTGTCGATGCGGGCGATCCCTATCCCCGCCACGTGGAAATGACGGCGACGGCCATTGTCGCAAACCTGGCCCAGGCGGACTTGGACTGGGTTGTTTGTTATCAAAGCCGGGTTGGCCCGCTTCAGTGGATCGGTCCGTCTACGGAGGATGAAATCGCCCGTGCAGCAAACGACGGCGTCCCCGTTGTTATCGTTCCCATCGCATTTGTTTCGGAACATTCCGAAACCCTCGTCGAACTTGATATCGAATATCGCGAACTGGCTGACCAGTTGGGCGTATGCGCCTACCACCGGGTGGCGACGGTGGGCACGGAGGCACGCTTTATCGGCGGCCTGAAAAACTGCGTTGATCGGGCCATGGACGCCATCAAGGCGGGTGACAAGGGTGAAGCGGTTACGATATCCTGCTCCGAAGTGGGCGGGGCGTGCGCCCCCGGGGTCGTGTGTTGCCCGTTAAGCATAAGGAAATAAGCCGATGGAATTTTCAGGTGATGCCTATTTGTGGATCAAGGCCGGTCATATTATTTCGGTGATTGCCTGGATGGCGGGCTTGCTCTATCTGCCACGGCTGTTTGTCTATCACTGCGGGACGGAGGCAGGCTCGGAGGCTTCGGAAACGTTCAAAATCATGGAGCGCCGTCTGCTTCGGGCCATTATGAACCCGGCGATGCTGTCTTCACTGTTGTTCGGCGGCCTGCTTTTAGCCGACAGCTCAACGGATTGGAGCGCTGGCTGGTTGCACGTCAAGTTGCTGTGTGTCGTCGGCCTGATGGTCATTCACATGATGATGGGTGGCTGGCGGCGCGCTTTCGAGGTCGACGCAAACACAAAACCGGAGAAATTTTTCCGCATTGCCAACGAGGTGCCAACGATCCTGATGATCATTATTGTTTTGGTGGCGGTTCTGAAACCTTGGTGAACCGTTAAATACAGGCTTGCAATTGCGGCGGGCATTGGTTATTTGACTATATCTTCCGACGCGCTACCATCTTTGCAAGCGTCTTCCAATCCTCTTCACGCGGTATAACCGACCTCCAGTCTTATCCTGCCGTTTGAAATTTGTGCTTTTCGCACGTACCCGCTTCTCTTTACGCGCCTTTCCTTACACCCCCGCAATGGCTTTTCCCAAAGCCGTTCAACTTCCAAAAAAAGAGCTCCCATGAATCTCAAAGAACTGAAATCCAAACCTCCGGCAGAGCTTCTCGCTTATGCCGAAGAACTCGAAATTGAAAACGCCTCCACATTGCGCAAACAGGACATGTTGTTCGCCATTCTCAAAAGGCTCGCCGAAAACGACGTCGCCATTTTTGGCGATGGCGTCATCGAAGTGCTGCAGGATGGCTTCGGCTTCCTGCGTAGCGCCGAGGCCAACTACCTTCCCGGCCCCGATGACATTTATGTTAGTCCAAGCCAGGTCAGGCGCTTTTCCCTGCGTACCGGCGATACGGTTGAGGGCCAGATCCGCTCACCCAAGGACGGCGAGAGGTATTTTGCCCTGCTTAAGGTCAACGAGATCAATTTTGAAGAGCCTGACAAGGTTCGCCATCGCATTAATTTTGATAACCTGACGCCGCTTTATCCGGACGAAGCCCTGAAAATGGAAGTCGATGACCCGACGGCCAAGGACCGTACCTCGCGCATCATCGATTTGATTTCACCAATCGGCAAAGGGCAGCGCGCCCTGGTTGTCGCCCCGCCCAGGACCGGTAAAACGGTAATGCTGCAAAACATCGCCCAAGCCATCGCCGTTAATCATCCCGAATGCTACCTGATCGTGCTGCTCATTGATGAGCGCCCAGAAGAAGTCACCGACATGTCCCGCTCGGTCAAAGGTGAGGTTGTCAGCTCGACCTTTGATGAGCCCGCCAGCCGCCACGTTCAGGTTGCCGAGATGGTCATCTCCAAGGCCAAGAGACTGGTTGAGCACAAGCGCGACGTTATTATTCTGCTAGATTCCATCACCCGACTGGCCCGCGCCTACAACACCTGTGTACCCAGTTCGGGCAAGGTGCTGACCGGTGGTGTTGACGCCAACGCCCTGCAAAAGCCGAAGCGCTTCTTTGGCGCAGCCCGGAATATCGAGGAAGGCGGCTCGCTGACGATCATTTCCACCGCTCTTATCGATACGGGCTCGCGTATGGACGAGGTTATTTTTGAAGAATTCAAGGGCACCGGTAACTCGGAAATCATCCTTGATCGCAAATTGTCCGACAAGCGTGTCTGGCCGTCCATCGACATTACCAAGTCCGGAACCCGAAAAGAAGAATTGCTTGTTGATCAGGGCACCCTATCTAAAATGTGGGTCCTGCGTCGTATCCTGATGCCCATGGGTGTTGTCGATGCGATGGAGTTCCTTAATGGCAAGCTCAAGGAATCCAAGACCAACGATGATTTCTTTGACTCGATGAACACTTAGGAGATTTTTCCATGCGTTACTTCTTAACCGCCGCGATCATGGCCCTGACGGTTTCAACGTCAGCACTGGCCTGTAGCGGCACCGAAGACTACCCTGCCGCCGTCAAGGCGCTGGAGAACAATCAGCACCTGAGCGCCGAGCAAAAGGACGTCCTGATGAAGGACCTGATGGCTGGCATGGCGATCCATGATGACGGCCACAAGACCAGCAACATGTCGAAGATGGGCCAGTCGCTGCAAATCCTGCAGACCCTGAAGCCGAAAATCGCCAACTAGGTGATTTCAGAACAAATTTAAGGCCGGAACCCTAAAGTCAGGGGCTCCGGCCTTTTTTGTTTTCCTGCCGAATCGATCAGGGTTTCAGGATCGTCGAACCCGTTGTTTTGCGGGCCTCAAGGTCGGTGTGAGCCTGGGCCGTGTCTTTCAGGTCATAGGTCTGGTTAATCTCGATTTTCACCACCCCCGATGAAACCACCTCGAACAAGTCTGCGGCCATGGCCATCAGATCTTCGCGTTTGGCCATGTAGGTAAACAGGGTTGGCCGGGTGATGAACAACGAGCCTTTTTGCGCCAAAAGGCCGGGCGAAAACGGATCGACCGGGCCGGTGGCATTGCCAAAGGTGACCATCATGCCCAGCGGCTTCAGGCAATCCAGTGAGTCCATGAAGGTGTCCTTGCCGATGGAATCATAAACCACGTTGACGCCTTCGCCGTCGGTGATCTCTTCAACCCGGTCCTTGAAGTTTTCACGGGTGTAAACGATTGCATGGTCACAACCGTGGGCTTTCGCCAGCTCCGCCTTTTCATCACTGCCGACGGTGCCGATGACCGTGGCCCCCAGATGTTTGGCCCACTGGCAGACGATCAGGCCGACGCCGCCAGCCGCGGCGTGGATCAGGATGCTATCGCCCGGCTTGACGTTATAGGTCTGGCGCAACAGGTATTGGGCGGTCATGCCCTGCAGCATCATCGCCGCCGCCGTATCCTCTGAAATGTTGTCGGGCAATTTGACCAGTCTGTCGGCAGGAACCAGCCGCTCCTGGGCGTAGGCGCCGGGAGGCGCTATGACATAGGCGACGCGATCACCGACGGCGACTTCGCTGACGCCTTCGCCAATGGCTTCGACTGTCCCTGCGGCCTCCATGCCCAGCGCATGGGGTAGCGCGGGTAGTGGGTACAAGCCGGTGCGCCCGTAGACATCGATATAGTTCAGGCCGACGGCGGTATGGCGAACGCGCGCTTGACCGGGGCCGGGCTCGCCAACATCGACGTCTTCCCATTTGAGAACATCGGGTCCGCCGGTTTCGTGAATACAAATGGCCTTGGTCATGGTCTTGTTCCTATCGATTGTTTGAAAGTTTAAAAGGTGACGCCCTCAAGGCGCAGTAGCGATGTTTTGGTATCGATGCCCGTGCCACCGCTAAATCCGCCTATTTTTTCTCCCGCAGCGACCACCCGGTGACAGGGGACAATAATGGCAATGGGGTTTTTGCCACAAGCGCCGCCGACGGCACGCGGGCCGCTGTCCAGATCATAGGCCAGATCGCCGTAACTGCGCGTAACGCCATAAGGAATTTCGCGCATAAGGTGCCATACAGATTTTTGAAACGGCGTGCCAGGAGCGTTCAGGGGCAGGTCAAAACGTTTCAGCTTGCCCGCGAAATAGGCTTTCAGCTGTGCTTGTGCGTCCTTAAGAAGGGCCGAGCCCGCACCTTCCGGCCCTTGCCCGAACTCAAGGGCGACAAGGGCCTCTTCATCGGCAAACAGGGTGAGCGGACCAATCGGGCTTTTGATGGCTTGGAAATACATGACCGACAGTCTACAGCTTTGCCAGATGATCTCTCAAGTCTTCTGCGGCGGTCACCGGCAAGCTGCAGGTGCCGGCTGTGCAAACGAAGGCTGTGGGTTGGCCCGTCCCGGTTTTGCCGTGGGCCGGATGGCCTTGCGGCAAATCAGCTCCGGGAGCGAGCCTCAGGATCACCCGCCACGGCGGCGCTGCTTCGCGGGCGGCGCGCAACAGGCCGTCATCATCGCCAACGATGACGATGCATAAAGCGCGCTCAAGGATTTCATAACCCATCATCAGGCCGGGCAAGCTGACCAGATTGCGGGCCTGTGAGCTTGAGAATGTGCGGATCAACCGCTCCGCCTGTTCCCGGTAATCTTCTTTGCCGCCTAACAGGTAAAGCCGGGCCAGGACTTCCGCCATCACGCCATTACCAGAGGGCACGGCGTTATCGGCGATGGTTTTGGAGCGGGTGATAACATCGGTGGTGTCATCCGCGCTGAGAAAATAACCGCCACCGTCTGCGTCCCAATAGCGGCCGTTGACGATGGCCATCCAGGCTTCGGCCTGATCCAGATAGACACCATTTGCCGTCGCTTCATACAGGACCAGGGCGGCCCGGATCATGTGGGCGTAGTCATCGAGCACGGCGGTATGGCGGGCTTTTCCGTCACGCCAGGAATGACGAAAGCGGCCGTCTTCAATCATGTTGCGGCAAACAAAGTCGAACACCGCCTCGGCATGATGGGTCCAGTCGCGGCGACCCAACAGGTTGCCACTGTGGGCGAGGGCGGCGATCATCATGGCGTTCCAGTCGGCCAGCGCCTTGTGGTCACGTTCGGGCCAGACGCGATCGTCGCGGACTTTCAGCAACGCCGCGCGGCAACCTGTCAGCATTTCCTCAAGGGCGTTGTCTCCGAGCCTGCGGGTATCGTCGCTGGCGTTACGATTGAGGATGTTCTTGCCTTCCCAGTTACCGCCCGGGGTGACATCATAGACGGCTTTGAAGTGTTCGGATCGCTCGCCCAGCACGCTGTCGATCTGAGCCGCGCTCCAGACCGTAAAGCGCCCTTCTTCGCCTTCGGCGTCGGCGTCAAGGGCGCTGGCGAAAGCGAAACCTTCCCCAGTGTCATCTTCAACAATCATCTCGCGCAGGCACCAGTCGATGGTTTCAGCGATGCGGATTTCCAGCAACGGGTTCTTCGTCACCCGCCACACATCGGCCATCAGCTCAATGAGCTGGGCATTGTCGTAAAGCATCTTCTCGAAATGCGGGGCCAGCCAGATCTCGTCGGTGGCATAGCGGGCGAATCCTCCGCCGATGTGGTCGTAGATGCCGCCCTGGCACATGCGTTCCAGCAAAAGTGTGACGCTGTCTGCGTAATCTTTCCTGCCGGTACGCAAGGATGAGCGCCAGAGAAACTGAAAAAAACTGACCTGCGGGAATTTCGGCGCACCCTGGGTGCCACCCCAAACGGAGTCAGTCGCACTTTGGGCGATGGCGGCGGCCTCGTCGAGCAGGGGGAAGCTCAAGCCCGGCCCACCGGCTGGTTTGGAGAGCTGTTCAAGGGCCGTCTTCAGCGCCACGACGCTTTCGGCGATGCGATCCCGTTGGCTGTCGTAGGTATTGGATATCTGTTTCAGCAAATCAGGAAAGGCCGGACGACCGTAACGTGGAGTTGCCGGAAAATAGGTGCCACCCCAAAAGGGCTCTCCTTCGGGGGTCAGGAACATGGTCAGAGGCCAGCCGCCCTGCTCGCCCATCAGCGCCAGCGCCGACTGGTAAATGACATCCAGGTCCGGGCGCTCTTCCCGGTCGACCTTGATGTTGATGAAAAGATCGTTCATGACCCCGGCGATGGCCTCATCCTCGAAGCTCTCATGGGCCATGACGTGACACCAGTGGCAGGCCGAGTAGCCAATCGATAGCAGGATCGGCTTATTGCCTTTCCTGGCCGCCTGCAGGGCGTCCTCGCCCCACGGTTGCCAATGCACCGGATTGGCGCGGTGCTGCAGCAAGTACGGGCTGGTTTCCTGGTCTAATAGATTGCGGTTCATGGGGAATCTCTTATATCAGCTTTTTGTGATTTACATTTTGTGTGTTACGGGTTCAGAAACAAGTCCTAAATTAATTATGGAGCAAGACTGATGAAAATTACCTTCGATATTGATTGCACCCCTGAAGAGGCCCGCGCCTTCTTCGGCCTGCCTGATGTCCAGCCCATGCAAAAGGCGATGATGGATGAAGTGGAACAGCGCATGAAAGAGGGCCTTGATTCAATGGGCCCGGACGCCCTGTTCAAAACCTGGCTGCCCGCCGGTATGGAAAGCTTCGAGCAGATGCAGAAAATGTTCTTCTCACAAATGACTCCCGGCAAAGAAGGCAAAGACACAAAATGAGCTATTATCGGCTGCATGTTTTTTGCTGCACGAACCAACGACCCGAGACACATCCGCGCGGCTCGTGCGCGGCGCGGGGCTCTGTTAAATTACGCGACTACATGAAGGTCCGGGCCAAGGAACTGGGGTTGTTGGGAATCCGAATCAATTCCGCCGGCTGCCTTGATCGCTGCGAGCTGGGCCCGGTGGTGGTGGTTTATCCGGGAGGCATCTGGTACCGCATGGAAACCCGCGATGATGTTGATGAAATTCTTGAGCAACACCTTCAGGATGGCAAACCGGTCGAGCGCCTGATGCTTAAGGATGATGAATGAGCGTGGAGGAGGCCATTTTTGCGCTGGCCAGCGGAGCCGGGCGCGCCGGTATCGCGGTCATTCGCCTGTCCGGTCCCGGTTCAGGTAAGGCGCTGCAACGTCTGAGCGCCGGACCCTTGCCGTCACCGCGTCAGGCGACAAGAACCAGCTTCCGGTGTCCCAAAAATAAAGATACCGTTCTCGATGACGGCCTCGCCCTTTGGTTTCCGGCCCCCGCCAGCTTCACCGGCGAGGACGTGGTTGAGCTGCATCTTCATGGCGGCCCGGCGGTGATCGGCGCTATCGTTGACGCCCTTTCGGGGCTACCGGGTTTGCGCCCTGCCGAAGCCGGGGAATTCTCACGCCGGGCTTTCGAGAACGGCAAATTTGACCTGACTGCCGCAGAGGGCCTGGCCGACCTGATTGACGCCGAAACAGACGCCCAGCGCCGCCAGGCCCAGCGCCAGTCTCGCGGTGAGCTGGGCCGTCTGTATGATGGCTGGGCAGCACAGTTGACCCGGGCCCAGGCCCTGACTGAAGCCGATATCGATTTTTCAGATGAAGATATCCCCGATGATCTGCTTGGCGAGGCGCTTGCCATTACGGCCGATCTGAATCGGCAAATCGCCGCCCATCTTGATGACGGCCACCGCGGTGAGCGCCTGCGTGCCGGGCTTTATCTGGCCATTGTTGGTCCGCCAAACGCCGGTAAATCGAGCCTTCTCAACCGGCTCGCCAAACGCGACGCGGCGATTGTCAGTGATATTGCCGGGACGACCCGCGATGTTATCGATGTCCATCTCGATCTTGGCGGCTATCCGGTCATCGCAGCCGATACGGCGGGATTGCGCGAGGCCAGGGACAGCATCGAGACAGAAGGGGTGCGCCGGGCGCGCGAGCGGGCCGGTGACGCCGACATGAAGCTGGCGGTGTTCGATGCCACAGACCTGGACACGGACGGCGGCCTGGACGCCCTGACCCTTGACCTGATTGACGCCGACACCCTTGTCGTCCTCAACAAAGCTGATCTGGTTACCAGCCCCCTGCCCGGGCACATCGAAAAGTGCCCGGCCTTTGCGGTTTCTGCGAAAACCGGTAGCGGCCTTGATACCCTGCTGGACGCTTTGCAAAGCGAAGCGGCCGAACGAATGGCTGGCGAAGGGGCCGGGCTGACCCGGCAGCGCCACCGCAGCGCCTTGACCACCTGCCGTCAGGCTCTCGCCCGCGCTGCTGAGGCCGGAGAGCCTGAATTAATGGGAGAGGACCTGCGCCTGGCCTCACGGGAACTGGGCCGCATTACCGGGCGCGTCGATGTGGAAGACCTGCTTGACGTTATTTTTTCGGAATTCTGCATCGGCAAGTAACCGTTGCTCAGCCGAATCGAGGGCGCGTCGACGTTGCGAGTCCGAATCGAAGAACAAAACGGAATCATTTTCGGCAGGTTCTGTTGCCAATGTTTCACGTGAAACATTCTGGCGCTTGAATGCTTTGACTCCGGGGACCGTCGTGCCTACATTCCGGCCATGGTTGAAGCCTTGAAACAGTCATATGATGTTATTGTGATCGGCGGCGGTCACGCCGGAACGGAAGCGGCGGCGGCGGCGGCCCGTATGGGCGCGGCGACTCTGCTTCTGACCCATCGCACCGACACCATTGGCGAAATGTCCTGTAACCCTGCCGTTGGCGGCCTCGCCAAGGGACAGCTGGTGCGCGAAGTCGATGCCCTGGACGGTATTATGGGGCGTGCCATTGACCGCGCCGGGATCCAGTTTCGTATGCTCAACCGGCGCAAGGGGCCGGCGGTTCAGGGGCCCCGCGCCCAGGCCGACCGAAAACTCTATAAGCGCGCCGTCCAGGCGTTGCTGTCCGCGCAATCCGGGCTGAGCATTGTCGCGGCGGCAGCAGAAGACCTGATGTTTGATTCAGATGGCGGCGTATCGGGCGTGGTGACGGCTGACGGGGTGGAGATAAAAGCCGCCGCCGTGGTCATCACAACGGGGACCTTTCTCAGGGGCGTTATCCACCTGGGGACGAGGAAAACAGCGGCGGGCCGGGTTGGCGAAGCGCCGACTATCGGTCTCGCCGAAAGTATCGAACGGTTGGGCCTCAGGCTCGGGCGGTTGAAAACCGGCACCCCGCCCCGCCTTGATGGTCGCACCATTGATTATTCCGGCCTCCAGGAACAGCTGGGCGACACCCCGCCGACCCCGTTCTCCTTCCTTACCGACAAGATCGACATTCCGCAAATCCCCTGCCATATCACCGGCACCACGGCGGCCACCCATGCCCTGATTTCAGAAAACCTTGACCGGGCGCCCTTGTATTCTGGCCAGATCGAAGGCACCGGGCCGCGCTATTGCCCGTCCATTGAAGACAAGGTGGTGCGCTTCGCCGGTCGCGACCGCCATCAGATCTTCCTTGAACCGGAAGGGCTGGACGACCCGACCGTCTATCCCAACGGCATTTCCACTTCGCTTCCGGAAGATATCCAGCTGGCCTTGCTGAAAACCATTCCCGGCCTTGAGCGGGCGGTCATGATGCAGCCCGGTTACGCCATCGAATATGATTTTGTCGATCCGCGCGAATTGACTCCCGCCCTGCAGGTCAGTAAAGCCGCGGGCCTGTTTCTGGCCGGACAGATCAACGGCACCACCGGCTATGAAGAAGCCGCGGCGCAGGGCCTGATGGCCGGCGTTAACGCCGCTTTGCTGGCCGGACGCGTCGGCAACAAAGCCGTTGATTTTTTCACCCTGGACCGTGCCGATGCTTACATCGGCGTGATGATCGACGACCTTGTTACCCTTGGCACCGAAGAGCCCTACCGGATGTTTACATCGCGTGCCGAATACCGACTGGCCTTGCGGGCCGATAACGCAGACCAGCGACTGACCCGTAAAGGCATGGCGCTGGGCCTTGTCGACCCTGCCAGAAGCAAAGCGTTTACGGACAAATCCCAAGCCCTTGAAGCAGCCCGCACCTTGCTCGATGGCCTGTCGGCAACCCCCAACCTGCTTGCCGACCACGGCATCAGGGTTAATCAGGACGGGGTCCGCCGCAGCGCCCGCGAACTGCTCGCTTATCCGGGTATTGATCGCGCCGCCCTCGCCACCCTGTGGCCGCAGCTGGCCGAACTTGAGGGCAAGATTGCCGAACAAATGGAAATTGACGCCCGTTACAGCAGTTACCTGAAAAGGCAGGAGGCCGATGTCAGCGCCTTCCGCCGTGACGGGGCGCTCGAACTCCCCGGTGACCTTGATTTTGCCGCCCTGCCCGGCCTGTCCAGCGAGGCCGTTAGCAAACTGGAACAGGCGCGACCGGCAACCCTGGCGGCGGCCGGAAGAATTTCCGGCGTCACCCCGGCGGCGCTGACAACCCTGCTGACCCATGTCCGCCGTCGTGACAAGCTTTCAGCGTAATGTTTCACGTGAAACAATTTCAGGAATTGACCGGCGTCACGGCAGAAACCCTGGGCCGTTTGCAGCTTTATGCGGATCTTTTGGAAAAATGGCAGAAGAAGATCAACCTTGTCGGACCGGCAACCATCCCCGACCTGTGGCAGCGCCATATGCTTGATTCGGCTCAGCTATTTCCTTTGCTGCCGAAACCGGACTGTCGGATCATGGATTTTGGCAGCGGCGCCGGTTTTCCGGGCCTGGTGCTGGCGATCATGGGCGGGCCCCAGGTGACGCTGGTGGAGAGCGATGGACGAAAATGCGCCTTTTTGGCCGAGGCCATGCGGGTGACCGGGACAGACGCGACGGTGCGCCTTGAAAGCCGCCGCATTGAAGAGGTTGCGCCGGACTGCGTCGATGTCGTCACCGCGCGCGCCCTGGCCCCATTGGACAAATTACTAGGCCTGGCCGAACCGTTCCTTGGCGATGGTTCGGTTTGTTTGTTTTTGAAGGGCAAAAAAGCCGATCAGGAATTGACCCTTACGGTGAAAAACTGGATGATGCAGGTGTCTAAAATCCAGAGTCAAACGGATCCTTCCGGGACGATCCTCAAATTGGAAAAAATAGCAAGGCGTGCTGGCTGACATGATGGCTGAAAACACGGCGAAAACCCACTCTACGGCTGCAACGACACCCTTGGGATGGCAAGGCGGCAAGACGCGCATTATTGCCATCGCCAACCAAAAGGGCGGCGTCGGCAAGACAACGACAGCGATAAATCTGGCGACGGCGCTGGCGGCGATCAAAAAGAAGGTCCTGCTTATTGACCTTGATCCGCAAGGCAACGCCAGCACCGGCCTGGGAGTCAGTCGGGAGGCCCGCACCCGCAATACCTATCATGTGGTGATGGAACAGATTACCCTTGCCGAAGCCATTCAGCCGACGGATATTCCGGGCCTTGACATTGTCCCCTCGGGGATGGATTTGAGCGGCGCCGAGATTGAGCTTGTCGATGTGGAGGGGCGTGAATTCAGTTTACGACGGGCATTGGCACCAGTCGCCGACGCGGGCGGAGAGAACGGCCTCTATGATTATGTTCTGATTGATAGCCCGCCTGCCCTGGGCTTGTTGACGATCAACGCCCTGGCTGCGGCGCAAGCGGTGCTGGTGCCACTGCAGTGTGAATTTTTCGCCCTTGAAGGCATCAGTCACCTGATGAAATCAATTGAGCGTATCCGCAACGGCTTTAACCCGGATCTGGAATTACAGGGCATTGTCCTGACCATGTTTGACAAGCGCAACAACCTGTCTGATCAGGTCGCCAGTGATGTCCGTGAATTTTTTGGCGACAAGGTCTACAACACGGTGATCCCGCGCAATGTCCGGATCTCGGAGGCCCCGTCTTACGGTCGCCCGGTTCTTGTTTATGATCTGGCCTGTGCCGGCTCCCAGGCGTACCTGCATCTGGCCGGGGAAGTGATCAGACGCGAACGTAAGGAGCAGGCGAAATGACCCCGCCAGAAGATAAAAAACGCAAACTCGGGCGCGGCCTGTCGGCATTGTTGGGTGATGGCGGCGAGGATTATGCCGCTCTCGACAAGGTTCGCTCGACCAAGACCATAGCGATCGAATTTCTGCAGCCGGGCAAGTATCAGCCGCGCCATATTATGGACGACGAACAGATTGAGGAGCTGAGCCGCTCTATATCTGAAAAGGGCATCCTGCAGCCTTTGCTGGTCCGCCGTCTTGGCGACGAAGAGGGGCCAAACGCTTACGAGATCATTGCCGGTGAGCGGCGCTGGCGAGCGGCGCAAAGGGCCAAGCTGCATGAAGTGCCGGTGATTATCAAGGACCTGAACGATCAGGAAACCCTGGAAATTGCACTGGTCGAAAACCTGCAACGACAGGACCTGTCGCCGCTTGAAGAGGCAGAGGGCTATCAGC
This sequence comes from Rhodospirillaceae bacterium, assembly GCA_018662005.1. Taxonomy (NCBI): domain Bacteria; kingdom Pseudomonadati; phylum Pseudomonadota; class Alphaproteobacteria; order Rhodospirillales; family Rhodospirillaceae; species Rhodospirillaceae bacterium. Next base: position 127,283 of record JABJHA010000004.1, on the reverse strand, counting down.
GCCTGATGGACGAATTCACCCATACCCAGGAAGACCTGGCCAAGGCCATGGGCAAAAGCCGCAGTCATGTCGCCAACACCATGCGGCTATTGGGCTTGCCGGACGCGCTTAAGAAGATGATTGATACCGGGCAGCTGAGCGCCGGACACGGTCGCGCCCTTTTAACCGCAAACGATCCCGTTGCGTTGGCAAAAACCGTTTTAAAACAAGGACTTAACGTCCGCCAAACAGAGCAGTTGGTGAAAAAAGAAAATACCGGCGGCAGCAAGCCTGCGGCCCGGACCGTATCGAAAGACCCCGATACTTTAGCCCTTGAGCGGGACATGTCGGACCTGCTTGGCCTGAAAGTTGATATTCGCTTTAAAGACGGCCATGGCTCCCTGACCGTTCATTACACAGATCTGGCCCAGCTTGATGATGTGCTTGCCCGCCTGAGTCACAAACAAAAACCGCTGCTGGGCGCTGGTGTCCCTGATGATGATCTGGGTGTGATCCGCGATGCCGAAATTACCGGCGACGGCAGCAGCTGAATATTAGTTTTGTAGCCGAATCAATGGCGCGCGGCCTGGGCGATCCGCATCAGGGCGCGGCTACAAACAGCCTCTACGGGCATGCCGGTGGTTTTACAGTCCATTTCCGCTTCACTGAGAATATCCAGCGCCTCGTTCAGGTGAGCGGGTTTCCAGCGTTGCAGCTGTGTGCGAAAACGATCTGCCTGCATGAACATGACGGGCGGTTTCAGTGATTTCATTGCCTGATCGGGGTTTTTGCCGCCAGTGACCAGTCCGGCAGCCAAATGCAGGCGCAGGAAATGACGGGCGACAGCGCGCAGGATCTGAACAGGGTGTGAGCCCTCGTCGAAGGCCCTGGACAAGGCTTTGTCGAGCCCGGCCCGATCACCGGAGCCAGCCGACAGGCTGATATCATCAAGCGCCGTTGCCGCGCTGTCGCCAATAGCGGCCATGGCATCACCCAGCTCAACAGTGCCCGGTCCGCCCATATAAAGGGCAAGTTTTTCAAGTTCGCCACGACTGACGCTGCGATCCGAACCCAGGCTACCGGTCAAATAGGCCACGGCGTCACGGGATGGTTTCAGGTCGTGGGCGCCAAGGGTTTCGCCGATGACCCTGGTAAGGCTGCCTGTATCATCGCTATAGCAGGCGATGGCGGCAGCATTTTTTTCGCTCTCGCAGAGTTTACGAAGGCTTGAGCGTGGACCGAGCTCAGCCGCCTCGACAACAAGCAGGGCGTCCGAAGCGGTTGCGACGTGAAGAAATTCCTTGAGTGTCTTACTCGCGGCGTCGCCAATGTCACGCAGCTTAAGCAATCTGCGCTCGCCACCAAAAGCCATAGACTGGGCCTCGTCAAGAAGCCGGGCCGGGTCAGCTTTCAGATTGGCGCCCGTCATTTCGACGACGCGAAAGGGATCGTCAGGGGCCTCGACGACGGTGGCCGATAATTTTCGGGCCCGTTCGCTAACCAGCCCCCGGTCAGGCCCGTAAAGCAGAACGCAGACGATGGCCGGGTCGGGTTTGGCAATAAAACTGTCTTGGCGAGCGCCGGTTATTTTCACGTGAAGGGGCCTTTTTGCTGAAGGCTATAAGCTTTCGGGGTTTTGTTTAAAATAAACGGCAAGCCGGGTCCTGATATCGTCGGCAAGCTCTTTGACAGCGCGGGCCCGGGCGTCCTTAAGGGCTGCCAGGACTGCATACTGGGCCTGGGGAATATCGTAGCTGCTGGTCGCCAGCACAGACCCGCTGGCCAGGGCTTCTTTCTCGTCCGCCACCTCTTCATTTAAATGCAACTTTACCATTGTGTACTCCGCCGAAACCCTAAGATTCCCACGCGTCACGACAGCCGATTTCTTAATCCCCAGGCTGGAAACGGACTCTGAGATGGTGATTGACAGGGAATACAACGGTCGGTCCGGCGAACCCTTTGGGTTTAGGCGGCTGAGCAGATTATTGCGCAGCTGCTGACCAATGCGATTTTCAATTTGCCTGATTTCTATGCGGGCGAGATATTGCTCGGCGGGAACAATGCCCGCGCCGTGTCTGCCGTAAAGGGGCCGGAAACCACAAGCGCCAACAAGCAGAGCGACAAGGATGACGACGCAAAACCGAACAAGGCGCTGGCGGGGTGACTCAGATGACAACATTGATAATCCTGTCGGGCACGACAATCACTTTGCGAATGTCCTTGCCTTCAACGGCCTCGGCAACACGTGGCAGAGAAAGGGCGATTTTTTCTGCTTCCTTGGCGTCACAACCTTTGGGCAGGTCGACGGTGCCACGCAGTTTGCCGTTGACCTGAATGGCGACAGTCGCAGTGTCTTCGACAAGCAGGGTTTCGTCAACTTCCGGCCAGGCGGTGTCGGTCAGCATAACGTCGTGACCCAGTTGTTGCCATAACTCCTCGGCGATATGGGGCATCATCGGCCCGATCAACCGGACAACGGTTTCATAGCCTTCCCGCAAAACCCAATCGACACCAGCCTCGTCGCACTCAAGGGCGTCGAGAACATTTGTCAGCTCCCGAATGCGGGCAACGGCTTTGTTGAAGTGAAATTTATCAAGATCGCCTGAAACAGCTGCGACGGTTTTATGGATGGCCCGGTGCGCCGCATCGGCGGCTTCTGAAAGCGTGTCTGGTTGGGGGCTGCCGGTATTTGCAAGTGCTACCTTAGGTTCACTCATCATCCGCCATAAACGGTTGACGTAGCGCCAGGCCCCATCAATGCCACTGTCGGTCCAGTCAAGATCGCGATCGGGCGGGCTGTCCGACAACATGAACAAGCGGGCCGTATCGGCGCCGTATTCACTAATGATGTTTTCCGGGTCGACGACGTTCTTTTTTGACTTGCTCATTTTTTCCGAACGGCCACGGGTGATCGGGCCAGAAGCGGCCTCCGCCTCCTCGGGCAACAACCAGTTACCCGTATCGTCCCTGTAGGTCTCATGGCAGATCATGCCTTGGGTCATCAGCCCGGCGAATGGCTCTTTAATGCCCAGATAGCCACATTGTTTTAAGGCGCGGGTGAAAAAGCGCGAATACAGTAAATGCAGCACGGCATGTTCAATGCCGCCGATATATTGATCGACAGGCAGCCAGTAATCCGCCGCCTCACGGGTGAAGGCCTGATCAGACTGGGCTGAGCAGAAGCGAGCAAAATACCAGGATGATTCGAAAAACGTATCGAATGTATCGGTTTCGCGTTCAGCCGGTTTGTTGCATTTTGGGCAATCCACATGCTTCCAGGTCGGGTGATGCGTCAGCGGATTGCCAGGTTTGTCGAAATTGACGTCTTCGGGCAGGGCGACGGGCAATTGATCGGCCGGAACGGGAACGATGCCGCACCCGTCGCAATGGACGACAGGGATCGGGCAGCCCCAATAGCGCTGGCGCGATACGCCCCAGTCGCGCAGACGGAAGTTTACGGTAGATTCTCCGCTGTCGGTATCAACAAGCCTTTGCGCCGCAGCGGCCTTGGCTTCGGGTACGCTCATGCCATCAAGAAAATCCGAATTGATCAGCACACCATCTTCTACAAAGGCTTCGCTCACTACGCTGAAGGTGGCCGGATCGGCATCTCTTGGGGCGACGACAGGGGTCACGTCCAGATCGTACTTGCGGGCGAAATCCAGATCGCGCTGATCGTGGGCCGGGCAACCGAAGATCGCGCCGGTACCATAATCCATGAGAACAAAATTGGCCGCATAGACAGGCAGTTTCTTTTCCGGATCGAATGGGTGAACAACCTCAAGGCCCGTATCGACGCCGATTTTCTCGGCGGTTTCGATGGCGGCCTCGCTGGTTCCCAGACGATTGCACTCGACAATGAAGTCGCCCAGCTTGGGGTTGCTCCCGGCCAGCTCCTGGGCCAGCGGGTGATTGGCGGCAATGGCCATAAACGACGCACCATACAGGGTGTCGTGACGGGTTGTGAAAACTTCCAGACTGTCATCACGATCGACGATCTTGAAACGAATATGCGCCCCTTCGGAGCGGCCAATCCAGTTTTCCTGCATCAGGCGGACCCGGTCCGGCCAGCGTTCCAGTTCTTTAATGGTTTCGAGTAAATCATCGGCGTATTCGGTGATTTTCAGGAACCATTGGGACAGCTTGCGCTTTTCCACATCGGCGCCGGAACGCCAGCCCTTGCCATCAATGACCTGTTCGTTGGCAAGGACGGTGTTTTCAACCGGGTCCCAGTTGACCCAGGATTCCTTTCTGTAGACCAGACCGGCCTCCAGAAAATCCAGGAACATTTTTTGTTCGTGACGGTAATAGTCCGGCTCGCAGGTGGCGAGCTCACGGTTCCAGTCATAAGACAGGCCCATGCTTTTAAGCTGGCTACGCATGGATGTGATGTTGTCGCGGGTCCACTGGGCGGGCGGCACATTGTTGGCGATGGCGGCGTTTTCCGCCGGTAAGCCAAAGGCGTCCCAGCCCATGGGGTGAAGGACGTTAAAGCCGCGCGCTTTTTTATAGCGGGCAACCAGGTCGCCCAGGGTGTAGTTGCGAACGTGACCCATGTGAATGCGGCCCGATGGATAGGGAAACATTTCCAGCACGTAGTATTTTGGTTTGGAAGGATCCTCGGTGACATTGAAAGCGCCTTTGCTTTCCCACGCCGCCTGCCACTTGGCTTCGGTCTCCCTGGAATTATAGTTCGACATGTGCGTTGATTGATTTCCGCTATTGGGCCCGTAAAATTTCATTCCTGAGCTGGCGCGCCCGGGTCAGGATGGAGTCTTCGATTTTTGTTGCCGTCGTGTCACCGATGGCCATATCGCGCCAGCCGCCCTGGGCATTAAGAACTTGGCGAAAAACAGCGACCCGGACCCCGTCGGCCCGCAGCGCCCGCCCAAGAATATAGACATTCAGCTTGAAGCGTTCGTTGGGCGCCTGTCCTGCGGAATACCAATCGGTGATGATGACGCCGCCGAAAGGGTCGGCAGAACTGACGGGCATAAAGGAAATCGTATCAAGCGAGGCCCGCCACAAAAAGCTGTTCACCCCGATTGAGCGACCGTCGGCGTAAGGATCATCCGCGAAAATGCCGCCTTCTCCAAAAAGGCCGCCATTTGTGCTCTGATCTTTCATGTTGACGCCGCTTGTTGTTGTCGGGCCTTCACCGGCAGGCTCACCTTCGGTGCAAGCGCTAACAAACAGGCTGGCGGCGGCGCACAGAACGAGCAGCAGGTACCGCGTCGAGGCAACAGAATTGAGCATGTCGCGGTTCTTTGTGACTAAATCATTCATGCCGAAGCAAACTCCTCAATTTTCAATCCCTTTAATATACGAAAGATTTGCGCGGCACTATAGCCAGTTATCAACGCGCCACATCCAGATTTTTGCTTAAACCCTCAATGGCTGCCCAGCCGACAGCCCCGGAGCCGCCAAGGCGACGGACATTTTGATCATTGATACCGCCCATCGCGTAAACAGCAAGTGGGGCTCGTAACGCCCAGGCGGCAAAACGAAGGATGCCGATTGTGCTATCCCCAGGATGACTTTTTGTCGGCAACACCGGTGATAGCAAGGCGAAATCCGCACCCGCCTTCGCCGCCTTCGCAAGGGATTTTGGCGAGTGAGCGGCGACCGAAAGCAACATCGAGGGGCGCAATAGCTGGCGCCGCCGGGCCATCATGGCCTCGGGCAGGTGCAGGCCATCAGCGCCTGTGGACAGGGCAAGGCGGGCGTCACCTGCAACAAGGACAAGAATATGGCGGGGCCGACAAAGGGCGATGAGTTGGCGCGCCAGCCCGGCCCGGTTTTTGTCATCGTAATGGCGAAGGATGACGGCGCTACCGGGGGCGAGGGCGCGCGCCGCCGGTAGCGGGTTTTTCAGGCGGGCGCTGTCAGTCATTAAAATCGTTAACGGCAGCTTTCGCCTGTGCTGTGGGTCTGTTAGGGTTCGCAACGGTTTTTACTGATCTTTCATGACACGAGATTTCCCGATGACTGGCGAAAATAATAACGAAACTGACCGCCCCGGCAACCTTGATCGGGTCCGCGACGAACTTACCGCCGTCGCGCAGGAAGCCGGGCGTGACCCGGGCTCTGTCAATTTGGTCGCGGTATCAAAGACCAAGCCGGCAGAGGCGATCCTTGAAGTGCTGGCAGCCGGTCAGCGGATTTTTGGCGAAAACCGGGTTCAGGAGGCGGTCGATAAATGGCCGCAATTAAAGCGCGACCATAGCGATGTGCGCCTACATCTAATCGGCCCGCTGCAAAGCAACAAGGTGCGTCAGGCTGTTGGCTTGTTTGATGTTATCGAAACCGTTGACAGGCCGAAACTGGCCCGCGCCCTGGCCCGCATTATGGAAGAAACAGGTCTAAGGCCCGACTGCATGATACAGGTCAATACCGGCGAGGAGGATCAGAAAGCCGGGGTGAAACCCCTTGAGGCCGATGATTTTATCGCCCTTTGCCGTGATCAGTTAAAGCTTCCCGTGCGCGGCTTGATGTGTATCCCGCCCGTTGACGAAGAGCCCTCCCTGCATTTCGCCTTGCTGGCGCAAATTGCCGAACGTAACGGCCTTGAGCAACTGAGCATGGGCATGAGCGCCGATTATCCTGTCGCCGTGCGTTTTGGCGCAACTCATGTCCGCGTCGGCACGGCGATCTTCGGGGAAAGGGAATAGAGTTCCCGCTCATTAGTGTTTAAGCCCCTCAAGCGCCGGGCGAGGCCTCGGGCCTCTTGGCTTCGCACCCTTCGGGTGGCGAGGCCTCTGGAAGTCAAGACTGGCATGGCAACAGCAGCCCGGTTTTTATAATCCGGGTACCTGCTGCCAATTGAAATTTGACTTCCAGAGGCCTAAAAAGCCAAGAGAGCGGAGCGAACGCCGGGCGCTTGAGGGACTTGAACTCTAATGAGGGGCAATTACCCTAACGATCAACAACAAGCACACTGTCTGTGCCACAAGCCGTCAACAACGCCAGCAAGTCTTTCAGAGCCAAGGCGACACAGCCTTCTGTCGGGGTATAGCCGGGCTTGGCGACGTGCATGAAAATTGCGCTGCCTTTGCCGGCCACCACAGGGTCATCGTTGCAGCCAATTTCGACGATCACGTCATAAACGGCGTCGTCCCGCCACAGCTCTTCATGGCGCGCCGGATGGGGTAGGGTGACGGGCTTGTTGTAATCGGCAGAGGCCGGATCATCGCACCAGCCGTCGGCTTTGCTTAATTGTGAAACCGGCAGTGCAGTGTGCACAGCCGGGACCCTGTCGCCTCGAACCATGACACGGCGCAAGGGAAAGCGACCGATAGGGGTGTGGCCGTCGCCTTCTGAAATCTTATCACCGATACCACTGCGCCCAAGGGCGCAACGTGCTTTATGAGGCGTTCCTGCAGCGTCGGTCCAGGAGGCGAAGCCATGGCTGTCGACAAGTATTTCCATATGGGGATTTTATCTGAAATCAGGGAACGATCGAAGATTATTCGGTCTGGTTGCTGGATTCCTCGACGCGCCGGTCGGCGGCGGGCTTGCCCAGTTGGGCGCTATCATCATATTTAGCCAAGGCAATCAGCATGGTTTCGGAGAACCAGCCACCAAGCGGGGCGGCAGCGCCGTTAAGTTGCGACTGATCGCGGCCCAGGGCGATGGCGGTGCTCAGGGCTGCCTGTTTGTCTTGCGTGTTCAGTTGCTGTTCGGCTTTGCGTTGATCCAGGGTTGTCGCATCGGCAGTTTCAACATCGGAAAGAGACAAGGCGGCTTCCTTGCGGGCCCAGTTCAGGACTTCTACATTGGTGGCAATATCAACGGTCTCTGCGGCCGGTGTTTTCAGGCGCGCCTGATCATCATTTACCGACATGCGGCTGGTTTCGCGCCGCGCCCACTCAAGAACCTCGGCATTGGTGGTAATGGGTCCTGCGGCGTCCGCCAGTTCTTCGGCGCTGACCCCGGCGGCGGTAACAAAATCGGCAGGCGGAGGCGAATTGGCAAGGACGACGCCGTCACCTTGTTCATCCTCGCCCGTGAACAGGGCCATCATATGATCGCCCATGTCCTGTCCAGAGCTTTGTTCGACGGCGACATCAACCAGCGCAACGGTCGCACCGATTGGCCCGCCAAACAGGGTGCCCCCGGCAATGCGGGCACCGGGATCGATCTCGTCACCGGTCATTTCCCGATAGACAGTGCTGACCACAGGAATGTGTTGCAAAGGATTGATGATGTCGAGGAAGTCGAGGAAAGTAAAACCATCCGCACCAAAGGCCTGGAACGAATTGCCTTCACGGCCCTCTTCGTCCTTATCGCGTTTCTCGCCAATGTTTTGCAGCGACGTTCTTGGCGTCGGCAATACGGATTGGGAGCTTGTTGTTTCGATTGGCCCGTCTATCATTTCTTGTGTTCACTTCAGTTTGATCACATTTTAATGTCGCCTGTTAATACGCAAGCGGCGTGCCAACTAAAAAATCATATAAATCAATAAGTTGTCGGAAAAATCGCGAAGAAAACCGGGCCCGGCGGCAAGAACTGCCGCCACACCAGGGCAAAAAGCGCCTGTCCGGCCTTAAATCAGGTGGCCGCCACGCGCTGCCTTAGTTTTCAGGTACTGCTCATTGTGCTGGTTGGCGGGGAAGGCGTGTTCGACCCGCTCAACGATTTCCACACCGCAGGCGCTTAAGGCTTCGATCTTTGCCGGGTTATTGGTCAATAGTCGAACCGAAGAAAAACCAAGCTGGTTGAGCATTTCGGCAGCGGGTAGATAGATTCGCTCGTCCGCGTCGAATCCCAGTTGCTCGTTGGCGTCCATGGTATCGAAACCGCGATCTTGAAGTTCATAAGCACGCAATTTGTTTACCAAGCCGATGCCGCGCCCTTCCTGGGCCAGATACAAGAGAACGCCACCACCGGCAGAGGCGATTTCATTGATTGCGCCGCGCAACTGATCGCCGCAATCACACCTGAGGCTGCCCAGCAAATCGCCGGTAAAACATTCCGAATGCAGACGCGTCAGGACCGGCCGCTTGTCATCCGGGGCACCAATGATAATGGCAAGATGCTCAAGGCCGCCATCATCGGGCCTGAAGGCGATAATGCGGGCGTCCTGGGAATCGAGCAGTGGTACGCTTGCCTCGCTGACTGCTTTCAAGGTTCGCGCCTGGGTGTGTTCGTACTGGAAGACGTCCCCGGCATCGACGACCAGCAAGCCATGGCGAATCGCCCAGGCATCAACATCTTCGGCATCGGGATCGCTGATTTCGGCAACCATGGCGGCTGGCAATAGGCGGGCAATCTTGGCAAGCCCGATGGCGGCGGCGGCGCAGCCGTAGGTTTTTGCGCTCTTCACATCTAGATCGCCGGAATGACCTTTTTCAAAATCAAAGTTGGAAAGCGGATCGGCCAATTCAAGGACAGCTTCGGCTTGCCAGCCCTTGGCACAGCTTAGTGCAATGGCCGGGGACTTTTGGTCTGCGGCGTCGATCAGGCTTAAAATCAGGGCACGCCTGAGGGTAATGGCCAGCACCGGTTGTTGCTGGGCAACTGTTTTGAGCTTTTCCAGCCCGTCATCGGTGACAGCCTCTGCCGCCTGAACCAGGGCCGAAACACCGCCACCACCACGCACACAGACCATGCGACCACGGCGCAACTCCGACACACAGCGGTCAACAGCCAGCAGGGATACGGGTTCGCGTGAGGCAGGCATTTGGATGAGTTTGAAGCGGTGCGGCATGTTAATGAGGCCAAATTTCCAGTAACCGGGACCATACCCCCAAAAGGAAAACCCTTAAAGGCGCAATTAAATGTTTTGTGATCTTGGCTTGAAGCGGTTTAAAACCATTATATATCCTTTGGACAGGAAAAAATATGAGCACCGGAAAACAGGTTCTGATTGTCGACGATGAAACGCCGCTGCTGGAAATGCTCAGCGAGCAGTTGCAGTTGCACGAGGAATTCGTCCCGGTCATTGCGACCAGCGGGACGGCGGCGCTTGAACTTGTAAAAAGTGATTATTTTGACGTTATCATTCTAGATGTTGGCCTTCCCGACATGGATGGCCGGGAAGTTTGCCGGCTGATGCGCCGCGGCGGCGTCAAGTCGCCGATTATTATGCTGACAGGTGCCGACACTGACGCCGACACAATATTGGGCCTGGACGCAGGGGCCAACGATTACATTACCAAACCGTTCCGCCTTGGCGTTTTGCTGGCCCGGTTGCGGGCCCATATACGTCAGCACGAACGCAGCGATGATGCGGTGTTTAACATCGGCCCCTACAGTTTCCAGCCGGGAGCCAAATTGTTGCTGGAAACCGAAACCAATAAAAAAGTTCGTCTGACCGATAAGGAGGCGGCGATTTTGAAGTACCTGTACCGGACCGGCGGCAAGGTTATTGGCCGTGATGTGCTACTGGACGAGGTCTGGGGTTATAATGCCGGGGTTACCACACATACACTGGAAACCCACGTTTATCGCTTGCGCCAGAAAATCGAGGAAGACCCTTCTAACGCCCGCATTTTGCTTACCGAACCCGGCGGCTATCGGCTGGCCCCATAAAAAAACGCCCGGCAGGGGGGCTTGCCGGGCGTTTGGGGTCTCTAAATAACAGAGCCCTACAGAATGGCAGGGGAGCCATCCCGGCGGGATGAGAGGTTCCTCCCGTTTTCCTTATTTGGTGATATGCGGATGCCGCTTCAAGGCTTATTTATCACCGGGAGTCCAGGTGCCGTGCTTAAGCTTGACGTTGAAAAGTTTCGGGTCAAAAGAAACATCACGCTGGGTCGATAACAACGAGACGGACGTCTTGATCCCTTGTGGATCAAGGACAATCCACTTTTTTAGCTGTAGCGGTTTGTCGCTGAAAATTAATGTCAACTGGCCACCGTCGTCCTCTTCGCGCACCAGCGTGACACCGATAATGCCCGGCCCACGCTCAATCTTGGTGACAATCAGCTCTCCGGCAAGCAGGGACAGGTTTTCCTGGACCAGGATATCGGCCGGAGTCGTGCCGAGGGGAATGTGGGTGATCTGTTCCAGTTCCTTGTCGTGATAAATCAACCAGGTGCCATCGGCGACGATCAGGAACTGGACCGGCGGGTCGTACTCGATGCGCATTTTTCCCGGACGCGACAGGTAAAAGGTCCCTTCGGCGAAATTGCCTGTCGATGATGCTTGCAGGAACCGCGATTTCAGAGTGATAAGGCCGTTTAAATATTTCTGAACGCGCAGGACATCACTTTTGTCGGCACCCTTAAGGGCCAAAGGCGCGACCTCAGCCGGTGCCTTGCCTGCCAGCGACAGGGTCAGCAGAACGACGGCGAAAGATTTCAGAAACAAGGACTTATAGGACGGTTTCGCCGACTTCCCCGATAAGGACTTCGCGACGGCCGACACGATTGGCTTTTGAGACAACGCCTTCACTCTCCATGCGTTCGATAATCCGGGCAGCCCGGTTATAGCCTATTTGCAGGTGACGTTGAATAAAACTTGTTGATGCCTTGCCTTCGCGGGCGATCAGGGCCACCGCTTCATCGTAAAGCTCATCGCCGGAAGGTTTGCCGGAGCCGCTCAGGCCAATGTTCTCGGTGGCGATTTCTTCGGTGACGTCATCCAGATACTCAGGCGTTCCCCGGGCTTTAAGGAAGCTGACAACATGCTCCACTTCCTCGTCGGAAACAAAAGGTCCGTGGACACGGGTGATCCGCCCGCCGCCCGCCATATACAACATGTCGCCCTGGCCGAGCAGTTGTTCAGCGCCCTGTTCACCCAGAATGGTCCGGCTGTCGATTTTGGACGTCACCTGGAAGCTGATACGGGTCGGGAAATTGGCCTTGATGGTGCCGGTGATAACATCAACCGACGGGCGTTGGGTCGCCATGATCATATGGATACCGGCGGCCCGGGCCATTTGCGCCAAACGCTGAACGGCGGCTTCTACATCCTTGCCGGCAACCAGCATCAGGTCGGCCATTTCATCAATCACCACGACAATAAACGGCAAGGGGTCCATTGAAAGGGGTTGATCTTCCATGATCGGCTTGCCGTCCGTATCGAAGCCCGTTTGCACCCGCCGGGTCAGTGTTTCGCCCTTTTTAGTCGCCTCGCTCAGGCGGGCGTTATATCCGGCAATGTTACGAACGCCCAGTTGCGACATGGCGCGGTAGCGTTCTTCCATTTCCCGAACCGCCCATTTCAGTGCCATCACCGCCTTCGAGGGTTCGGTGACGACCGGAGTCAACAGATGGGGAATGCCCTCGTAAACCGAAAGCTCCAACATTTTCGGATCGATCATGATGAATTTACATTGGTCCGGCGGCAATTGGTAAAGCAGGGACAGGATCATCGTATTGATGCCGACGGATTTACCCGACCCGGTGGTGCCGGCGATCAGCAAGTGCGGCATCCGGGCCAGATCAACCGTTACCGGCAGGCCGCCGATGTCTTTACCCAAAGCCAGGTTGAGCTTGCCGGGCGCGCGCTCAAACGGATCAGAAGCCAGCAGTTCGCGCTGGTAAACCATCTCGCGTTCGACATTAGGTAGCTCAATGCCTATGACATTGCGACCCGGCACGACGGCGACGCGCACCGATACGGCACTCATGGAGCGGGCGATGTCGTCGCTCAGGCCAATAACCCGGGATGTCTTGGTGCCGGGTGCCGGTGAAAGCTCGTACAGGGTGACAACCGGACCCGGGCGGACCTTGATGATGTCGCCGCGAACGCCAAAATCATCGAGAACCGTTTCCAGCAAGCGGGCGTTTTGTTGCAGGGCGTCCTTGTTAACCTTTGTCGCTTCCGTCGCTTCAGGCGGTGATTCGAGTAAATCGTGAGGCGGTAATTCAAACTCTTCGCCGGGAACAAGATCAAGGGTGCGTTGACGCTTGGCGGCGGCCTTGCGTCCGGCCTTTGGTTTCGCCGCTTTTTGGGAAACCGCTGGCGGTGCTGATTTTTTTGGCTCCACACGCGGGCTTGCTGCGGCCCGCTTTGTCGTTGTTGGTGCAGGTTCTGTGGCGGTGCGCGGGGTCACTAGGGGCAGCAGACGGCGTGCCCCGCGACGCAGCAACTGCCAGCCGCGCAAGGTTGTGCCTAGCAACCAGTTTCCCGTCTGTCGCCATTCCTCGGCGCTTAAGCCAAGCACGGTGACAAGCGAAGCGGTGGCGGGCAGGGCCAGGAATAACCCCAGCATCCAGCCTTCAATGGCGGCTTTAAAACCAAGACCGGCGGCTGCGGCGTTCAGTAAGGTGGCTGAGCGTTCAAGCAACACGGATCCGATGACCCCGCCAAGACGCGTCGCCAGCGGCCAGCCGCCGGGGGTCGGCAGGGCGTCCAAACTCATTGAGATCAGGATAAGCGCGAACAGGAACAGACAAATCCGCGCCCAAATCAGACCGGGCGGATTTTTTCGCATGGTCTGGATGCCCCAGACGCCAAGTACCAGTGCCGGGACCGCGCCCGTCAACCCCAGCGACTGCAATAACAGGTCGGCCATATAAGCGCCGCCCAAACCAAGCAGGTTTACGGGCCCGCCATCCGATGCGCTGTTGAACGAAGGGTCGCCCGGCGCGTACGAGATCAGGGCGGCGAAAATCAACAGGCCGCTTAGGGAAAGGGCGAGGCCGATAATTTCGCTAAATCGCCGCCTTAAAAAAGCACTTACGCTTTCGGGCAGGATTGACGCGGCGCCAGTATTGGTCAGGGTTCTAGCCATACCCTAAGTTCTACGACACCAATGTTTACAAGACCTTAACGCAGAACCTTGAGAATTCCCTGAAGCGCCGTTTTTGTCACATCGGGGGGGTGGACGAGGGCGACGCGGATGTAATCGTCGCCGGGACTGGTTCCGTCCGCCTCCGTCCTCGATATATAAGCTCCGGGCAGCACCCTTAAGCCCGCTTCCGCCCATAATCGTTTGGCCGCTTCTTCGCCGCCGCCGTGGACAGAAACATCGAGCCACAGGAAAAAGCCGCCAGCCGGGCGTTTGTAGCCATAGCGGCCCCCGATAAGCTGATCGGCAAGATCAAACTTTTGTCGGTAAAGGGCGCGGTTTTCTTCGACATGCGCCTCATCGCGCCACAAAGCGCTCGACGCGGCCATAATCGGCATGGGCATGGTCGCGCCTGCGAAACTGCGCAAATATTTGAAGCGCTTGATCAGTCTTGCGTCGCCAGCGACAAAACCGGAGCGCAGGCCCGGCGCGCTGGAACGCTTGGATAGGGAATGGAAGATCAGGACATTGTCCATACCGCCCAGGCTCGCGCACACTTCGGCCCCGCCAGGTGGCGGACGGTCACTGTAAATTTCGCTATAGCACTCATCGATGGCGAGCACGAAATCATGCCTGCGGGCCAGGGAGATGGCGCGCTCAAGATAGGCGGCATCGGCGACAGCGCCCTGCGGATTGGCTGGGGAGCACAGTGTCATCAATGCCGTACGGCTTAAGGTCTGCTGGTCAAGGGCGTCCAGGTCGGGGAGGAAGCCGCTGTCCCGGGTGGCGGCCATGGTGATGGCTTCAGCGCCCGACATTTCAGCAGCCCCGGAATAGACATGATAGAGCGGATTGGGAAACAGTACCGCCGGGCGCGGCCCCTTTCGGACGCTATCGACGGCCAGCATGGCGATCAGATAAAGCGCCTCGCGAGTACCGACGACAGGCAGGATTTGACAATCCGGATCAATAAAGCCATCGGCCAAATTGTAGCGCCGGCCCAGCCACTGGACGACGGCGTCCCGAAAATCAGCGGTTCCGTCGATTGGCGGGTAGCGGCCCCACAGGTCATTGCTGGCGCTTAGGGTTTCCCCGATCAATCCCGGCGGGGTGTGTTTGGGCTCGCCGATGGACAAGGCCAGCGGGGTTATCCCGGCAGGCGGCGACAGGGGATCAAGCAGGTCACGCAGGCGATCGAAGGGGTAGTCGGTCAGGTTGTCGAGCAGGGAATTTATCATGCGGGGACAATAACCTAGTATCCGAGTGGATAAAATCTAACTCCTCACGTCATCCTCCGGATAAGCGCCAATCTGGTGCAGGGACAGGTCGGCTCCCTGGAATTCCTCTTCCTCACTCAGGCGAATGCCCATACTGGCTTTCAGACCACCGTAGATGACAAAACCGGCAACGGTGGCAAAAGCGACACCGACAAGACTGCCGACTAATTGCGCCATGAAGCTGACACCGCCCAGACCACCGAAGGCTTCCAGGCCAAAGATACCGGCAGCGAGACCGCCCCACAGGCCGCACATGCCGTGCAGGGGCCAGACACCAAGCACATCGTCAATTTTCCAGCGACTCTGACATTGGTTAAAGCCCCAGACAAATAAGGCCCCGGCGGCGGCCCCGACAAACAGCGCGCCGACGGGATGCATGATGTCGGAGCCGGCGCAAACGGCGACCAGGCCGGCCAGGGCTCCGTTATGGACAAAACCCGGATCATTGCGTCCGACGACGACGGCGGCGAGGATGCCGCCGACCATGGCCATGAGCGAATTCATGGCGACCAGACCGCTGGCGCCTTCAAGGCCTTGCGCACTCATCACATTAAAGCCGAACCAGCCGACGGACAGTATCCACGAACCGAGGGCAAGAAAGGGGATGCTTGACGGCGGAATGCCGATCATCCGGCCATCCTTGCGGTAACGCCCCATGCGCGCCCCCAACATAATGACAGCGCCCAGCGCCATCCAGCCGCCAACCGCGTGGACGACGATGGAACCGGCAAAATCGTGGAAGCCGAAGCCGAAGGAGGCGGCAATCATATCCTGAAAGCCAAATTTGGAACCCCAGACCATGCCCTCGAAGGTCGGGTAAACGATACCGACGATAATGGCGGTGGCGGCCAGCTGCGGCCAGAACTTGGCGCGCTCGGCGATGCCACCGGAAATAATCGCCGGGATCGCTGCGGCAAAGGTCATCAGGAAAAAGAATTTCACAAGATCATAGCCGCTGGCGGCAAAGGCGTAACCTTCCCCCGCACCACCGATCAAATCCTTGGCGCTATACATGAAGTTGACGCCGTAGGCGACCATGTAACCGATAAAAAAGTAGACAACGGTCGACATCGCCAGATCGACGATGATTTTAACCAGTGCGTTTACCTGATTCTTGCGCCGCACGGTGCCGACTTCAAGAAATGCGAAACCCGCGTGCATCGCCAGCACCATGACCGCACCGATGAGCACGAAAAAAACATCCGCACCCGATTTGATCGCTTCCATAGTTTCTTCTCCCCGGGAAATTTGGTCAACCTAAATTACAATTGTGCGCGCAAAGATTACAAGAACCGTGCCAATACGCAGGCAAAGCCCTATAGCCCTTGGCCGACAAGGGAAAAGTACAAAAACAGAAGGCTTCGTTGCAAAGTCGAAACGGGTAAAATTGCTGAAAATTAAAGCAACTGTCGGCCTCGTGGGCAAAATTTAAGCAAAACATGGCCCGCAAGGCTTACACCTTACGGGCCATGTGCTCCTTGGAAGGGTCAGGGGGGGGTCAGAGGGACTGAGAACCCCTGCCAAATTCCGGATAAGCCTCCATGCCCAGTTCTGCCTGATCGAGACCCAGCATTTCATCTTCTTCGCTGACCCGGATACCGACGCTGAACTTGAGCGCCAGCCAGGCGAGCGTTGAGGAGACGATAACAAAACCACCGATGGCGATGACGCCTGTTAATTGGGCCGTAAAACTGGCATCGGCATTGGTAAGCGGTACCGCCAGCGTGCCCCAGATTCCGGCACCCAGATGGGCTGGAATGGCGCCAACCACGTCGTCGATCTTGAACTTGTCAAGCAGCGGCACCAGGAAGACGACTAGGGCGCCGCCAACCGCGCCAATAAGTAACGCCTGTCCCATGGCCGGGCTGTCGGGACCGGCGGTGATCGAAACCAGCCCGGCGATGGCGCCGTTTAAGGCCATGGACAGATCAACCTTTTTGTAGACAAGCTGGGTCAGGACCATCGCCGCCAGGACGCCACCGACGGCGGCAATGTTGGTGTTGATGTAGATGGTCGAGATGGCGATGGCGTCAGCCGCGCTGGCCAGCGCCAATTGTGAGCCACCGTTAAAGCCGAACCAGCCAAGCCACAGGATGAAGGTGCCAAGCGTCGCCAACGGCAGGTTCGCGCCGGGTAACGGGTGGATGCCGCCTGACGTGTATTTGCCCTTACGGGCGCCGAGGATGAGAGCGCCTGTGAGCGCCGCCCAACCGCCGACGGAATGAACCAGTGTCGAACCGGCAAAATCGGAAAAGCCAGCTTCTGCCAGCCAGCCGCCGCCCCATTGCCAGGCTCCCTGGATCGGGTAAATGATGGCGGTCAGGATGACGACGAAGGCCAGAAAC
Organism: Rhodospirillaceae bacterium; assembly: GCA_018662005.1. Lineage (NCBI taxonomy): Bacteria > Pseudomonadati > Pseudomonadota > Alphaproteobacteria > Rhodospirillales > Rhodospirillaceae > Rhodospirillaceae bacterium. The sequence goes on along the minus strand of JABJHA010000004.1, from coordinate 110,001 downwards.
GGCCACAACTTGATGCGCTCGGCCAACGTGCCAGAGACGATCGAGGCGGCTGTCGCGACGAACACCATCTGGAAAAACCAGTCGGATTCTGCGGCGTAACCACCGTCGAAGTTTCCGGCCAGGGCGTCGGCGTTGTCACCGCCCCAGATTGCAAAGCTACCCATATAACCGCCGTCCACACCGGCGTACATCAGGTTGTAACCGACAACGTAAAAGGTCAGCCCGGCGATTGAATAAAGGGCGATATTTTTAAGACAGATGGTGGCGGTGTTTTTGGAGCGCACCAGTCCGGATTCCAGCATCGCAAAACCGGCGGCCATAAACATCACCAAAAAGCCGTGAACAAGAAACGAGAAAGTGTTGAGAATATACTGGGTTTCGGAGAGCTCTCCGGCCGTGGCTGAAGATGTGGTGAGGAGTGTTAACCCCGTGGTGGCCACTGCGGCCATCGCGGCAACAGCAGCAAGGCGGCTTTTGTTTTTTTGAATATCCATTGAATTAATCCTTTGCCTACAGGGCTTCGTTGTCGGTTTCGCCGGTCCGGATGCGGACCGCCGAAGAAATGTCGTAGACGAAAATCTTGCCGTCGCCGATTTTGCCGGTTTCGGCAGTTGATTTGATGGCCTCGACAATGCTCTCGACCATTTCGTCGGCTACGGCGATTTCCAGTTTCACCTTGGGCAGAAAGTGGACGGTGTACTCTGCCCCGCGATAGATTTCGGCGTGGCCTTTTTGCCTGCCAAAACCTTTGACTTCGCTTACCGTCATGCCCTCGACGCCGAGACCAGATAGGACCTCGCGGACATCGTCGAGCTTGAAGGGTTTGATAACGGCCATGATCAGCTTCATAACGCTTGATCCCTATATTTGGTTTAGCGACCCCACCTGGTTGGCGGGCCTTGCTTTGTAAGTTCCCTTGCGCAAGGGGTAAAAGCCCTGCACAGTGGTTTCAGGGTCTTCTATTTCAAGGTCCGTGCCAGAATCGTGATTTCGAGTAAATAGTGTTTAAAAACAATTCATTAAGGCGTATACTTACGGGTATTTCTGAACCGGCAGAGACGCAAACTTGCCTATTTATTAGGCGAAATATAATTATGCTTAAATTTTATGCAAACATAGGCAGGAAATAGAATGTTAGGCAGTGATACCGGCCAGGAATTGCAAGCGGACGTGCTGATTGCTGGCGGCGGTCTGGTTGGCGGTACCCTTGCTTGTGGTCTGGCCATGGGCGGTTTGTCGGTGCTTGTCGTTGATGCGCAAGACCCTGCTGATGGCCTGGATGCCGCATTTGATGGCCGCGCCTCGGCAATTGCGCTTTCCTCGCAGCGGGTCCTCGAGGGTCTGGGTCTGTGGGCCTCAATGGAGGCGGCGAGCGCGGCAATAAAGGAAATTCGTGTTTCCGATGGTGATTCGCTGTTCTTCCTCCACTACGACCGCCAAGACGTTGGTGCTGAAGCCTTTGGCTATATGGTTGAAAACCGGACGATCCGAACGGCACTGGCGCGTCGCTTTACCGAATTGGATAATCTTACATTACTGGCCCCTGCCCGCATTGACGTGGTCGAGCGCAACCCCGGAAATGTGCGCGCTACCCTGGCCGATGGTCGCAAGATCAAGGCGCGGTTGATTATTGGCGCGGAAGGCCGCAACTCGCCAACGCGCGAACAGGCCGGGATCGCACTGACAAACTGGTCCTACAGGCAAACCGGGATCGTCTGCACCGTCGCCCACGAATACTCACATGACAATGTTGCCCACGAACGCTTCTTGCCCGCGGGCCCGTTCGCCATTTTACCCTTACCGAACAATCGCTCCTCCATCGTCTGGACCGAGCGTGAAGACCTGGCGCCCGGACTGGTGGCCCTGGATGATGATGCTTTCCTGGCGGAACTTAAAGACCGGTTTGGCGATTTTCTGGGCAAGCTCGAGGTCGTCGGGCCGCGCTGGGCCTATCCCCTGTCCCTGCAATACGCCGAGCAGGCCACCGACCACCGGTTGGTGCTGGCAGGTGACGCCTCCCACGCCATGCACCCGATCGCCGGGCAGGGCCTGAACATGGGGCTTCGTGATGTGGCGGTGCTGGCCGAGGTTCTGACCGATGCCGGACGTCTGGGTCTTGATCCCGGTGCCGGTACTGTACTGGAGTCTTATGAGCGCTGGCGGCGCTTCGACAATACCCTGATGCTGGCCATGACCGATGTCCTCAACAGGCTGTTCTCCAACGATGTCATGCCGGTGAGGCTAGCCCGCGATCTGGGGCTCGCTGCCGTCAACAGGATGCCGCCCTTAAAGAAGGTGTTTATGGAGCACGCCATGGGATTGGCAGGCGATTTGCCAAGATTGATGCGCGGGGAGGAGCTTTAAGATTGGCCCCTCAGGCGCCGGGCGGGGTCTCCGACCCCTTGGCTCGCCGCATAAGCGGCGGCCCGCAGTCGCGGGCTTGAAGAAAAAAGTGCGGGAACCAGGTTTCCAAGCAACAGGAAATGGCTCCTGTTGCCATTTGAATCTTGACTTCCAGAGGCCCAGCCAAGCGAGCGGAGTGAGCGCCCGGCGACTGAGGGGCATGATCCTTAAAGAGGGGCGAACTATTAAGGATCGCGACTTAAACCTTTTGACTCCAATTCGCTTAAATAACCTTCCCAGATCGCCTGCTGATTTTCGCCAAAGGCGTACAGGGCGTCCCAAGTGTAGATGCCGGTGTCGTGCAGGTCATCGAACTTGATGGTAATGGCGTAGTTACCGACTGGTTCAACGCCCATGATGCCGACATGACGGCGGCCAGCGACGACCTGCTTTTGCGACGGGCTATGGCCCTGAACCTCAGCTGACGGGCTTTCGACCCTGAGCAATTCAGCGGGCAGGGAAAAAGTTGCACCATCTTCAAAATCCAGCTCGAGGATTTTTTCTTTGGATTTCAGGCGAATTTCGGTGGGCTTGTGTTGCTGACTGTAGTCACTCATTTAAAAACGGGGTCCTGAAAAAAGGGCGGGGTTACGATAACTCACGGGCCTCATCAACCAGCATGATCGGAATGCCATCGCGAATGGGATAAGCCAGTTTGGCCCCCTCGCTAATCAATTCCTGGGCTTGCTCGTCATAGGTCAGCGGCCCCTTGGTTAAGGGGCAGACCAGAATTTCAAGCAACTTGGCATCGACGGTACGCTGGGTCATGGTTTTGATCCGTTTATATAGGGTGTCAAAAAAAGAATATAAGGCCCTGGACTAAAGAAATTAATGACGAAACAGCCCGGCCTGATCGCTATCTTCAAGCAGGGCCATCTCCATCAATGATGATAGCAATTCACCGCGCTCTGATAAACCCGGGGTTTCCAGCAGCGCCTGCTTTTCACTGGATGCCAGTGGACAGATCATGGCCAGCGAGGTAACCAGGGTCTCATCGCTGGCTTCTTCAATGGCTTGCCAGTCGACTTCAATATCCTTCAGTTCAAAAAACTGCCGGACCGCGCCAATCAGGCGCGGGCGATCAGGAATAGTCCCTTCGTCCTCGCGGATGTCGGCGGCAAAGGCGCTGTAATCGACCTGGGCCCGGCGGTAGCCCTGCTGCAGGGCAAGCTCGCTATCAATGTGAAAGCGGCAAAGGCCGCGCAGGGCGATAAACAGATGCCCGGTTTCGGTTTCCTCGAAGGAGACAACGCGCCCGGCGCAGCCGATTGGATAAAGCGGGGCGTTGTCCGGAACAGGGTCGGCGCAAACGCCTTGCGGTTGCACCATGCCAATGACGCGTCCGTTACCCAAGGCATCTTCAACCATGCTCAGATAACGTGGCTCGAAAATATTAAGAGGCAAGTGGCCGTGCGGCAGCAACAAGGCGCCGCTTAAAGGAAACAGGGCGATGACATCAGGAAAGACGCTGATCCCCAAATCCCCATAGGTGCCGGTCATGACTGCAAGACCTTTCTCATGAGAACAGTACCGTTGAAAGATTGCGACGGGCCTCGGCGGTTACCGGATCAGAATGGCCCAGGGCTTCAAAAATCTTCAGCATCTGTTGGCGTGCCGCGTCGTCATTCCAGGCGCGATCCCGGCGGATGATTTCAAGCAATTGCTCAAGCGCTTCTTCTGCTTTGCCACTGCCATACAGGCTTAGGGCAAGATCGAAGCGGGCCTGATGATCATTCTCGTTTGCCGAAAGCTTTGCCTGGAATTCTTCAGTGTCACCACCCGCGCCGCCATCTTCGGCCAACTCCAAAGCCGTCATGGCGGCCTGAACGTCGCCGTCTTTGAGGGTCGCTTCTTCTAGCCCTTCAATAAGGGATTTGGCGTGCTCGAGCTCGCCTGCGGCAAGGTAGCAACGGATCAGACCGGCAATGGCGGGGCCGCTGGATTGTTCCTGGGCGAGGACTTGCGCGTAAATGGCGCTGGCCTGTTCGGGCGCTCCGTCATCAAGCAGCGCCTTGGCTTGTTCAAGCGCCTCTTCGATGGGCGCCTTGACGTCACCGGTCAGGCGTTTGATAAAGGCTTTGACCTGACTTTCGGGCTGGGCCCCGGCAAAGGCGTCGATGGGCTGACCGTGTTTAAATCCGAAAACCGTTGGCGCCGTCTGCACCTGCAACTGGGCAGCCAGTTGCTGATTTTCATCGACATTGACATTGACCATCTTGACGATGCCACCGCCCAGGCTGACCAGTTTTTCCAGCGTCGCGGTTAGCTGTATGCAAGGCTCGCTACGCGGTGAGCTGAAATTGACAATCACCGGCACGGTTTTGGATTGCTCAACTACATCAACCACAAAAGTGGAGACATCACTGTTCTTGATCAGCTCGCCAGCTGCGGGGGCGCTATTTACTGGGGTGCCGTCTTCTTCGATAATCATCGTTCTCGCCGCTTTCACTTAAAGTCATAAACCGGTAGTGCGCCACATAAATGGCGGCTTTCTTTCGCTGCCGCAAGGGGCAAGGCATTATTAAAGCTCGACCAGATCGGGTTCGTGGCCGGTGTCACGGATAAAGGTCAGCAGATCATTGGGGCTAATGGCCGTTGTCATGGTGTTGATCAGGGGGTGATAGTTAAGCAAATCCATGGCCATCATCTCCTTATCAAGGACAACCCGAACTTGGTGCTCGTTATCGTTTATCAAGGCAAACGGTGTGACCGACCCCGGCTCGACGCCCAAAACATCGCGTAACAGATCGGGCTTACCAAATGATAGATGATGCGCGCCAATTTTGTGGCGCAGCTCTTTCATGTTGATGGGCCGCTCATCAAGTGTGACAACAAGCCATAACGCCCCCTTTTTGTCTTTTAGAAACAGGTTTTTGCAATGACCGCCGGGAAGGTGGCTGCAATGGGCCTGGGATTCCTCAACCGTGAAAACCGGCACGTGGGTGTGGGTTTGGGAAGCAATACCCAAGTCTTCCAATCGCTTGAGGATGGTCTCTGATGTGGCGTCCATGGCGGCGATCATAAGACCGCGTGCAGGTCCTGACCAGCCCCCCTTTTTGGTGTCTGTCATGATGGGGCTTGCAAAGCCCACTGCTTTAAGTATTATCCCCCACCGCAACACAAATGCGGGCGTAGCTCAGGGGTAGAGCGAAACCTTGCCAAGGTTTAGGTCGTGAGTTCGAATCTCATCGCCCGCTCCATCCAAAGCCCTCGGGGGATAGCCTCCGGGGGCTTTGTTTTTGGGGCTCCCCTGTCTATTTTTTGATTAAAAATTAAACCTGCTTTGCCCTCTTAAGGCGGACATATTATTCAGCCTCTGAATAGGTCTGCTATTAGCCATAAGGAAATATTCCAAGCGGTAAAATAGAGCACGGAAATTCTGTCGAAGAGCGATCATTTAGGTCTCATGGGTCTGATTGCCGTTTTCATGATCCGTAGAGACGACGATGGGAAGGGTGAAGTGGAAGGTCGTTCCTTCCCCAACACAGGAGTCAAAGTCAATATTCCCATCGTGACACTCAATGATCGCCCTCGAAATACTCAACCCCAATCCAGTCCCTTTAACGGCCCGTTTGTCGCCGGTATCAGCCTGGCTAAACCGATCGAAAATTGTATCTTTGAATTTCTCGGATATGCCAATTCCAGTGTCTGAGACCTCTACCCTGGCTTGTCCGTCCCTATTGTGTACGGATACATGGACATCGGAGCCCTTTGCAGAAAACTTCGCAGCATTGGATAGAAGGTTTGATACCACCTGCTCCAGTCTTTCACTGTCAGCTTTGACAATGAACTCTTCTGTCGTTTCGGCCATCACGAAACGGACGCCACACTGATCGGCATAGCCGTGGTTTAAAGTGACGGCCTTTTCAACCAATTCAACCAGATCAATTTCCCTAAAGTTAAAGTCCATACCGCCGGATTGTAGTTTTTCAAAATCGAGAATATCGTTAACAATGCTAATCAGTCTTTCGGAGTTGCCTTTGGCGATGGCGAGCAGATCGGTCATTTTTTCGGGAACTTTTCCCAGCGCCCCTCCTTCAATAAGGCTGATAGATCCCATAATGGATGTTAATGGGGTTCTCAGTTCATGGCTGACCAAAGAAATAAATTCCGATTTCAAGATTTCGACTTCCTTGCGTTCCGTAACATCGCGACCGACTGATTGAATCTCGATTATTTCGTCATTTTCATCGAACGTCGCCGAATTGGACCACTCGTAGTAGCGCAAATCACCTTCGCCGGATAGCAACTGGTTTTCATTCGTTTTGTTCGGATGTTGCCGTGAAAAAGAGGTAAAATATTCCTTCAGGGACTCAACCTCCGCTTCCGGCACGGGCTCGTACAGGGAGCGACCGAGAAGGTCTTCTTTGCGTTTGCCGGCATACCGGCAATAGGAATCGCTAACAAAGGTAAATGTACCGTCTGGCGTGAACGTCGTAATTAGTTCGGTCTGGGCGTCAATGATCTTATGGTACCTTTCCTCGCTCAAGTGAAAGTTTTGCTCGGCCTTTTCTCTTTCCCTGATTTCGTCTGTCAAGGATCTGGATCTTTCCTTCACCTGAATCCCGAGTTGCGAGAGATTGTCCTCATTGGCTCTGATTATCCCCATCAGTGCCTTGTTGAGTCCAATCACTGTCGCCACCGCGCCGCCGCTAAATAGGGCAAAACCAAGCAGGGTTGTCAGCCAAGACCGAAGTTGAACATTGTAAATGTTTGAATCGAAATGCAAGGTAATGGCCTCACTCGAATAAGCCATGCCAATCACTGCAATTGAAAGGAACCCCAGCAACAGGACAACAAGCCCGCCACGTGTACCGAACAGAACCGCGGCAAAAATGCACGAAGCCATAAGCCCAGGAACCCCTGCGCCATTAAGAGCAAAATTCAGTAACCCGCCAATTCCGACCAGAAAAATAATACCGACAATGATTATGCCGCGAACATTGTAAGTAATCGAATTCCGGAACAGGGTTGCGCAGATCAAAATAATTGCAGCGACAATATGAAATACCATGACCGGCTGCCAACCGATGGACGGAATTCGCATCAGACTGGCAATCAGGGCTGGAGGCACAATGAATGAAAGCGCGATTAGGACGCTATTGGCAATCCTGTCGCGAATGGCGTCAAGATTGGTTAAATTTGAGCCGTTGGTAGACATGAATGAAATCAAGTTCTAATTGATAACGGTTCCCTGAATATAACCAATCTAGAAACTAATTCGCTGCGGTATTTTTTCAACCAACACCTAAGATAAAGCATGGCCTAGCCTCCAATCCATATTGTTATACAACCCAGATAAAATCAAACTTGTTATCAGGTTAAATGGGGATTGCCTCCGGGGGCTTTGTTTTTGGATCCTTTTTCTCGACGCCCGGACATATATGTGTCTGCGCGTCCGGAAAGACGTCCTGAGCTGATATGACGTTCAGATAATGGAAATTGCCCTGCGCTATTATGAAGGCCACGGGCCCAAGTGCTTCGATCTCCGTTTTTGTCACGGCGTCAATTGGGCTGGGAGAATGGATCATTAATCGGCCATCACTTAACCTAATGATGGTCATTCGCGCATTGAAACGACACCCCCCATATTGGATTGGATATTCCTTCAGCCAAATTTGACCTGGATCAGATTCCCTTAAGGTATTCGGGATGTCAGAAACCATAAGCAATGCCTGCGTTGGTGGTATGTATTGAAATCAACGGCCACAGGGCAAGCGGGTACAGTTGTTTGTTGGGTGCTATTTTCTTCCAACGATCAGCAGAGCGACAAAGGGAACGAGATTGAAGACCAGAATTACGATCTTGTAAAACCCAAGGAACGAATAAAGGACTACGTCGAAGGCTTCTCGAGGGATGTGAAATAATTGGCCATGGACGTCGTAAATAAAATCCGTGGCCGTCATTATCATTATGGCAGAGAGGATAAAAAGGGCGACATTGATGACGGTACACCACTTGAAAAATTCTCTTAGTGTGCGGATATCCATGACTTTCCTCTTCGTGTAGATTAAGACGGATAACCCCTTAATTAACACTGTATTATAGTAGATTATGACGGCTTTGTCGCGGGCAACAGTGGCTTAGGATCAATAATTGCCCTTTTGGCCAGTCAAAATGTGGTGTGATTTTTTTCGTCAACATATCTGCATAGGGACAAAAGCAGCCCTCGCTCAATCCAATGCCCTCGGGGGAAAGCCTCCGCGGGCTTTGTTTCTGGGTTGAGGCGATCGTTGCTTCCTGTTTAGAATGATTATCACTTTCTGCTTCCATGATAATCAACAGGGAACAGATGATGGCAACATGTCCCAGCCGCCGCCTGAGCATCTTCTTGATGGCTGTGTTTCTATTTCTTTCAGGCCCAGCCAAAGCCGACCTGATTGGCCATGGCGGCATGGTTCGTGACATTTCCATTTCCGCCGATGGTCGCCACGTGCTGACAGCGAGTTTTGATTACAGCGTCCGCTTGTGGAATTTCGGAACCCAGCAAAACCTTAAGCTCCTTAACGCCCATACCGGGCCGGTCAATACGGTGCTTTTTCTGCCGGGTGACGAGCGCGCCTTAAGCGCCGGAAAGGACGGCGCGGTACTGATGTGGGACCTTAAGACCGGCAACGTCATGCGCACCTTCACCGGCCATACCATGCACGTCATGGCCCTGGCCCTGCGGCCGGACGGCAAAACATTCGCCTCGGCCAGTTGGGACGGAACGGTAAGACTGTGGAACCTTGCTGACGGAAACGAGCGTTCGCGGCTGAAGTTGCAGTCGGATGTCAACACCCTGGCCTTCGGGCTTGCCGGCGAAGTGCTTTTTACCGGACACAAGGACGGCAGAATACGCATGTGGGTGGCTGAAACCGGGGAATATATCGACGCGTTCATCGGCCATGAAATGGCGGTGACCCGGCTTGTCGTCTCAGGCGATGGTTCGCGCCTGCTGTCTGCCGGTATCGATGGCAGCATTCGACTGTGGTTTCCGCCTGACAGAAACACGATGTTGACCCTCAACGCTCACGACGGGCCCGTCTATTCGACCGCGTTCACAGCCGAAGGCGATAAGGCTCTTTCGGGTGGGCGCGATGGCCTGGTCAATATCTGGGACCTGACCAGCGGTCGTCTGTTGAGGTCCATTGAGGCCCATGACGGGCCGGTCTGGGCGGTGGCGTTCTCCCCCGATGGGCGTTTCGCTATTTCCTCGGGCTCGGATGAAACGGTGCGCATCTGGCACCTGGAAACCGGTGACAGGATAGGGCCACAGGCAAGTGAGCTGGCCATGCGCGAACCGGAGCCGTGGCTCCAGAGCGACCATCCGGGAGCCCAATTGTTCCGTAAATGCGCCATCTGTCACGCCCTGGGATCGAAGGGAAAATATCGTTCCGGTCCGCATCTTGAAAACCTTTTCGGAAGGCCATCCGGATCGGTCGCCAATTACAATTACTCTTCAGCGCTCCGCTCCCTGAACATCACCTGGACGCCCGAATCGGTGCGCAAGTTGTTTTCCCAGGGACCTGATAAATTTGTACCGGGAACAAAAATGCCGATCCAGAAAGTAAGCGACCCCCGGGACCTCGAGATGCTGATCGATTTCCTGGTGGTTGAAACGAATGGCCAAAAGGATAACTAAAAAATCACTAGCCCCTTTTGTTTGCCTTCGGGTTATGGTGCATTAATAAATGATACGGTTTGCACTGAAAGCCCGGAAAGATGCGCCCATGTCGATAGATTTTTATTCCAGCTACTGCGCTTACAAGAATTATCAAACGCCGACACTGGCAGCCAAGGATCGCGCACGCTTTGACGGCGAAATCTGGAATCCTGCCGACTTTAGCAACGCCATGAGTTGCCTTGAAATCGGCTCAGGCGAGGGCGCTTTTCTGGAATATCTGGCGGCCAAGGGCGTGACCAGTTTTCAGGGCATCGACCATGACCCGGCATTAAAAGCGGTGCAGCCGTCGCAAGTGGCAGCGCACTTTGAATGCGTTGACGTTTGGGAATATTTGCAAAACGGGGCTGCGTCTTTTGACCGCATTGTCCTGCTCGATGTGCTGGAACATTTTACGCCAGAGGAAGGGTTTCGTTTGTTGTCACTGATCAAGGGGGCGCTTGCCGCTGATGGCAAAATCGTCCTTAAGGTGCCCAACGGCTCTTCGCCCTGGGGGATCAATTACCAGTTCGGCGACCTGACCCATAAAACTGCCTATAACGGGGAAAGCCTCAGGCAGCTGGCGACAGCTTGCGGATTACAGGTTGAGGCGCTTTATGATCAACGCCGCGGCTCCTCCAGGCGGATGACGACCGACGCAATTATCCACCGGTTTCTAAGCTGGGCCCTGCTCACCCCGCCGCCCCACTGGGGGGCAAACCTTTACTGTATTATTTCAGTGCAAAAAGCACAGGGCGACCCCTAAGTTTCTTTTTGGTTGTAATGTTTTAGTAAGGGTGGCGATACTAATGTAGCAGGATAAAATCCATCCGATGGGGAGTGCTTGTTCTATGCTAGATGCGACCGAAAAAGATAAGAGCCAGTTGATTGCGCGAGTGGTCAGGGCAGCGAAGTCTCGATTGTCTGCGACGAACGCCAAAACCGTTGGCAAATTTATTCGCAGTTATTACGAAAATGTGCCGCCAAGTGATCTGGCCGACACGACGCCCGAGAGTCTTTTCGGGGCCGCACTGGCGCATTGGAAACAGGCATCCGTTCGCAAGTCCGGCAAAGCCCTGTTGCGGGTTTATAACCCCAGCATGAAAGCTGATGGCTGGGATTGTGATCATACGGTCATTGAAATCGTCAATGACGACATGCCGTTCCTGGTCGATTCCATAACATCCGAATTAAACCGTCAGGAATTGACGGTGCATTTGGTCATTCATCCGGTGATCGGTGTTACGCGCGCCAAAAATGGCAAGGTGACGGGACTGGTTTCCCTGGGCAAACCATCGAAGGGTGCGCTCAGCGAGTCATATATGCATTTGCAGGTTACCGAACAGTCGGGCAAGCGACTGCTGGAAATTCAGAAGGGTCTCGATAAAGTTATCAAGGATGTGCGCGCCGCCGTCGAAGACTGGATGGGTATGCGTCAGGCGATGTCGTCGCTTATCGATGAGCTCGATACGGCCCCCAAGGGCGTTGCTGGCGAAGATGTATCCGAAGCACAGGACTTCCTGCGTTGGGCGCATGGTGATCACTTTACCTTCCTGGGCTACCGTGAATACGATTTCATTGGCAATGGCAAGGCGGCCTCGGTCATCGTCAACCGTCAGAGCGGCCTGGGCGTGCTTCGGAAATCCTCGGTTGTGATGTTCAGAGAACTGCAGAATCTGGCTTCCATGCCGCCCGAAGTGCGCGCCTTTGTCAGCAAGGGCGATCTTTTGATCGTCAACAAGGCAGACGCCATTTCCACGGTTCACCGTCCTGTCCATATGGATTCCATCGCCGTCAAGCGTTATGACGCCAAAGGCAAGGTTATTGGCCAGCGGGTTTTTGTCGGCCTGTTTACATCAAGCGCCTACAATCGCAGCCCGCGGGACATTCCGCTGCTGCGCCTGAAGCTGAAGAAAACATTCGATAGCGCCGGTTTTGCACCAGCTAGCCACGATGGCAAGGCCCTGCTAAATATTATCGAGACCTATCCGCGCGATGAACTGTTTCAGGTTTCTGAAGATCAGTTGCTTGAAACGTCGTTGGGCATTTTGCATTTACAGGAACGTCAGCGGGTCGCCCTGTTCCTGCGCCGCGATGATTTCGAGCGTTTTATATCGTGCCTTGTTTATATTCCGCGTGATCGGTACACGACAGCCCTGCGCCAACAGATTCAGGTGGTTCTGGAGCGCGCCTTCGACGGTACGCAACTGTCTTTCTACACCCAGCTTGATGATTCGCCGCTTGCCCGCCTGCATATCAACATTCAGACAACGCCCGGTGAAATACCAAAATATGACGCGGCAAAGATCGAGGCGGAGCTTGTCGAAGTGGCCCATTCATGGGGCGATCGTTTGCAGCAAAAGCTGACGGCGGCCCACAGCGAGGAAAAGGGCCAGCATTATTTTATGCGCTACCGCCAGGCATTTATGTCGGCCTATCAGGATCAGTATAACGCCACCCAGGCGGTTGAAGATATCGAGCGAATTGAGGAAACCCTTGAAACCGGAAACCTGGGCATGAGTCTTTACCGCCCGGTTGCGGCGGAAGAAGACGAGGTCTACTTCAAAGTTTACCAACCCGATCAGGCCATTCCCCTGTCCGATGTTTTGCCGATGCTCGAAGACATGGGCCTAAGGGTTCTTAACGAGCTTCCCTATGAAGTGCACCCCGACGTGAATGGCGGACGGCTTGTCATGATTCACGATTTTGGCCTTCAAACCCGCGATGGTTCGCGTGTCAATCTGGCCGCAATCAGGCATAAATTCCAGGATGCCTTTGCCCGTATTTGGGCCGGCGAAGTTGAAAGTGACGGCTTCAACGCGCTCGTTCTGCTTGGTGGCCTGGGCTGGCGCGATGTCATGGTTCTGCGTGCATGTTGCAAATATCTGCGTCAGGCCGGTATTGCGTTCTCGCAAAATTATATGGAGCAAACCCTTGCCAATAATCCACATCTGGCGCGCCAGATTGTCGAGTTGTTCAAGGCCCGTTTTGACCCGGCCAGCAAGGGTAGTATGAAAATCCTGCAAAAACGCCTGGACGGGGAACTGGAAAAAGTTCAAAGCGCCGACGAGGACCGGATTTTAAGACGTTACATCAATTTAATCATGGCGATGCTGCGGACCAACTTTTATCAAACTGTTGATGGCGCCCCCAAGCCGTCCCTGTCGTTCAAGCTGGACAGCCAGAAAGTTGACGAATTGCCGCTGCCCCGGCCCTTAAGGGAAATTTTTGTTTACAGTCCCAGGGTCGAGGGTATCCACCTGCGCTTCGGCATGGTTGCACGTGGCGGCTTGCGCTGGTCGGACCGGCGGGAGGATTTCCGGACTGAAATTCTCGGCCTGGTCAAGGCCCAGCAAGTCAAGAACACGGTCATTATCCCGGTTGGCTCGAAGGGCGGCTTTGTGCTAAAAAAAGCGCCCGATATGTCCGACCGTGAAGCCTTCCAGGCCGAAGGCATTGCTTGTTACAAAGCCTTTATTTCGGGCCTTCTCGACATCACCGATAACCTGAAAGGCAACAAGGTCGTGCCACCGACCGATACGGTGCGAATTGATGGCGACGACCCATATCTGGTGGTCGCCGCCGACAAGGGAACGGCGACATTTTCCGATATCGCCAATTCGGTTTCTATTGATTACGGGTTCTGGCTCGGTGACGCCTTTGCTTCCGGCGGATCGGCTGGTTATGACCACAAAAAAATGGGTATCACCGCACGTGGCGGCTGGGAATCGGTGAAGCGGCATTTCCGCGAGATGGACTTCAACTGCCAGAAACAGGATTTCAATGTCATCGGCGTTGGCGATATGTCCGGCGATGTTTTTGGCAACGGCATGTTGCTGTCGCCACACATCCAATTGATCGGCGCTTTTAACCACATGCACATTTTTATCGACCCCAATCCCGATGCGGCGAAGACCATTGTCGAGCGCAAACGCATGTTCAAACTGCCACGCTCGTCGTGGACGGATTTCGATACCAAACTGATATCGAAAGGCGGCGGTATTTTTGAACGTTCGGCAAAATCCATCCAGCTTTCCGAAGAAATCAGAAAACGTTTCGACATTGCCAAAACCAGCATTACCCCCAATGAGCTGATCCGAATTTTGCTAACCGCTAAAACAGACTTGCTGTGGTTCGGCGGCATTGGCACCTACATCAAGGAAACCGGTGAGTCTCATCTTGATGTTGGGGACAGGGCGAACGACGCTATCCGCATCAACGCGGCGGAACTAAATTGCAAGGTCGTTGGCGAAGGGGCCAATCTGGGCGTTACCCAACGGGCTCGTATCGAGGCGGCATTGGGCGGAGTCAGACTGTATGCGGATTCCATTGATAATTCGGCAGGTGTTGATTGTTCGGATCACGAGGTCAACATCAAGATTCTGATCGACAAGGTCGTCGCCCGCGGTGATTTGCCAATCAAACAACGCAACCCCCTGCTTGCAAAAATGACTAACGAAATCGGTCTGCAGGTCCTGGTCGATAATTACCGCCAGACCCAGGCGATCAATATGATCCTGTTTGAAGGTATGGGCGTCTTCGATAATCAGGTGCGTTTGATGCGGATGCTGGAAAAGGGCGGGCGCCTTAACCGTGAAGTTGAATTCCTTCCCGATGATGAAACCCTGATCGAACGCGGGGCGACAAAAACCGGCCTGACCGGGCCGGAAATTGCGGTCTTGATGTCTTACGCCAAAATCTGGGTGAACGATGAACTTCTGGACTCAAGCCTTCCCGACGACAAGGCATTGCTGGATGACCTGGTCACCTATTTCCCAACGCCACTTCGTGAGACTTACAAAAAGGAAATCATTAACCACCGGCTGAATCGTGAGATTATCGCCACCCAGGCAACCAACTCGATTATCAACCGGGCCGGCGGCTCGTTTATTCATCAGCTTGTCGAACGTACCGGAATGCCGCCAAGCGAAGTGGTCAGGTCCTATATCATTGCCAGGCGTTGTTTGGGGATGCGGACGATCTGGAACGAAATCGACGCACTGGATAACAAGGTACCGGCGGCTATTCAGACACGTATGCGCCTCGATACCAACCGCCTGGTCGAATGGGTGACGCTCTGGTTCCTGCGCAATGGCCGCAGACCCCTTGATATTTCAAGCCACGTTGCGGAATTCGCCGATGGCTTTGGCGCGCTTTACGATTGTCTGGGAAGCTGTCTGCCCAAACACTATCAAAAAGATATTATCCAACGCGGCAAGCCTTACGTTAAAGCCGGTGTGCCAAAGGCCCTGGCCAAGCAGGTTACCGGGCTGGTTAACATGTTCTCGGGCTGTGATATCATTCGTCTGGCGAGCAGTCGAAATGTCAGCGTCAGCGAAGCGGCGCGTATTTACTTTGCCATTGGCACCCGCTTTCATCTGGGCTCGCTCAGGGCGGCAGCGGACAAACTGGAAACCAGGAGTCATTGGCAAAAATTGGCGGTCGCGGCCCTGGTCGAGGAAATTTACGGCCATCAGCTGGCCCTCGCCTCGCAGGTTATGGATGCCAGCAAGCGCCGGAGAAAGAACTTCGACACTGATGTTGTCATTTCCGCCTGGGCAAATAAAACCAGGATCGCCGTTGAGCGCACCGAACAACTGATCGCTGAATTGTCGGCAACGGAAATTAATGACCTGTCCATGATCGCCGTCGCCAGCCGTCAGCTCAGAACGTTGGCTGAAATGCCTGCTGGGTAGTGATCAACCGTCGCGCCCTGATTTCATGGTGTTTGTACGACTGGGCTAACTCGGCTTTTCCGACGGTGATTATCACCTTCGTTTTCGCCACCTATTACACAAGTTCGGTCGCCGCCGACAAAGTCATCGGCACCGCCCACTGGGGTTACACCATGAGTCTGTCGGCGCTGGCCGTGGCCATTGCGGCCCCGGTCTTCGGGGCGATTGCAGACAAGGGTGGCGGACGCAAACCCTGGCTCGGCTTTTTTACGACCCTTTGTATTATTTTGAGTTCGGTGTTGTGGCTGGTTGAGCCGGACCCGTCATTCGCTTTGCTGGCGCTGATTGCTGTCGGCCTTGCCAATTTCGCCTTTGAAACCGGCATGGTTTTCTACAACGCCATGTTGCCGGGATTGGGACCGCAAAGCCACATTGGCCGAATTTCCGGCTGGGGTTGGGGCCTTGGCTACTTTGGCGGCCTGTTCTGCCTGGCCCTCACCCTGGTCGGTTTTGTTCAGCCCGAAACGCCGTGGTTTGGGCTCGAAAAAGAAACCGCAGAACATGTGCGGGCGGCGGCGGTTCTGGTCGCCGTGTGGTACGCGGTCTTCTCGATACCACTGTTTCTTTTCACTCCGGACAAGGCCTCGGGGGGCGGCTCTTTTCTGTGTTCGGTGAAAACCGGCCTTAATGAACTGATGACGACATTAAGACAGGTTCGCGACTATAGGGATATCGTCAGGTTTCTCATTGCCCGGATGATTTATACGGACGGCTTGAATACGCTGTTCGCTTTTGGCGGCATTTACGCCGCTGGTTCTTTTGGTATGGAACTAAATGAGATCATCATCTTCGCCATTGGCATGAACGTAACGGCAGGCATCGGTGCTGCCGCGTTCGGCTGGGTCGACGATGCGATCGGGCCGAAGAAAACGATCATGATCGCCCTTATTGGGCTGACGGTCCTCAGCACGGCGTTGCTGATTGTTGAAGGCAAGACCTTGTTCTGGATTTTTGGATTGCCACTGGGGCTGTTTGTCGGTCCGGCCCAGGCGGCCAGCCGTTCAATGATGGCCCGTCTGGCCCCAGAACATTTAAGGACGGAAATGTTCGGCCTGTTCGCGTTTTCAGGCAAGGCGACGGCGTTTCTGGGCCCGGCACTGCTTGGCGTGGTGGCAGTGGCTTTTGATAGTCAACGAGCGGGCATGGCGACCATATTGGTTTTTTTCGCCCTCGGTATGATCTTGTTAATCCGGGTGCCGGAACCTTAAAGCGTTGCGAAGGTGCGAAGAATCCCTCACATTACGGCTAGCTTCAGGGATATCCGAAAAATGACGTTTCCAGACGAAAAATATGAAGACATCGGTGCCTTTTCCGATGCCTATTTTGAACAAATTTCCAGCGCCGCGGCGTCGGTGGATCGGGTCACACTTGTTCAGGCGGCCGATGTTATTGAACAGACTTACCGGGAAAACAAAACCCTGTTCGTTTGTGGCAACGGCGGCTCGGCGGCGATTTCCGGGACTTTTGTCTGTGACCACTCAAAACTGGTTCAAACCGATACCAACCTGACCGCCAGGGTCGTTAGTCTTGCCGATAACATGTCGATGATCACCGCTATCGCCAATGACCTTAGCTACGACGACATTTTCCAGTATCAACTGCAAACCCTGGCCAATTTTGGCGATACGCTGCTGACGATCAGCGCCTCGGGCGATTCCGAAAACGTCGTCAAGGCGGCGAGTTGGGCGCGTGAAAATAAAATGCCGGTGATTGCCTTCACCGGCTTTGAGGGCGGCCGCATGGCTGACCTTGCAAGCGTGCACCTGCATGTGCAGGCCGATAATTACGGCGTTATCGAGGACGTTCACCAGTCGCTGATGCACTTATTGGCTCAGTTCATTCGCCAGAAACAGATGTCCGCCGGACTGATCGCCAACCGCAAGTTCTAGATCAGTTGACGTTTCGTTTGAACACATTGTGTTCGAACGAAACGTCAAAAACGGATCGATTTTTTAAAGTGTGATCGGCTCTAGGCATTTTCGACCCGGTTGCGACCATTTTGCTTAGCGGCGTAGAGAGCCTTGTCGGCGCGGCCAACGATTTGATCGGCCACTTCATTCTCCATAATTTCCGCGACCCCGGCACTGATGGTGATTTGCTGGCTCGGGTTTTTGAGCACGAAGCGGCTTTCCATGATCGATTTGCGAATATTTTCAGCCAGGCGATTGGCATCGTCCAGGGCGCAGTTGGGGGCCAGGATAATGAATTCCTCGCCGCCCCAGCGACAAAGAATGTCAGACTGACGCGTTTTCTCGCGGGTAAGGGCGGCCATCGTTTGCAGGACATGGTCACCGACCAGGTGGCCGTAAGTGTCGTTAATGAATTTGAACTTGTCGACATCGATTAAAATCAGCGAAAAAGGTGTTGGGCTGCGGGCGAACTGGGAAAGCGCCTGATTGATGACAATCTCGAATGTCTGACGGTTGCCAAGCCCGGTCAGTTTGTCGGTGCTGGCCATTTCCTCCAGCCGTGACTGGAACAGGTTAACCGTATAGCTGATCAGCACAATAGTCAGGATGATGACAGCCAGCCCTATGACAAGGTTGGTGAGGAAACTTTCCCACAAATCCTGTGTCGCCTGGGATTCGCTCAACTCTACCAGCAGGTGCCACTTGAGTTCAGGGATATAGCGGGTGGTGAGCAGAATGGTGTCATTTCCACGTTTGTAGGTATAGGCGCCGCGATTGGTAGAAAGAATTTTCGGGGCTAAATCCATAAGGCCTGGAATTTTATGGATGTTCCCAACTTTGCGAACTGCGGCAGCTGAATCGAGATATATGTCTCCTCCCTTGCCGACGAAATAAATCGTGCGCCTGAAATTTTCCTGATACGCGCGGATCATTTTGGCGACGGACTCAAGGCCAAGGCCGACGCCAGCGATGCCTATAAAATTATTTTGGAAATCAAGGACCCGGTAATTGATATAGATGGTCAGGGCGTTATCTTGCTCATCATTAAAGTCGATATTGATTTCATAGTCCTCGTCCATCCTGGCGGCGCGTAAAAACCACTCGTCATTGGGATCGTCCACGACGAGAGTCCGGGCCAGGCCAGAAAAGTGATAATAGTTAAGGGTTCTGGCCGAAATGAAATAGCTGGTAAAGGCGTTGTACTTATCGCGAATGGATTTAAGATAGCGGACCATCAAATCCGGGTCCTGTTCACCATTGATCACCCAATCCCGCAGGAAAGTATCATTGGCCATTAGCGATGAAATAAAGATCGGCCTTAAAAGATCGGTCTGAATCTCCGAATAGATGGTGTTGGAGGACAGGGGCAGTTCATTTTCAAGAACCGTATTGCGGATGGTGTTTTTTGATATCTGGTAACTAAGAATATTTGTCGCCAGAAACCCGCCAAACAAAATAAGACCAACATAAACAACCAGCTTCAGCCGGATCGTCTTGAAAGCAAAACTTTTTGGCGATGGTTGCAACATGGCCTCTCCTGATGTCCCGTTCTGGACTGGCGATTAATGGCGGAAGTGGCGCATACCGGTCATCACCATGGCAAGACCGGCTTCGTCGGCGGCGGCGATCACTTCGTCGTCCCGCATGGAGCCGCCGGGCTGGATAACCGCCGTCGCCCCGGCTTCCGCAGCGGCCAGCAGGCCATCGGCAAACGGGAAGAAAGCGTCAGAGGCAACCACCGAGCCAATGGCCCAGCTTGTTTCGTCACCCGCAACCCTTGCCGCGTCGGCGGCTTTCCAGGCAGCGATACGCGAGGAATTGACGCGGCTCATTTGGCCGGCGCCAACGCCAACAGTGGCGCCATCTTTGGCGTAGATGATGGCGTTTGACTTGACGTGTTTGGCGACGGTGAAAGCGAATTTCAGGTCCGTCATTTCCCTCTCGCTGGGCTGGCGTATGGTGACGACGTTCAAATCTTCGAGGACCCGGTTGTCGCGACCCTGCAGCAGGTAGCCGCCCGATAAAGAGCGGATGGTCATACCGGTGGCGTCGGGATCGGGCATACCGCCGGTGGCGAGCACCCGCAGGTTTTTTTTCTGGCCAAGAATTTCTCGTGCCGCGTCGTCGATTTCAGGGGCGATGATGACCTCGGCGAACAGGTCGGCGATCAAGGTGGCGGTTTCCCCGTCAAGGGCCCGGTTCAGGGCGATGATGCCGCCGAAGGCGCTTTCGGTGTCACAGGCCAATGCTTTTTGGTAGGCCTCTTTCAGTGTTGCCCCGTGGGCAACACCGCAGGGGTTGGCGTGCTTGATGATGGCGCAGGCGGTGTCGGTGAATTCGGCGATCAGTTCAAAAGCGGCATCGGTGTCGTTCAGATTGTTAAAGCTAAGCTCCTTGCCTTGCAGTTGCCGGGCGGTTGCGACTCCTGGACGGTTGTCGCCGTTGCCATAGAAGGCGGCTTCCTGGTGCGGGTTTTCGCCGTAACGCATGGTCTGCTTGCGCAGCCCGCCAAAGGCAATGCGTTGTGGCAGGGTGTCGCCCAGTTGTCCTGCGAACCAACCGCTGATGGCGGCGTCATAGGAACCAGTGCGGGCGTAGGCGGTGGCCGCCAATTGTTTGCGAAAGGCGGGTGTGGTGGCGCTATCGCCGGCTTTCATTTCTTCCATCACCCGGCCGTAGTCATCCGGATCGACGACGACGGTGACGAAGGCGTGGTTCTTGGCGGCGGCGCGGATCAGGGCCGGGCCACCGATGTCGATGTTTTCAATGCAGTCATCAAAGGCGGCGCCCCTCGCCACTGTCTCCTCAAACGGGTACAGGTTGACGACCAGCAAATCAATGGGGGCGATATTGTGTTTTTCCATCGCCGCTTCATGCTCAGGATTGCCACGCACCGCAAGCAAGCCGCCGTGGATTGTCGGCTGCAGGGTCTTGACCCGGCCGTCCATGATTTCAGGAAACCCTGTGTGTTCGGAAACTTCTACAACATCAACGCCCGCGTCGCGTAAAACACCGGCGGAACCGCCAGTGGAAAGAATTTCGACACCGCTTTGGCCAAGGAATTTACCGAATTCGACGAGTCCGGTTTTATCGGAAACGGAAATCAGGGCGCGGCGGATCTGGGCTTGCATCGAGGGTTTCTCCAATTACTTAAGGGTCAGTGGGCGCGGATTGATATTCGGGCACAAGGTCTCCAATCAGTGTCATCACCCGGGTGGTGTCGTTATCACGGGCGGCGGCGGTCAGGTTTTCAATGGCAAGGGCGATCATGGCGGCATCGGCGGCGCGGGGTGCTGCCAGCAGGATGCCAGACTGTCCGGTTTCAACCAATGGCTCACCGCCATGGAACATTTCCTCGAACAGTTTCTCGCCCGGACGAAGCCCGGTAATTTTAATGTCTATATCTTCATCGGGAACAAGACCAGCCAGGCGGATCATTTGCCGGGCTAAATCCATAATCAGAACCGGCTCGCCCATATCGAGGACAAAAATTTTGCCATCATGCAGATGTTCGCCGTCTTCCATGGCCGAGGCTTGTAAAATAAGCTCAACGGCCTCGCCGACGGTCATGAAATAACGCTTCATCTGGGCGTCGGTAACCGTAAGCGGTCCACCGACGGCAAGTTGCTTCTGAAACAACGGCACAACCGACCCGGTTGACCCCAGAACATTGCCAAAGCGGACGGTAACGAAACGGGTCCCGGCATTCTTGCCACGCTTTAAATCAAGGCCCTGACAGTAGCGCTCGGCAATGCGTTTGGAGGCGCCCATGACGTTGGTCGGGTTGACCGCCTTGTCAGTGGAAATCATGACCATGGTGTCAACGTCCGCAGCCTCGCAGGCATCGGCGACGTTGGCGGTGCCAATAACGTTTGTCAGGACGCCTTCGCAAGGATTGGCTTCGACCAGCGGTACATGTTTAAGGGCGGCGGCGTGAAAAACCAGTTCCGGTTTGGTCGCTTCAAACAAGCGCCTGATCGCCTCGGCGTCCCGAACATCGGTAATGACGGCGCGGCGCTCAAGGTTTGGGTGACGTTCCCCGGTTTCCATGTCGATAGTGTAAAGATTAAATTCTGAATGATCGACAAGGGTTAGTTCACGTGGCTCCAGGTCGGAAACCTGACGTACAAGCTCGGAACCGATAGAACCGCCAGACCCTGTTATCAGCACTCGCTTGTCCTTGATAAGCGATGCCATGGCATCACGGTCAAGGGGGTGTTGCGGGCGGCCCAGCAGATCTTCAATGGCGACCGGGCGCATTTCAGTGGCGTCGACCGGGCCGCTTTTGAAGTCGGTCAGGCGGGGCAACCGCGCAAGGGTCATGCCGGCTTCGGTGGCCGCGTCCAGCAAAGACCTGACCTTTGCGCCATCGAGATCTTCCTTCGACAGGATCAGGCGTTGCGGCTGCTCACCCCTTTTATCAAGGGCAGCGATGACATCGGTGATGTTGTCGAGTGTTCCCAGCACGGAAACGCCGTGGATATTTCGCCCGACCCGGCCCTCGGATTCAGACAGAATGCCGACAATCCGGTAATTAGCGTCTGCGGTGCGGCCTATAGAGCGGATGAATTCTTCGGTGGCGTCACCGGCGCCGACAAGCAACACCGGGATACGCGGGGCTCCGACATCTTCCAGGCGCAAATCAAGGCGGCGGTCTTTACTCAACCGGTACAGAAAGCGCGGACCTCCAAGCAAGGCCATCAGCACGAACCAGTTGATAGCCAGATAGGACCTGGGCAGATTATGAAGTCTCGACCACAAGAACATGGCGAGCAGGAAAATCAGGATAACCAGGGTCACGGCCCGGGTGATGGCGAAAAGATCATTGATCGAGGCATAGCGCCAGACGCCCCGGTACAGGTTCAGATACATATAAACCCCGGCGGCGATGAGTCCGAACAGGCCCCCGGCCAGAAGCAGGGTCTCGGTGGTGAAGAAGGTATCGAATCTTTCGCCCAGGCGCAGATA
The DNA here is from genome assembly GCA_018662005.1 of Rhodospirillaceae bacterium. Classification (NCBI taxonomy): domain Bacteria; kingdom Pseudomonadati; phylum Pseudomonadota; class Alphaproteobacteria; order Rhodospirillales; family Rhodospirillaceae; species Rhodospirillaceae bacterium. Next base: position 87,343 of record JABJHA010000004.1, on the reverse strand, counting down.
GATGGAAGCGTAAAACGATATCACCGTCATGATAATGTCGTGGGCGTAAACAAGGTAGCCGCGATGGGGTATGCGCACGGGCATGGATTATCTCTCGTATTCAGGCTGGCTTTTGAACCAGTCTGCAGTTTCCTGCAGTCCTTGTACCATGCTGAACGGTGGCGTCCAGTCGAGAACGCTTCGGGTCGGCTTGTCATCAACAACAAGCGATTGGGTTAGTCTGGAAACGGCGGCGGATTTGCCGCAAAGAGCGCCACCAAGAGCGAGTAAAAATTGAGGAAACGGAAAAATACGTGGCGTTACGCCAAGCGCTGTACAGATACGTTTAAACAGCTCCGGCGTCGATACATCTTCACCATCCCGGGCCAGATAAACCCCGCCGCCTGATTTGGGGTGATCCAGAATATGGCCAATGAGGGCGGCGAGATTGCCAACGAAAATCAGACTGCGACGGTTATCGATGTTCGCCAAGGGAAGCGGCAGCCCTTTGGCGCATACAGCCAGCAACGAAGCAAAATTTCCGCGCACACCCGGTCCGTACACCAGCGGCGGGCGGACGATGTCTACTTGCATGGCCGTTTGTTCGGCAATGCGGAGCAGCGCTTTCTCGGCCTCCAGCTTGGCAATGGCGTAAGGGTCTTTTGGCGCGGGGGAACTTGCGGCGTGAAATGGATTTGGTCCCGTGGCTTCGCCATTGACCTTAATGGTACTCAAGAAAATAAAATGCTTAACGCCGCGCTCGACAGCCTGCCCGGCCAGTCGCGCCGTGCCTTCGCTGTTGACGCGCCTGTTTTCAGCCAGTGGATCGGTAGCGGTTTCATTCATGACGTGGACCCGCGCTGCCAGATGGATGACGGCATCAACGCCATTCAGGGCATCTATCCAGTCCGTTTCAGGGCCAAGCTCGCCGACGGACTTTATCGTCGCGCCGGGTAAGATCAGCCCCCCATCACGGGAACTGACAATAACATCATGACCAACTTTGTTCAGTTGCGGGATCAAGGCGCGACCGACAAAGCCGCTGCCGCCGGTGATCAGAACCTTCATGAGAGGGCTCCCCGGGCTACGCCGCTTGCCGCCGTCTGCAAGACATCAAGCATCTCACGGGCCTGGGTTTTGCGGCTGTGGCTGGGTGCGGCAGCCAGGGCGGCGGCGGCAAGTGTCTGGCAGAGAGTTCCGTCATTGGCCAATTGTCTGACCGCTGCGGCCAGGGCGTCCGGATCTTCGGGCTCAACATGAAGGCCTGCCTTTTCGCTTAAGACAATGCTTGAAGCCTCACCTTCGGGGGCGGCAAGCAACAAAGGCAGGCCCATGGCCTCTGCCTCAAATATTTTTGACGGAATGACTCCGGCAAAAACCGGGGAATTTTTTAAATGGACAAGGGCGACGTCACAGAGACTCCAGACGGCGGGCATTGTTTCTTTCGGTTGACGCGGCATGAAAACCACATTGTTCAGGCCGCGGCTTGTGGCGTCCGCCATCAGGGCGTCGCGCTCGGCCCCGGCCCCGGCCAGCAGGAAACGGATGGTATCATTGTCTTTCAGGCGTTCGGCGGCATCCAGAACATTGCCCAGGGCGTGGGCCATGCCGTGGGTGCCGATGTAGCCTGCGACAAATTTTCCTTTAAAGCCCCATTCATCCGCGAGCGCCGTATCCTGGGGCCGGGGTGCGTATCGGGACAGGTCAACGCCGTTGATGACGACAGAAATCTTGTCAGCATCGATCCCGCGGCTGACAAGGTTGTCTTTGAACGAGCCTGTCAGGGCGGCGATGGCGGCGGAGCGCCGGTAAAGGAACAGCTCCAGCTTTTCAACCAAACCAAGAGCGAAACTTTTTTTCATGGCGCCGACGGCACTGATCGAGGCGGGCCAAAGATCACCCAGCTCAAAAACGAAAGGGACGCCGCGTGTGGCGCTTGCCGCCCATCCGGCGACGGCGGTGAAGAATTGCGGCGAGGTAGCGGCGATCACGTCGGGGCGTTGTTCTTTAAGGGCGGCAAGGAACCCGGTTGCCATGAAGCTCAGGAAATCCAGAGTCCGGTGGGCAACGCCACGATTGGCGGCAATGTATGTTTTGACCCGCACAACCCGGATTCCGGACATCGTTTCGACTTGTTTCCATTTATTTTCAAACCCTGCAAACAATTTGCCTTCAGGAAAATTTGGGACCGACGTTATCACGGTTACCTGATGCCCCCATTCGGCCCAGTAGCAAGCGCGCTCATAAACCCGGGTTGCTGCGGCGTTGCTTTCTGGCGGGAAATTTTCACTTAAGAATAAGATCTTCATGGCTTTTTACCGACCGCCAGAAACCATAAAAAGGCAACATTGAGCAAACAGGCAGAGACCAGGGCGGGCAGTGCCCAGCCGTGTTCCGCACTCCACGCCAGACCGACAAGGACGCCGCCAACCGCAAAAACGGCGGTTGATACGGCAGCGTGAGACAGGCCACGCTGCACAGCTTGCTGATAAAAGTGCTGACGGTGAGCCTGCCAGACTTTCTCACCTCTGATCGCTCTTTTGACCAGGGTCACCGTCGCGTCGGTCAGATAATAGGCCGGTAAAATAAGGGCCGCAGCCCAGTGACCGGCAGCGGCCAGATCAAGAAGCAACCAGCCGAGAAGAAAACCCAACGGCACACTGCCAACATCGCCGAGAAAGATTTTCGCCGGGTGCCAGTTCCATTTCAGGAAGCCAAGCGCGGCCCCGGCGATGATAACGCCAAGCAAAGCAGACGAGCTGCTGCCGATCAAACCAATGCCAAGCCCAATGACGAGGGCTTGGGTGCCGGTGATGCCGTCAATCCCATCCATGAAGTTGAACAGGTTGATAAACCACACCCAAAGCAGCCCTGCGGCAAGAACGTCAAGAGTAACCGACAACACCCCCTGAAAAACGAGCACGGGTTCCGGCCTAAGAGCGAGCACCACACAGACAGCAGTGATTTGAAAAAGCAAACGTAACGCCGGCGGCAGGCCTCGTAGATCATCAACCCAGGACAGCGCCGCCAGAACGAAAACCGTAGTCGGCATGATCCAGGTCAGGAAGGGGCCGCTTTCGAAAAAAATCCCAACCCCAATCCAGGCCACAAGGACCACGACAAGGACTACGATGCCGCCGCCTTTAGGCGTTGGGGTTTGATGGCTTGAACGTTCGTTTGGGTGATCGAGAATGGCACGGTCGCGAAGGAATGGTAACAGGGCCGCCGTACCGGCAAAAGTGACGGCGGCAACGGTAAACAATAGGGCGAGCACGATGATATCCATAGACCGGAGTTTATAACCAACCACCCTGTCATCGTAAGAGGCTATTTTTTCAATGCCCGGCGATGACTTTCAGGGTTTCGTCGAGCTGATTAAAATGATCGATCTGGGCGTTGGCGCCAAGAGAATCAAGGGGCACATGGCAATAACCGAATGTGACCAGAATACTTGGCAGGCCAGCGTTATTGGTGGCCTTAATGTCGACCTCGCTATCGTCAATGAAGGCGGCGCTGTCAAGGCTGGCGTCCATGACCTCCAGGGTGTGGAAGATATGGCGTGGATCCGGCTTGCGAAAGTCAAGCGTGTCGCCGTAGATAACGGTGGTGAAAAAACGCTTCAAATCAAGGGCTTCGAGGACCGGAAAACAGGTAGCCTGTGGCTTGTTGGTGCAGATACCAAGGCCGAAGCCAGCGCCTGAGAAACGCTCCAGCACTTCGCGCGCATCGGGGAACAGCACAGTGTGTTCGCCTGGGTTGTGGCGGTAGCTGTCGAGGAACCCGGATAGCAAGAAGTCAATCTCGTCTCGGCTGCCGGGCTGGCCGGTCATATTCAGGGCCTTTTTGACCAGGATGGGGGCGGGAAAGCCGACCAGAGACTTTGTCTCGGCAATACTGATCGCTGGGCGGCCCATGGTTTTCAGCGCCCGATTGACGGAAGCGCAGATATCAGCCGCGCTGTTGATCAGGGTGCCGTCAAGGTCGAACATGAGGTTTGAGAACCCGTTCATTCCGCATTCACCGTAAAGAAAGCGGCGGCAAAAGCCATCATCAGCCAGATGGCCCCCATCCACCAACCCTGCCAGGCACCATAACTGATGCTAAAAATCACTAGGCCGGTGACAAAGGTGCCAAAAAGGATTGAGCGCTCAAAATTATTTGAAACCGCCGCCAGTCGGCGAACAATCAGGAAAAGGCCGGCCGCCAACAGAGCGGCTCCTGCCGCCCCCAACTCCAGCCATACCTGGAGAGTGCCATTATGTGGATGCAAGGGGATTGGTTCAAACAGGTTGCTCCATTTTGTATCGGCTTCCTTGCCCCCGAAAAAATATGCAACCTTCTGATCGGGGCCGTAAAACGCCCGCGCCGTATCGAACCCGGAGCCAAAGAACGGGCGTTCAAATATATGACCCGCCGTCGTTTGCCAGATCACGAGCCGGTGCTGTGACGAATTCGGAAGGACGGCTGCGTTGTTATCAGGCTGAAGCGGGTCGGGTAACGCCGATACGAGCCAGGGCGACGACAGTACGCCGAGAACGCACAGGAGCGAGAACCCCCGCAAAACCGGTCTACCGCCAACGAAGGCGATGAGGGCGGCTGCCATTCCGATAACGAGGGCAGCTTTGTGGGAATCGGCCTGACAAAAAGCCAGTACGGTTACGCAGACCGTAAAACCTGCACTGGCCCACAAGACTCCCTTGTGCCGCCAGAGCGCGATTGTCCACGGCAAGATGAACACCGACGCCACCGCTGCACCCTGGTTGATACCGCGAAGAAGGACGATGTTCTGTTCTGTCGGGCGCCCCATGATTGTCCCCGGCAGGGCCAGAATGGGACTGCTGAAGGCGACTTCGATGGCGATGACGCCAAATCCCAATACCCCGCCGGCGATGAGGCCGATCTCAAATACACGCCTCGCTTCACCTTTCAGCCGACGGGCGGAAAAAGTCAGAACAAGGCCGCCAAACAAGACAAGGCCGAGCACAAGGGCCTTCTTAAAGCTGGATTCTGGGGTCATCGACCACATCGCGCTAGAGAGCGATAATAAGATGAAAGCGGCGGCAAGGGCCAGCGACGGTCCCACCGGACCCCGGTTTTTTTGTCTGTGCGCCAGTCCAACAATGAAAGAGGACACAGCCGTCAGCCCGAATAACAACGCCACTCCCTTTGGTGCAAGAATAGCGAGGGGAAGGGTTAAAAAAGCGCTCACGCCGAGAATGCGGCCCTCGGCCAAATGGGCAATTCGTTCCGTTGTCGAGATCATAGGCCTATATTATCTTTGGTGGGGTCGGAGCACCCGTTTGAATCGGGGAACAGTATCCCTTTCCTAGTCTGTTGCCAAGGCAATCGGCCATTGTATTGACACACGGCGCGGAAACGTGAAAAAACGCGCATAGGCGCATCGGAGGATATCTTAAATGTTTTGGAAAAATCGCCGCGTGTTTGTTACCGGAGCCGATGGTTTTATCGGCTCTCATTTGGCGGAGCGGCTGGTTGGGCTCGGCGCCGAGGTAACGGCCCTGGCCTTGTATAACTCATTCGACGCTAATGGCTGGCTCGACGACAGTTCGGTCGCCGTACGCGAATCTATGACCGTGGTGCGTGGCGATATCCGCGATCCGCACCAAATGGCGGGACTGTGTAAAGGTCAAGATGTGGTGATGCATCTGGCGGCCCTGATTGCCATTCCCTATTCCTACGATGCGCCCTCAAGCTACGTGCAGACAAATGTCCAGGGGACGGTCAACATTCTGCAGGGGGCTTTGCGTGCCGGCGTCACGCGTGTGGTTAATACCTCAACCAGCGAAGTCTATGGTACGGCGCAGTTCACGCCAATTAACGAAGACCATCCCTTGCAAGGGCAATCACCCTATTCGGCCAGCAAGATCGCCGCCGACATGATGGTCGATTCGTTTGCGCGGTCGTTCGATCTGCCCGTGGTGACCTTGCGACCGTTTAATACCTATGGCCCGCGCCAGTCGGAGCGGGCGGTGATCAGCACCGTCATCCGCCAGGCGCTCGACCCGTCCTGTGGCGCAATTCGTGTCGGCGAACTGACGCCGACGCGCGATTTTAATTTTGTCGATGACACTGTTTCCGCCTTTCTCGCCGCCGCGCAATTGGATGGCGGCCATACGGGTCAGGCTTTTAATGCGGGCTCCGGTCGGATGGTCAGCATCGCCGATATGGTTACGATGGTGGGGCATATTACTGGCTGCGATAAGCCGGTCATCCAGGAGGAACATCGAAAGAGACCAGCGAAGAGCGAGGTCATGGCCTTGATGGCGGACGCCTCGCGCTTTACGGCGGCCAGTGACTGGATATCGAGCGTCAGCCTGGAAGAAGGCCTGAGCAAAACCATCGAATGGTGGAAGAGTCGCCTTGACAGGGTCCGCGGCGACGCCGGTTACATGGTCTGATCGGCAAGTTGGTGGTCGAGAAAACCCAATAGTTTTTCTGCATCATAGTGAAATTTGAATTCCCTGCGGCGCTCTTTGTCAACCGCAAACGGCGTTGCGTCATCGCCTTCACGAAGGACCGTGCGGATATATCCGTAACGGGACAGGACAAGCCTGTTTTCAACTTTCAAATTTGGTTGCAGCGAGACGACGGGGCGACCCAGAAGGAAGGCCTCGAGCAGCATGATCGATGTCATGCCGTAGATTTCGTCGGACATGACGATGCTTTCGACGGCGGTCACTTCCTGTTGCAGAAATTTTATACGGAGGGCTGGAAATTTTTTTTCCAGATAGCGGAATTTTTTAAGATTGTCCTTGGGGTGTAACTTGACCAGGGCGATCCCGTCCACGTTGGATCGCGAAACGATTCGCAGGAACGTTTCAGCGGCATCGAATTGATCGAAGCCCAGGGATTTTCCGTAATATTCCGAAAGGGACTCGGAAACGAATAGAGACGTCCTGAGCGCTTTGTCCAGGCCCAGTTTTTGTTTTATGTCTGCGGGCCTGAGTGTTTTCGCCTGCTCGATGACGGATGTCAGGTATGGCTGCCCAAACAACACCAGTCGTTCGGCGGGAAACCCCTCCGCCAGCATTTCTTCTTCGCCGATGCGGTTGATGCAGTTGATATGATCGGGAAGCTGTGACGGGTCTGTTGGCCCCTTGCCGTAAAAACGAAGCAAGTAATTCTGCCACTGGTCGAGAAAAGCCAGCGTGGGAACGTTATAGGCGCGGCAATTCGCCCAGAAATCAGTCTCCGAAGAATCTTTTTCAGGAATACTCGTGGCCGACGTGATGGCGTATTCAGGTTCGTATTCACCCAGCACGCCGACCTGTCCCCTGACAATTTGTCCGCTATCGAAATGGGGGACGCCAGCTCGTGCAAATCTGTCATTGGCGTAGGCGCGAGCCAATACGGTGACATCGTAGTGACCGGAAGATTCCAGTGACCGGTACACCGGAATTAGCACTTCGGCGCCCCCGGGCTCGCTACTGAAAAGAAGAATTTTTCTTTTACGGGGCATTTGTCAGAATACCTGATGTTCTGTCTTACGCCGCCAGAATGCTTCCAGATGAGGGTTCAGGGGATCATAGGACGAGACCGGCTTGCCAGGATTGAGCAAGGGCGATTTCGCCAGTATGTCAAAGTTCTCCATCAATGAATTCTCGTAGTCTTGCCAAACTACTCTTTCCAAAACCCCCGGTTTTCCCGGTGCGGCGGCAAGGGTGACGTTGCCGATATTTTGGGCAAGGTAGACGTTTTCCGCCCGCGTCGATGCGATCCGGAGATAGTTCAGGGCCTCGGGGCGATCAATTTCGTCCAGGCTGATGGCGCTTGTAAACAAGTCCACGGGAATGTCGGCCAGCAGCGGAAACTGCCAATTGCCGAAAATGTATATTTTCCCCTTTTTCAGATTTTCCAGAGAAGTCATTTCCCGGGTCCGGCGGAAGGACACCACATCATCAGGAAAGACAGATTTCAAATACATCTCGCAAACGTAAAGTTGCGGCGGCAAATCGAATAGCAGGATGGTCAAATCCTTATGGAGTTTTTTCAAGACCTCCGCCTGTCCGCCATAGCCGGAAGCAAGTTCCGAAATGACCTTTCTGCCGGAAAAATCCATGTGCTGGGAACAATAAGTATAGCGTAAATAATACCGCAGGAAGTTTGGTGTATAGAACTTTCCATCCACTTCGAACCCGGCACCGGGATGACCTAACCGTGAAGATTCGATATCCGAAAGAGGTTTTGATCCCCGTCGCATGCCGACGGCATGGGCCTGCTCAAAGGCCATGGCGTAGATATCGTCAATGGACGTCCGGCAAATCGTGTTTGCGGGCAAATTATCCAGGGTTTTATTGAGAATCCCATTTGCGGATTTTAAAAGGTTACTCCAAAACGGTAGCCGTTTGGAAAATTTGTTGTTGAGAAAACGAATCCCCTCGAGACTGACGTCGCGGAAGCGTTCACGTGGCTCGGACGCTCCAAAAGACACCAGTTTGGAGCCGCGCCGGTTGCGAAAATCACGCAGTCCTTGCGATCTGAGTTCCGGCACAAGAATCCCGGCGTAGTAATCCCAATAATTCGTCGGCTGGTATAACTGCGCTACGCCGGCCAAGTCCGACAGCATCGCATCAAGCAGGCCCTCATCGTCGGCAACCTGGTCGTGAGAATCGCTCATCGTCCGTGGGCCTTATTTCATCAACGCGGCTTTTTCGTACAAACCGACGATCCGGTCCATATCCGCCGCCGTCATTGGTGGGTAGTTGCAACTGAGAACAATCATTTCCTCGTTATGCAGGCGCTCGACGACCGGACAACCGGCGTCGCCATAATTCACCGACGCCGAATCGTCGGCCAGGTTGAACGGATATCCCGCCTGGAACTCATTCTTGCGGGAAAATACCGGCAGCCGGTAAAGTGGTTTGATGTAACCGCCGGTAAATCGGTAGACGGGGGCGCCAAGGGACTTCACGTTTTCCAGAAATCTCGTCCGGTCCATACCCGCGGCCTCCTCGTTGAAGAGTAATGGATAGATGTAATAGACATGGCCGCTGCCTGGACGAAGAGTGGGCGGCGTCAGAAAATCGAGTTTCCGGAAGCCTTCGCTCAGTCGATCGGCCAGATCGATTCGTTGGCGCAACAGGGTCGGCAGCTTCTTCAGCTGTTCGACCATGATTGCCGCCTCGATTTCGGGAAATCGCGTGTTACCACCAACCATATTGCGAAGATTTTTGACTTTCATATCCGAAACGATGGCCTCGCCATGGTTGCGGATTAATTGCAGGCGCAACGCCAGTCCATCGTCATTGGTGACGGCAGCTCCGCCTTCTCCACAGTGAATGATCTTGTGCTGGTTGAAGCTGTAAACGCCAATATCACCAAAGGTTCCGGCAAAGCCATCGTTATAAGGACAGCCTGGAACATGTGACGCATCGGTAATGATCTTGAGATCGTATTTGTCAGCGATCTGGCGCAGGGCGGCCATATCGGAAGATTGGCCGAACAGGTCAACGCTCAGGATGGCGCGGGTTTTATCGGTTATCTTCTCCTCGATCTTCGCCGGGTCCATGCAGAAGGTATAGGGTTCGATATCGACGAACACTGGAATGCCGCCATAAAACAGCGGTGCTGTGGCGGAAATACACATGCTGTACGGCATTACCAGAACCTCGTCGCCCGGCACGATGCCAATCGCCCCGACGGCGGCGATAAGGGCTGATGTCGCCGAATTGAAGCTGACCGTGTGGCTGACTTGGTGAAAATCGGACCACGTGGACTCAAACGCCCGAACGTTTTTACCGCCAAAGAACTTGACGTCGGCGGCGCCGAGATAATCCGATAGCATACCTTCGTGCACGACTGCGGCGGCGGCAGCCGCCTCTTCCTCGCCGATAGGATTATATGGGGGGAAGGACAGGGTTTTGTTCTGGATCATGATATTTCATTCACATTAATTTTTGTTTCGGTTTCAGCGGATTTGATGATGGCATCCAGGATACGTCTTGTGCGCTGCGATTGTGCCGGGGTGTTGATTGTGTGAGCACCGCCGCGGGTGACCCTGGCGATGTAATCGACCGCCGCAATCATGCTCTTATCCCACCCAGTTTTTTCACTGCGTTTGCTGTCTTCCTCAAAAACACTGACGCCGGAATAGGCGTAATCACCGACCGTGCGGCGTTCCAGCCAGCGTCCAGTTTGGTTCAATGTCAGGCGACCGTCGGCCAGAAAAATATCGATGTCAAAGATATGATAATTGTAGGCGTGAATGGAACTGTCGACCGTTTTAACGGTGATGTTGAAATTGTCATAATAGAGGACGAATTCATAGGTCAGTTGATTGTTTTCCAGGTTTATGACCGCGTTGTAGACATACACCGCCCCCGGCGCGCCAAAAAGTGCGTCCAGGGTGTCGAGCATGGTGACGCCGACATGCTCGAACCCATTCATATACATGGCATTGACGGTAATAATGCGCGTTGGGTCGGCGGCGAATTCGGCGGCCAGTTCTGCGTAAAGGGAATCAAAGCGGCGCTGAAAGTTGACCACGACATTGATATCAGCCGCCCGGGACATGGCATCAAGGGTCGCGATGTCACCGGCAGACGACGCCAATGGTTTTTCAACGAACACCGTTTTGCAGCATTCTGTAGTGATCAATCGGTGGACAATATCAAAATGAGTCTCATCAGGAACGCAGACACTGACCACGTCATGATGAGTACCCAGGATGTCATCGATACCACCGGCAATTTTTATTACATTCCAGGAGCTCTGAAAGGTTTGCGCCGCTGCGTCGTCGAGATCATAAACCGTTGTCAACGAAAACCGTCCGTCGGCCTTGTAGGCACCCGCGTGGGAGTAGACCCCGTCCTCTCCTTCTCTGAGGTTGGTGTCGTAGCCGCCGGCGATTTGACCGGCGCCGATCAGCGCGACGCTAAGTTGTTTGTTTGGCATTGTCGTCATCGCTGCATTAAACTTAGATGCGGCGCCGCTTCCTGTTTCAGTTTGAGTGTATCGGCGAACAGGCTCGGATCCCGGCGATAGAGCGCGATCAAGTCCGCCGTTGTGAAGCGGAGTCCGCCGAAGTGGGTGTAGATATTTTGCGCCAAGACCATATCTTCTGGGTAGTCGACAGTAAAGCGGAGTTCCGGATAATGAAGCTCCGGCGGCGCCTTGATATTGAGCAGCCGGAATTGCTCTTTGTGCTCCCAGATATAGCGGGTCACGTCCTCGCGATCGGCTGGCGATAGATCATCACGGCGATTTATATCTTCCAAGCTCGAGACACGAACGATGTGCCCGTAAATTCCCAGGGGATAGGTCAGTTCCAACGTATTGCAAACAAGGTCGTAAGCATCGTCTTTGTATAAGCCAATCAATTGATCAATCAGCAGGGCATCCAGGTAAGCTGAATCTGCGCCCATCTGAACAATGGCATCGGCACCGGCGGCTCGGGCCGCGCCGACAACACGAGCGAGCACGTCGTCCTCGGAGCCGCGATGGCAAACGACATCGTTGTCGGTACACCAGATGGCAATGACATCATCGCCCGGCGCCACCGACGTCGCTACCAGCAGTCCGTCGATTTGTCGGCACTGACGAAAGCGATGGAAAACGGCTTCGAGGAGCGGCATGTCGTCAAACACAGGCTGCATGGTCTTCCCCGGAAGCCGCGACGAACCCATCCGGGCCTCTATACTGCCAATAATTTTCATTTTTTCACCATGATTCGAATGTTACATAGTTGGACAATAAGAACAAGTTGTCGTCAGAGTCATGGAATAATCCGATGCGGTCCGGCCATATTTTGCCTGTTTTCCAACAGTTTCTCCGTCTTATCAATCGCCACCTGATCGTACAGGGCGGCCAGTACTGAATTGCTTTTAATCATAGCATTCAACATCGCCAGGGAGGCGATTTCGTCCACATGAATACCGTCGAGCGTGTGTTGGTCGTCAATACCGAGAACGGCCAGATCCTGAAAATCGTTAAATGCGATACCGTTCTTGGCGGCGGCACCAGCAACCGTTTTCTTGACGGCGGCAAAATAGGCATCTTGCGCCGGCGTCTTCCTGATGGTCTCATCCACCGCCGCCGCCATCGGCGGAAAAAACAGGATCAACGCGACATCTTGGTCGCGGGCCTCAGCGATGATTTTATCAAGCAGATCCCGTTCCGCGTCGTCTGGCGCGCCGGTATAGGCAAATCGTCCGTGACTCGCGATCACTTCCTGCCGATAGAAATGGAAATCTTCACCGTGGCCCATCCGCCGGGTGGCCGACGGCGTTTTCTGTGCGTTCAGAATGTCGCCGTATTGGTAGCTGCCGTCGGCACGAAATCCATTGCCGGACAGCGTCGCGTGATAACCGACCGGCTTGCGTCCGCCCAACGGATCGGCGTGGCGATTAAACGCCGCATCGCCAAGGCTGCTTAAAACCCGAAGCGTCATCCCTTTGGTAATAGCCATCGACAGCAACGCCTGATAATTAAAATCCATGACCGGGCCAGCCGGAGTTGGTCCACTGCGCCCGGGCCGGAACCACCAGGGGTCGACCCCCAGCAGGACGGTTTTTGGACGATGGTGTTTATAAAGCGACAGCAAAAAGGCCCGGGCGTCACCCAGGCTGGAGGCAGCAAGGGCTGCGTTATAAAATCGCACACCCTTTGGCGCCATGACGTCACGGAATTGCGTCACACGCGACGATCCCAGGATCAGGAAGTCGGGGCGCGTGTAAACGGCCCGTTTTAATTTATACGCAGCATACTGTTGGCCAAATCCGGGCCCCCACAACAGGTTCTCTGCCCTCTCGATCACGTCTGGAGAGAAAACATCAATCTCATTGGCGACATAAAGAAACCCGCCGCTAAGGCCCAGGGCGCTGACAGCCGTCGCGGCAGCTGACACCATCATCCGGCGCATAAAGGGATGCATGCGGATGCGGCGGCGCTCAGAACTGGAAATAAAGAAACGTAACATTCGACTGTACCCACATCACCAGAAAAACCAATGTCGCAGCAATGCCCAGACCAACCGGCACCAGCTTCGAGCGCAAGGCGCGTCGCCGCGGGGCCGGTTCCAACAACGCCATCGCCACTGGCCCAAAGAACACAATCGCTAGCCCGGCGGCGGTAAACGCCACCTGTCGGATGCCGCTGAAAAAGCCGACATCACCGGCCCGGATATTGAACACGGTGGCAAAATCGCCTAACGCGGGGATCAGCGCACCGTACGTTTGCGGTACTACGACACCGTCAAATCCGAGCATCAGATAATAAAACCGTTGCACCACCGCGAACCCCTCAGCGCGGAACGGTACCCAAGTAAAAACTATAATAATAAACGTCGCCCCGACAGCAAGCCAGACGGGCGGGCGGCGGCTGGTAACGCTGCGCAGGGCATGATTCACCGCCAGCAGGGCACCGTGTAAAAAGCCCCAGAATAAAAACGTCCAGTTTGCTCCATGCCAAAGCCCGCCGATCATCATGGTCGCCAGTAAATTAAGATAGCGCAGGGCCGGACCACGGCGATTTCCGCCCAGAGGAAAATAAAGGTAATCGCGCAGGAATCTCGACAGAGTGATATGCCAGCGGCGCCAGAAATCGATCATCGAGGCCGCCTTGTAGGGGGCGTTAAAGTTAATTGGCAGATGCAATCCGAAAAGAAAAGCCAGACCGATGGCCATGTCCGAATAACCGGAAAAGTCAAAATAGATCTGTAAAGTGTAGGCGACGGCGCTGGCCCAGGCGTCGAAAAAAGTCATTCGATCCAGGCTGGCGACGGCGAAAGCGCCGTCGGCGTAAACGCCGAAGGTGTCTGCCAATAAAACCTTTTTCGCCAGTCCGATGACAAGTAGCGCCATTCCCGGTACCAGATACCGCGTGACATAGCGCGCGCCACGTAGGCGTTGTGCCAGATGCTCCAGTTGAGGCATGATTTCCGCGTGGTGAACAATGGGTCCGGCGATCAGCTGTGGGAAGAAAGAAACAAAGAACACGTACTCGACGAACGAATACGCTCGGTGCTTGATATTATTATAGCTGTCTATGAGAAAGGCGATTTGTTGAAACGTATAGAAGGAAATGCCGATCGGTAGGGCGGTGTTGACCACGTTGTCGAAAAAGCTGTCAAATTGGACGACTGTGAACATGTGAGAGAAAAACCCGAGATATTTAAAATATCCCAGCATGCCCAGGTTGAAAGCTATTCCGGCGACCAGCAATAGCCTGCGCACTAGGGGCTCCCGCCGGGGGGCGATGGCGCCGCCCATCAGGTAATTGACCAGAATTGAAAGGACAATCACCCAAAGGTGGGCCGGTTTCCAATAACCATAAAAAAACAGTGAGCAGGCCGCCATAAAGGCTAGTCCCGCGCGGTTGTGATTGGCACGAAACAACATGAATCCACCAATGAATGCCACCGGCAGGAACAAAAAAAGGAAGGGAAAGGAATTAAAAAGCACGGATGAAAAAAATTCCAGGGAATAAAAGGAGAACAACGAGCCGGGCGGACACTATCACACGATACGGTCGAAAACCAGAAGCACTCGGTTTCACAGGCCTGTAAGCAACACCGGCATTGACGTTCACATCGTGAACGATGTAGTGTTCGTCACGTGAACGCTTAAGGAAATCAGTCATACCATGCCCAAATCGACCAGTACAAGTGCCCCGTTACCGAGCGCCGAGGGGGAGAACGAAATCACCCTCAACCTGTTGAGGGCGATACATGAGAAAAGCAACGTCACCCAGCGCTCCCTGGCAGGAGAAGTGGGAATTGCGCTGGGCTTGGCCAATTCGTATCTCAAGCGGTGCGCCAAAAAAGGCTTTATCAAGATTTCGCAAGCACCGCGAAACCGTTATATGTACTACCTGACGCCAAGCGGTTTTGCCGAAAAAAGTCGACTGACGGCCGAATATCTAACCCAATCATTTAATTTCATGCGAATCGCCCGGCACCAATGCACCGAGGCCTATGAGCACTGCGTCGAGCGTGACTGGCGGCGAATAGCCTTTTGGGGCGTCAGCGACCTAGCGGAAATTGCCATTCTTTGTGCGACGGAACATGACATCACGCCGGTCGGCCTGATCCAGCCGGACGCTGAGGCGACACATTTTCACGAGCTGCCGGTGGTATCGGATATCAGTGCTCTTGGCGGGGTCGACGCGGTCTTAATTACCAATTACTCCAACCCACAGAAAACCTATAACGACGCCCGGCGCGCACACCCGCAGAACAACGTTCTGACCCTTCCGATTCTCAACATTTCCCGCCAGGGCATGGCCGGAATAGTTCAGAACGAGGAGGCCGGGTTGCAATGATCGACTGGTACGCAGTCAACACCCATGCTCGTGCAGAATCCCGTGCCCAAGCCCACCTGAACAACCAGGGCTTCGAGACATATCTGCCGCAATACAGCCGTCAGCGTCGACATGCGCGGCGCATTGATTACGTCCGCGCGCCACTATTCCCGCGCTATTTATTCGTCAGGCTGGACATTAAAGTGGACCATTGGACGCCGGTGTTGTCGACCATTGGCGTGCAGTCGATTGTTCGTAACGGAACGCAGCCGGCTGCGATTCCCGATGGCATCATCGACGAAATCCGCGGCCGTGAAACCGAAAACGGATTGGTCTTGCTAAATGCTCTTCAGCGCTTCCGGCCCGGCGACGCGGTCACTCTCGACCACGGCCCCTTTGCCGGCCGCAATGCTTTATTTGATTCCGAGAATGACGAAAACAGAATCGTTGTTCTCCTAAACATCATGGGACGCTCGGTAAGGGTGCGCGTCCCGGCGGAGACCGTTCAGGCCTACGCCTGACGTTTATCCGTTTTACCCATCGTCAGTCCGGGAGAGCCTTTCACCCGGACTGCGGTAGCGTGCCTGAATTCAGGCCCAATCTGCACAGGGAACAAAATTGGAAACTACATGACAGCAAATACGCCATATAGAACATTCGACGAAAATTTACCTGACCTTGACGGGAAATCAATTTTAATAACCGGGGGCACCGGGTCTTTCGGTCGCGGCTTCTTAAGGAAAATTCTCGATAATTATAAGCCATCACGGCTGATCATTTTTTCCCGTGACGAACTGAAGCAAAGCGACATGGCAGAGGAAACCAAGGTCGCCGACCATCCATCGCTACGATATTTTATAGGCGATGTGCGCGACCGGTCGCGCCTTGAAATGGCCATGCATGATGTGAATATCGTGATCCATGCAGCAGCCCTAAAGCAGGTACCTGCGGCAGAATACAATCCCATGGAATGTATTCACACCAATGTTCTTGGCGCGGAAAATATCGTTCAAGCAGCACTTCGCACAGATGTGACGCAGGTGATTGCCCTTTCCACGGACAAGGCCGCCAACCCCATCAACCTGTATGGTGCAAGCAAGCTGGCTTCGGACAAAATTTTTATCGCAGCCAATAATTTAAGTGGCGCATCCGGTGCCCGGTTTTCGGTCGTGCGTTATGGTAATGTTATCGGCTCGCGAGGCAGTGTCGTGCCATTGTTCCAGAAACTTGTTGCCGCGGGCGCCGACAGCCTGCCGATCACCGATCCACGCATGTCGCGATTCTGGATTACCCTGGAACAGGGCGTAAACTTTGTCCTCTCATGCCTGGAACTTATGAAGGGCGGCGAGCTTTTTGTTCCCAAAATTCCCAGCATGACGGTTACCGATATGGCGACTGCGGTTGCTCCCGAGCTGCCCCACCATACCATCGGCATCCGGCCCGGCGAGAAATTACATGAGGTCATGATTTCGGAGGATGATTCACGCACCACCTTTGATCTTGGAGATCGCTACGTCATCATGCCGGCCTATAAATTTTGGTCGGGCGAAGAAGATACTCAAGCGCAAGGCGATCCGGTCGCCGATGGTTTTTCCTATACCAGCGACGGCAACGATGAGTGGTTGGGGCCAGAGGCGCTGCGCGAACTGATGTCCACGCCGCACCCTTGATAGAACACCTGACATGAACCAGTCTTTCCTTCCCTATGGACGGCAAATCATTGACGATGATGATATTGCCGCCGTCACCGCCACACTGAAGGGCGCACTGCTGACCACCGGACCTGCGGTCGCCGCGTTTGAATCCGCGCTGGCCGCCGCTACCGGCGCCGCACATGCGGTCAGTTGTTCCAGCGGCACCGCAGCGCTGCACCTGGCGGCACTGGCGCTGCAACTAGGCCCAGGCGACAAGGTTGTGGTGCCGACAGTCACCTTTCTTGCTACCGCCAACGCCGCCCGCTATGTCGGTGCCGACGTGGTGTTCGCCGACGTTGACCCAGACACCGGCTTGCTGGATGCGGCCCGCCTGGAAGATGCCATCATGCGGGTCGGTGGCGGTATTAGTGCCGTATTCCCGGTTCATCTGGCGGGCCAGATGGCGGACATGGCGGCGATTCGCGCGGTTGCTGATAAACATGCAATTAAGGTTGTCGAAGATGCCAGCCACGCCTTCGGTACACGCCGGGGCAATGCAGAGCGCACTGGCGATTGCCGTTACGGTGAAATGGCCTGCTTCTCGTTCCATCCGGTCAAGACCATCGCCATGGGCGAGGGCGGGGCGGTGACGACGAACGATGCAGAATTGGCCGCTCGCTTGCGCCGGTTGCGCAACCACGGCATGATCCACAACGCCGATGAATTTCGGCAGCGCGACATGGCTTGCGATGACAATGGCGAAGCCAACCCCTGGTATTATGAAATGTCGGAACCCGGATTCAACTACCGGGCCAGCGATATCCATTGTGCGTTGGGAAATAGCCAGCTTGGAAAACTTGATCGCTTCGTCACCGCACGATCCGCCGTTGTTGCCGCCTATGATCAGGCTTTGGTCGGATTAGACCCCATAGTCAGGCCACTGGCCCGCAGCGTCGATTGTACGCCCGCGTGGCACCTGTATGTGGTGTTGATCGATTTTAAAAAGGCTGGTGTTTCAAGGGCAGACGTAATGCGCCAATTGCTCGAAGCCGGAATCGGCACGCAAGTTCACTACATTCCGGTTCATACACAGCCCTATTACCGCAACCTTGATGGTGATCTTTCCCTGCCCGGAGCCGAGCGATACTACGAACGCTGCTTGTCGCTGCCGCTGTCGGCGGCCATGCAGCCTGAAGACGCGACACGGGTTGTCGCCGCGCTGAAGGACTGTTTGGATGACTAACACCGCCATCATTGTTCAGGCCCGCCTCGGGTCATCCCGGTTGCCAGGAAAGGTGCTAATGGATCTGCATGGCAAGACGGTTTTGGCTCACGTTCTGAATCGCTGTCAGGCCATCGACGGGGCCGATGTTGTTTGTTGCGCCATCCCCGAATCCCCGGATAACGACCCCATTGCAGCAGAAGCCGAACAATGCGACGCCGTCGTTTTTCGCGGATCAGAAAACGACGTGCTGGATCGCTACCTGCAGGCGGCCCGCATGGTTAAAGCGGATATCGTTCTACGTGTGACCAGCGATTGCCCGCTGATCGCGCCGGATGTCTGCGCCGATGTGCTGCGCCTTCGCGCGCAACGTGACACCGATTACGCCGGTAACAATACGCCACCCTCATGGCCGCATGGCCTGGATTGCGAGGCAATAACCGTTGCCTGGCTGGAACGGGCAGCGGCCGAGGCGACAGAACCCATGGACCGGGAACATGTCTCGCCCTACATCCGCCGCCATGCTGAGGCCCTGAAAGCCAACCTGGACGGTCCCGGCGGCGATATGCTTAACCACCGCTGGACCCTGGATTTCCCCGAAGACCTGGAATTCATGCGCAACCTGTTCGCCGTCATGCCCAAGACCGGGAAAATTCCCGGCGTCGACCAGACCCTGGCGTTGCTCGACGTGCACCCGGAAATTTTTGCCCTTAATCAGATGCACCATGATTCCGACCACGACCCGGATGCCGCTTCGGCGCACGATGCCAAACGTTATGCCCACGCCGGAGAAGCGACATGACAAAGCCGACGGTTACCGTTCGCGTAGATTGCAATGCGCGCGTCGGCTATGGCCATGTCATGCGGTGCCTGGCAGTAAGCCGTCACCTGATTGAAGACAGTGTAAAAGTTCGTTTCGTCATGTCGGCGGACAGCGACGCCGCACCGATAGAATCCCTTGGATTGCAGATCACGCGCCTGAATAATTCCGATGCCGGTATTGAGAGTCTTGCTGACGCCCTGTCGCCATCCGACGGGCCATTACTGCTTGATAGTTATGAAATCGGCACCGCCGGTCTGGGTATTTTGCATGAGGCCGGGTTCAGGATCGCAATGTTCGATGACGGCAAGCGGCTCGATGATTACCCGTGCAATCTGGTCATCGATTCCGCACCCGGTGCTTCGAACCTGGATTATCGGGGGCTTGCAAACAGCCGGTTTTGTCTGGGCAGTGACTACGTGCCGTTGCGTGACGAATTCACCAAAATGCCGCCACGCACGGGAATGCCTGAAGATGCACGCCGCATCGTTGTTACCTTCGGCGGTAGTGATCACGACGACCAAAGCGCGCGCACCATAGAAGCCCTGAGCGGATTGAATGACAACTGGCAGATCGATGTCATCCTCGGCCCCGCTTATTGCGGCCGCGCCGAAACGGTGGGGGCGGAAAACAGCGCAGTTCATCTTCACCGGAATGTCATGGATATGGCGACGCTGATGTCTCGGTCCCATATGGCTATCGCCAGCAGTGGCGGCACCGCTCTCGAACTGGCCTGTCTAGGCGTGCCGATGATTTTGCTGGGCCTGTCCGAAGATCAGGTTCCGGTGGCAACCGCCTTGGCCGCCGCCGGTGCCGCAGAATATCTGGGCTTCTGGAGTACTGTTGACGATACGGACATTGGGGATCGCGCCCAATCGTTATCGATTAACAACGAAAGCCGTCGGCGTATGAGCGCCTGCGGAAAGGCGCTGGTTGACGGGCTTGGGGCGAAACGGATCGCCACCGAGATTCTTAATATCTGGAGCGACCGCCCGATAATCGCAGAGCAGGAAACAATAGCGCCGGACACACGAACAGCATGAGCAACATTAAAATCGAAGGCCGAAACATCGGTGAAGGCCATCCGTGCTTCATTATCGCCGAGATTGGCGTCAATCATAACGGCGACGTGGACATCGCCCACAAGATGATCGACGCCATCGCCGATGCTGGTGCTGATTGTGTCAAGTTTCAGACTTTCTCCGCTTCGGAATTCGTCAACGGAGATGACGAAATTTACGAGTACATTTCGCAAGGCAAAGTGGTTCGGGAATCCCAGCTGGCCATGTTTACCCGGCTGGAAATCAACTACGGCGATTTCGGCAAGTTGTTGGAACATGCGCGGCAGCGCGGCTTGGTCGCGTTCTCGACACCAACGGATCCGGCGGCGGCTGACCTGCTGGAGGGCCTGGGCGTCAATGCATACAAGATCGGTTCCGACGACCTTGTTTACACACCATTTTTAAAATACATCGGCGCCAAGGCCAAACCGGTGATCATTTCAACCGGCATGGCAGATGTAGATGACATCAAGCGCGCGCTGGATGCGTTTCGTTCTGTCGGTAACGATGAGATTGCCATTCTGCATTGCATTTCGCTTTACCCAACGCCGCCGGAGCAGGCTAACCTGAACCAGATAATCAGCCTGAAAGAGATGTTTCCTGACAATGTTATCGGATTTTCAGATCACAGTGAAGGGATCACGGCTGATCTGGGCGCGACGATGCTGGGAGCACACATTATAGAGAAACATTTTACACTCGATAAAAATATGCAGGGCCCTGATCAGTGGTTTTCAATGGATCCGGAAGAGTTAACCGATTTAGTGAGCAACGTACGTCGTCTGGAAGCCAGCATGGGTTCGGCGAGCCTGACACCAACGTCGGGCGAGGTTGAAATGCGCCGCGCGGCCCGCCGCTCAATCGTCATTAACCGGGATCTTGCGGCGGGGTATATCCTGTCGGAAAGTGATATCCGCTATCAGCGTCCTGGCGATGGCCTGATGCCCTATGAGATTGATCGCGTGGTGGGCCGAGCGCTTGCACAGGATCTGGCAGCCAATACGCTTCTCAGCCTAGATCATCTGGAAGGTGAAGGTTGATGTCTTCTGTCCCTTCAACTTCGTCGAAAGATTTTTGGGAAAAGCAGGGCCGCGAACATGGCGCAAGTAAA
Source organism: Rhodospirillaceae bacterium (assembly GCA_018662005.1). Lineage (NCBI taxonomy): Bacteria > Pseudomonadati > Pseudomonadota > Alphaproteobacteria > Rhodospirillales > Rhodospirillaceae > Rhodospirillaceae bacterium. Next base: position 66,258 of record JABJHA010000004.1, on the reverse strand, counting down.
TTGGCAGTTAACTTCGACCCTATTGGAGAGGAGCTACCGTTCAAGATGCTGGAAGAAGAAGTGGCGGACGGTTTGGCGGTTTGCGATTTAGGTTGCGGTAATGGCCGGACCCTTCTGCGTCTTGCCGAAGCCCGTTCGAACGGCTATTTCGTCGGCTTTGACTTTGCCGAGAGCATGATAGAGACGGCCGAGCAGCGCCGCCTTGAAATGGGCCTGAACAATGTTTCTTTCCATGTGTTTGATGCTTCAAAAGACACTATGGTTGCGGATTACATTGGTGCGCAGGACATCGTTCTGACGAAAAGGCTTCTTGTAAATGTTCGCGGAGCGGCAAAAAAGAATGCCGTGCAACTTGTGCACAGTTTGCTTAAATACGGCGGAAAGTACATCATGATGGAATGCTTTAGCGGCCCGCTTGCCCGCATCAACGAAATTCGCGAAAAGCTCGATCTTGAGGCCATACAGGTCAACTCCTTCAACGAGTATCTTGAAGATGATTTCCTTGAATTCCTGTCTCCACTTTTTGAAATTGAGAAAAAGATCGATTACGAAAGTCTGTACTACTTTATTTCCCGTATTTTTAATGCTGTTCTGTCAGACGGGGAGCCGGCCTACGATGCACCAATCAATAAGCTTGCCGAAAACTTGATGAAGATGGGGGTTAACCCCATCGAAGGATATTCCCCGGAAGTAGGATACATCCTGAAAAAAAGATAACCGGCTTCAGGGTTTCTTTTTACTTATGGAAATCCGTTTTGATCATAGCTATGTCAACTAACGCCCCGGAATTTCTGGTCCAAAATTAGTTCGACAAGAAAAGTAAGGAACCGTGCGATGAAGAAAATAGATATGCTGCTCGCCTATCCAAAGCCGACGGATGATTCCCCGACGCAGCTGACCCCACTGTCGATCCTGCATCCGGGCGCCTATTTCGAGGCCCAAGGCAAGACGGTGGCCTATTTTGACGAACGCTTCGACTCGCCCGAGATGCTTGATGACCTGATCAAGGACTCTAGCGAGATCGGAGTCAGCGCGTTTACCGGTTTTCAGGTCGGCCACGCGGCTCGCATTCTGCAGCGCGCCAAGCAACTGAACCCGTCGATTATCACCGGTGTCGGCGGCTATCATCCGCGCACCGTCGGTGGCGCCGAGGTGCTGGCCGAGCCGTTCGTCGACAAGGTGTGGATGGAGCCGACCTACGGCGAAGACCTGTTCGCCTACAACGACCAGACGCGCATTCATTTCGAACGCACGGAAATGCAGTACTTCACGTCGCGCGGCTGTCCGATGCCGTGTTCGTTCTGCGCCCTGCGTTCGCCATGGGAGCCCCAGGACGTGTCGCGGCTGGACCGGGAACTGAAGACCATTCACGACGATATCGGCTTCAAGGAAATCTCGTTCTCCGATCCGAATATCGGCTTCGGCTCCTGGAAGGGTGAGGACGGCAAGACGCAGCGCATGGATCGGGTCCAGCGGATCAGAGACATCGGCAAAATAATGAATGATCTGGGCGTGCGCTGGGACGGCAATATCCGCTCCCCCTACCTGACCCACGAAATGGTCGATGCGCTCGTCGAATCAAAATGTTTCTCGATTGAAATAGGCTGCGAGTCCGGCAACGACTATTTCCTGAAAAAAGTGATCCGCAAGGGTCACGGCATCGAGGCCATCAAGCAAGCGGCGCGGAACGTTCGCGGTTCCGGCATTTCAATTATGTACAGCTTTATCGCCTACATGCCGCGCGAAACGCCGGAAATGCTTGCCGATACTTTCGACCTGATTGACTGGATCGTCGATACCGACCCGGACGCCCGGGTATCGATGTACCACTATGCGCCCTATCCGGGCAGCCCAATGTACGAGGACGCAATCAACGGGGTGGAGGGCTTCCCCAAATTCACGCCGCCGACGACGATGCAGGGATGGGGCGACCTGCGCCTGATGGTGTCGCCGATCTACTGGATCGCCGGGCTGAACTTCCGCATGGACAACACGCGCAAAAATTTCCCCGGTGACGATTGGCGGAAGATCGAGCCCTATGTCAAACTGGCGCAGGACAAATGGCGAAAGCGGGAAATGGATGAATTTCCGTGCGCCGAGGTCGAGGCCCTGATCGGGGAACAGATTCGCAAACACAATCTGGGCGCTAGTGTGTTCCTGGCCGAGACCGGCGTTTAGGCTTCTCCTAAATGATTCTGACGGCGCACCAGCCGGTCTATCTGCCGTGGCTTGGGTTGTTCCACAAGATCGCCCTTGCCGACCGTTTTGTCTCGTTCAACCAGGTCCAGTATCAGCCGAAGGACTGGAACAACCGGAACCGGGTGAAGACGCCGCAGGGCCCGGTCTGGCTTTCCGTTCCGGTGAAGCGCAAGGGCTATCTGGAAAAAAAGATTTGCGATATCGAAATCAACAACGATGTCAAATGGCGGCACAAGCACTGGAACACTCTGCTGCATAACTATGGCAAGGCGCCCCATTTCAGCAATTACGCCGAGTACTTCGAAGACGTCTATAGCCGGCAATGGAAGACTCTGACCGAGCTCAACGAATCGATGCTGGCCTGGTTCCTGTCCGAACTAGGCATTAACGCCCCGATCATTTCGGCGGGCGATCTAGACCTGCAGGGGGCCAAAAGCGACCTGGTTCTTGACATGTGCAAGAAGCTGGATGCCGACATATACATTTTTGGCGAACAGGGTCGGGGTTACGCCGACGAAGCGACATTCGAAGCGGCCGGAATTAAGCCGCTGTTCCAGGACTACCGCCATCCGGTATACGCCCAGCAACAGGGCGATTTCATCAGCCATCTGAGCATCGTCGACTTGCTCTTCAATTGCGGCGGCGACAGCCTGGACATTTTGATGTCGGGTAATCTCGCCGCCGCCTGAGACGTACCGGGTCGTCCGCCAGCTCGAAACAGATTGAAAGATAGCGCCGAATGGCTTTTTCACGCGACGAGTGGGAGCACCTGTATGCGTCCGGCCGCCATGACATCCGGTGGCCGTGGAGCAACGTCATTACCTACGTCCACCGTTTCGCCAAACCGGCGAGGCCGGACTTTCGTATTCTCGAACTGGGCTGCGGGCCGGGCACCAATATCCCCTTTTTCAAAACCCTGGATGCAGACTACCGGGCGGTCGAAGGCAGCGCCAACGCGGCCGAAACCGCGAAGGCTAATTTCCCCGATTGGACGGACCGCATTGACGTTTGCGACTTCACAACAGACATCCCCTTCGACGGGCCGTTCGATGCGGTCATAGAACGCGCCTCGCTCAGCCACAACCCGACCGCCGACATTCGCCGCTGCCTTGAGCTGGTCGGTGAACGACTCGCGCCCGGCGGCGTGTTCATTGGCTTGGACTGGTTTTCCATCAGGCACACGGAATACACCGGTGGCCAGCAACTGGACGACCGCTTCACGCGGACCGGCTACGACGACAGCTCTTATGCGTTCGCCAATGCGGGAACCGTTCATTTTTCCGACGAAAAACATTTACGCGACCTGTTTGGAGGTTTTGAAATCGAGTACCTGCAACACAACGAACGTCAGCACGTTTTCCCGCAAGCCGGATACATATTGGCGACATGGGACATCGTCGCCAGGACGCCTGTCGTTTAAGTGACGCAAGGAATATAACGCCCGCCAGTCGTTGGGTGAGCGGCCCTAATCAGCATGAAAGATAAGAGTTAATTGACTAGGACACGACAACAAAACATCGAACATCTTAAGGATATTCTTGAAAACGATCAGGGCCGGTTCGGCAATTATCAAGAACTGCCGCCGCTGCTGTTTGAGCGAATTCCCGAGCTGGAACAGATTGGCTCCTACTTCCGGAAGGCGACCCTGCCGGTCGATTCCCCGCGCTATACCTGGTTGCGCGAGCAGCTTCCCGATGGCCTTTCCTCGGCCATCGATATTGGTGCGAATCTGGGGTTTTTCAGCCTTTCCCTGGCCGCGGAGTACGGCATCGAGGCGACCGCCTACGAACAGCTTGGAATTTATTCCGAAGCCTGTGAGGCGCTTGCTGACCTGGCCGGACTGGATGACAAGGTTATTTGCCGAAGCGGCGAATTAATCGTCGATAAATTACCGGAACAATTATCGGTTGCGGACTTATCGATACATTTAAGTGTCCTGCACCATGCCGGGGAAGTGTTCGATGTCGATACCGTCAAGAAAATGGGCGGCTGGCGCGCGTATGCGCTGGAGACGCTACACATTCTAGGTGACAAAACGAGCCACCTGTTTTTCCAAACAGGAAACCTGTTAGGGGGCCGGCCCGACCTTCCGGTGCTTTTTGATGGCCGCGAGACCGTGCCGTTTATTCGACAGTTGCTTGAAGATGCAGGATGGACCATCGAGGCCACCGGAATCGTCGTCGAGCCGGAGACACTGAAATTCGCGACCTTCGGTCCGCAGGAGCTCGATCAGGCGCCATCGATCTGGTGTCGGCGTGATGCCGATAGTGGCCTTGTCGCCTACTTTATCGGCGAGGAATGCATCGGCAGGTTGGCCACCGGCCATGCCCAGCGACCCCTGTGGTTCTGCAAACGTTAGGGCCTGACGGGAAGATGAAGCGTCCGGCATTTTTGTATATCGGGGGATCTGGCGCACAAAGCGCCAGTATCCGCGCCATTAGCGAACAGGGGATCGTGTCCGTATTGACGGATATTTCACCGGACGCCCCGGCGCGCAAAGATGCCGACCGGTTCGAAGGCATAAGCGCCACGGACGCCGATTCCCTGATGGACTTGGCCGGCAAGCTTGCGGAGGATTATGATCTTCTGGGCGCCTATGCGGGGGCCGACCATGCTTATCCGGCGATCGGCGAAATCGTCGATAAACTGGGTCTTGTCCAAGGGCCGTCCATGGCCTACGGCAAGGCCAGCGATAAAGTTACGGCGGCGGAAATCTGGGAAAAAACCGGAATTCGTGTTCCCGAGATGATCTGGTGCGGAACGCGTGAAGGCCTGACGCCCGAGGGCGATCCAACGTTTTTGGAAAATCCCGATGCGGCAATCGTCATCAAGCCATCAAACATGGATTACAGCCGTGGTGTCAGTATGCTTTCGGTTCCTGATCGCTATTCCATTCGCAAGGCGCTCGATGGTGTTTTTGAGCATGCCGAAGAGGCGGTCATTCAGAAAATTGCCGAGGGCGACCTTGTCAATGTCGATGGGTTAATGGTCGATGGCGGCTACTACCCCCTGACAATCATCGAACGGCACATCCATCCGAATGGCCGCTGTCAGAATTTTTTTGGCATATCACCGGCCCCGCTTGCCGCCGCGACGGAACACGCGCTGCATGCACAGGCGGCACAAGCGGCACGGGCGCTGGGACTTCAAAATGGCTTATTTACCATTGACGTCATCGTCAATGGTACGGAGCTGACACTCCTAGAATTAAGCCCCCACTCGACAGTCAACGGTGACGGGTTCAAGGCCTGGCTGGCCTATCTTCAGGGTGACCCGGACTGGCGGCATAAGCTGCCCGAGGAAGGCTCCCGGGAGGTTGTGGCATACACGATGTTTTATGCGGAACGGCCGGGCGTCGTAACGGATATTGAGGGCCTGAAGACCCAGCGGGCGCGACCCGACGTGACTTCGTTTGACGTGCTGAGGGAGCCGGGAAAAGAAGTCCGGGAAATTAACGGCTTTCGCGATATCTGTGCCAAGGCGTGGCTGACCGGCGACGCATACGATTCCGTTCGAAACGCGATTAGGGACATCCATCAGAACCTTCGCTTCAAGACAACACAGGCCAACTAAGGGTGTCGGACATCACGGCAACAGCGCCCATGCGACGTATTGTTCTCGACAGAATTACCAATGATTTTGATCCGGAGCACGACCTGCCGTTGGGGCCGTGGAATTTTCTCGGCGCGGAAGACGTCTACGGCGGCTGGGAAAATTTGCCCTTCGTGCCGACGTTTGACGGCTCGGAAAAGCTTATCGCATCGGACCGCTGCCACCTGCTGATCGAACATCAAATTTTGCGCCTGGCCCGAATTCTGAACGAAAGACACGGCCGACAGTATGGCCCTCTCTTCTGGCGGATCATTTTAACACCCTGGGTGATTACCGTTGTTCATCAATCCTGGCGGACATTTATCCATGCCCGGAAATTCATCTCACGGTACGGCAATGAAGCGCTCAGTTTTCCCGCCTATGAAAAGGTCGTTGAATGGGATTTCGTTGATTATGAGGACTTCTTTTATCGCGGGTTCAGTGGACTTGAGTTTTCGGCCTGGTTTTTTTCGCAGGTGTTTCAGGAAATGCGACCGCAAGCCTGGAAAGCCATAAACGCCCCGCTTTCCGTGCCGCTCCCAAGGAAGAACGCGGCTCGTGTTATTACGTCGTCAGGGATGGTTCCTGTTCGCCGAATACTGCGTTCCCATCTCGACAGGCTGCCCTTTACGAACGTCATCGGCGTTGGCTTCGAAAAACTGTTGTTTTCGGCTTTTTTGAAAGCCCTGCCGTGTCGGGAATCGCCGGACAAGTCGATCCTGCCACGAGACAGCGATCCCGAAACCTATTTCCCGGCAGGCTACCTTGCGATCCTGAACTGGCTGCTTGATGTTGCGATGCCCCGGCCGTTGCGCCAGGATTTTGAGAAATTCGAAAAAGAAGCAGCAAAGCAAAAGTTCAAAAAAGGCCGCCTGCAAATAGGCGCCCCCGATGCGGTCAATACAAAGGAAAGATTCCATGTCGCGATGGCCGCCGAAAGGGGCCAAAAAATTATTATGAGCCAGCATGGTGGCGCCTACGGAACGTTACGAATTATCGCCACCGCGCCACATGCCGAATATCCGCACCACGCTTTCATTACCTGGGGATGGAAACGGCAGGAAGACCACGGCTGCAATGCCTTGCCCCTGCCGTCGCCATTTCTCAGCAAGTTGCGCGACAGGCATTCATCCCGCGACGACTCGTTGATCCTTGTCGGCACCAGAATGACCCCCGGCACACCGGCGATTTTTTCGTCGCCCGAACCGGAAGAATGGCTTGAATACCGCCGCGATAAAGTCGCTTTTGTCCAGGCGTTGCAGTCAAGTGCCCGTGCCGCCCTTATGTACCGGCCCTATTCCAGAGCCGATTCCGCACTCGATGACGAACCGTTCATGCGCGGGAATGTCGGCGACCTTAATATTCAGAGAGGGGACCTGCATGAGGCGATGCTCGGGTGTCGGCTGTTGGTTCTCGATCACCCCATGACGACGCTCCATATAGCCATGGCGGCGAACGTTCCGACGATTGGCTTCTGGCTTGATGACGCCTGGCCCTTGTGTCGGCAAGCGGAACCCATATTCGGGGCCCTGCGATCGGCCAAGATACTCTTTGATGGCCCGGAACCGGCAGCCGAACACGTCAACGAAGTATGGGGTGACGTGACAAAATGGTGGCTTGATCCGTTTACCCGGCAAGCCCGCCAGGATTTTTGCGACCAGTACGCCCTGACCAGCCGCACATGGTGGTGGGACTGGTTGAAAGCTTTCTACAAGGTATGATGTATTAGCGCCATGACACATCCCGATCTCTATCCCGAATCGGCCGACGACATCATCGTCGCGCCCGGTGTCCCGATCATCAAGGCGGTCGAGGTTCTGGCCGAAGCCCATAAACGCATCGTTCTGGTCGCCGATGACCGGCGCCGGCTTCTCGGCATCCTGACCGATGCCGACATCCGATATGCTTTGTTGAAAAAGGTCGATTTTCAGGCCCCGGTGGAAGACATCATGGTCACCGACCCGGTGACGGTGCGGGCATCAATGGCGGCGAGCGACGTGCTGCGCCTGATGGAGCATCACCAGTGTTATGAGATCCCGGTTCTGGATGAAGACGACCGCATCGTCGGCGTTCATCTTATCGACAAACTGTTGAACCAGGCGCCCGGGCGGCGACGGGGCGGAATAGCGGTGATCATGGCTGGGGGGCTGGGCACCCGGCTGCGACCGCTGACCGATTCGACCCCGAAGCCGCTGATCCCCGTCGGCGACAAACCGATCCTGTTTATTCTGATGGACCGGCTTCTCGAGGCCGAATTCTCGACCATCCATATCACGCTGAACTATAAGGGCGAGGCGATCCGCGAGGCGATCGCCAGGGAGCCGCGATTCGATGGCGCCGTTTCCTTTATCGAAGAAGGCGAACCGCTCGGCACGGCGGGCGCCCTGTCGCTGATCCCCGAACGCCCTGACGAAAGTTTTCTGGTTATCAACGGCGACCTGCTGACCGGTGTTGCCATGAAGGAACTTTTGCATTTCCACGCCTTCGAGGACAACGCCGTCACCGTGGCGCTGAAAGAACAACGCGACCAGAGCCAGTACGGCGTCGCCGAGCTGGAGGGAACCCGGATCGTTAGGATTGAGGAAAAGCCCGTGCGCACGGAATTCATCAACACCGGCCTTTACGCGGTGCATCCGTCGGTGTTGGATCACATTCCAAAAGACCGGTTCATGAACATGACGGATGTGGTCGATAAACTGCTGGCCGCCAATGCCCGGGTCGGCGGATTCCCCGTCCATGAATACTGGCTCGATATCGGCGAGCCGAAAAGCCTAAAGAAGGCGAACGAGGATTTCCCGAAATTTTTCGATAAGCCGGACTAAAGCAGGTGACGCACGACCTGGAAGGTTTCGGCGTGCGAGACGTTCCACGACAGCCCGGCGAGGGCAGCTTGATGGTGCACCTGATCGCGCCACTTCCCGTCGGTCCGTTTGAATTCGGATTCGAAAATTGCCAGCAGATCCAGTTTGTCTTCAAGGGTATCGCCGATATCTACACAAATGCGCCCGTCGAACGCCGTCGTCCCATGATAAAGATTGCTGGCATACATCAAAATGCTGGGAACATGGCGGCAGGCGTGCAGGCTGGAGACACCGATGGCGCGATGGTCGGTATGGGAATCGCCATCCCAGTGGGTGACCACCAGGTCGGGGTGGATGTCTTCGATAACGGCGAGGATCGCCGAGTTGAGGGCATTACCAGGTTCGAGTCCGAAGGTCTTGAAATCGCCCTGGACGAGATTGGCGCCGATGCGTTCGGCGGAAATCCGGGCCTCCGTCAGGGCGGTTTCGGTGGCACGGATAACCGTTCCATCGTGTTTCGCATATCCTGACTCGGTTACCACATAAATGAAAATTTCATGGCCTTCCCGCGCCCATTTTAGCAGGCTACCGCCACACCCGAGTTCGACATCATCGGCGTGTGCGCCGATCGCCAGGACTTTCATTTTGTAATCCATAACAGTTCCATCATTGTCAAAGTTCGCTACAAATTTGCACACAAACGAAGGCCGGAGACAACCCCGTTGAAAACATTTCTGGTGCTGTCGGAAACGACGCTCATCCCGCTGCTGGTCTTCGGGTTGATGCGGTACGAAGTCCATATTGTCGGGGTGTTGCCGCACACCCGCTTCCTGCGGGGGCCGTTACGGGCGGTCGCAGCGCTGGCGTTTCGGCTTGGCCTGGTCCGCGACGTCAAGGCCATTTCCGCCGATCTGTCTTGGATCGAAGGCCTGCCGGGTGACGGGCGTTTTAACGACATATTTCAAACCGTCGCCGACCGGTTAGCCGAAATTTATCCTCAGCCGGACGCGGCATCGGCCGTTGCCGAATACGGTTACGCTATGCGCAAGTGCCTGACCGATTACACAACCGACGTCATCTCGGTGCTGGTACTGATTAAGTGGGTCGAGGAAAACCGGCAGCCCGACACCTGGAAACTGGTCGGCGCGCCGCCGCTGATGGGGCGAGTATATCAGCTATATTTCGATCGCGAGCCGCCCTTCAAGGGGAACGGCGGGCGGCTGCTTCGGCCGCTGTACAACATCCTGAACGGACTGGGTATTCTGGTTGCGGCCCTGGGCTGGTTGGCCCTGAGGACCCGACCAACTCCGGCCCTCCTGCAAAAATATCACCTCGCCGTTGATATCATCAGCCTGCGGTTTGAACGCGAGTTGCTGAAAAACCTCACCGACGACCCATCCGAAGCCTTGTTGGTCTATCGAACTGAGGCGACGCGGCAAAATTTCAAACGGAATTTCCAGGAATACTCCGGCTGTGTGTTGGGCGACGCAAGGACTGACGTTGCTAGGTTTGCGAAACTGTCGGCGGCGTTGGTTGGTGACATGTGGCGGCTCTGGAAAACGACTTCATCGGTGGAGCCGGGGCTGTTCGGTCGGTACTGCACCCTGGTCGGCAAGCGGGCGATGTTCGCCGCATTTTTCCAACGCCACCAACCGCGCTTTTTTTTCGGTCGCGATGACTATTCGATCGATCACATCATCCGCAATCAGGAACTCCGCAAAGTCGGTGGAACGTCGATTGGGATGATGCATGGGATTCCAACCAACACCTATATTTCGGAATGGAACGAAGTTGATTTCGACATCTACCTGGTGATGGGCTGGCATTTGTATGAAAAATTTTACCGGGATATGTGGCCATCCCACATGAAAGTTGTTGCCACGGGATGTTTTCGCATGACCCCGGAATACTTTGCCCGGCGTCACCAAACCCGCCCCGATGACATTGCCTATTTCCCGATCGTGCATCGGAATTCGGATTTCCTGATGGCGGAAACGTTTCGCGTCGCCGAACATTTTTCCGACAGGACTGTTTACGTAAAAATGAAAGCCGGACGGGGGGATGTCGAACAACAACGCTTCGAACGCCAGGTGGAGCAGGCACCGGCAAACGTCGTCATCTACGAAGATGTCGTCGCCTACGACCTGCTGCTGAAAATTTCCTATGCCCTTGGCGCCGGAACAACGGTGTCGGCAGAAGCGGTTTGCTTTGGCGTTAAGTCATTCGTGTTCGACGCGGATCCAAAATTCAAAAAATACTATTTCCGGAACTTTCCGGAAATCATCGTTGAAACCGCCGATGACGTCATCCAAAAGATCGAAGATATAGAAGCCGGGCGGGCGACATACAATTTCGACGGTCTGGACGAAATGATCGCAATGCCCGATCAGGATTTTTTCTCAGTTATGCGGCATACAATTGAAACTTATACAGACGATTCACAGACGGGAGCTTTCGCATCACCATGAGCACCACTCCAATAAATAAAGGCCAGTTCACTCTGGAAACCGCTGAGCGCGAGGCCGCATTCGAAGCCAAACGAGGCAGCGGCTGTGAAGATGCCTACAAGGAAAACCGTCGCCAGTGGGAAGACTTTGCAAAACAGCAAAAAATTGCCGACTACCCGCTGCACGTGGATCTTGAATTGGCTTCCATCTGCAATCTGCGATGCCCCATGTGTTACACGATTTCTGATGAATTCAAGAAAAAGGTCAACGCCAAAATCATGGACTTTGATCTGTTCACCCGACTGATCGACGAGTGTGTCGAAGGCGGTGTTTATTCAATTCGCCTAAGCTTCAGAGGGGAGGCCTTCCTGCATCCCCAGGTCGTTGAGTGTGCCCGCTATGCCAAGGAACGCGGCATCAAGGAAGTCTCGTCCCTGACCAACGGCTTGCGTCTCGATGAAGCGATGTTCAAGGAGATGATGGATGCGGGTATCGACTGGTTGACGTTTTCCATCGACGGCACGCATGAAACATATGAGAATATTCGCCGCCCATCGAAGTTCGATGACATGGTGGCGAAGTTAACCGCCTTCCAGAAAATCAAGGATGATGCCGGTTCGGTCAAACCCGTCATTAAGGTTCAAAGTATATTGCCTGCCATAGAAGGCGATCCAGAAGCGTTCTATAATATTTTCGCCCCCATATCCGATATGGTCAGTTCAAACCCGTTGATTGATTTCCATCAGGACACCCGGGACCTTCCGAAGATCCCGGATTTTTCCTGCCCGCAAATTTATCAACGCCTTGTGATCGGTGCAGATGGCCTTTGCATGATGTGTTCTAACGATGAAATTGGAGATTTCATCGTTGGCGATGCCAACACGCAGACCATTCACGAAATCTGGCATGGCCCGAAAATGACCCAGGTTCGGACCTGGCATACGACGCATCAGGGCTGCGAAAAGCTTGGACCCTGTGCGCAGTGTTATCTACCGCTGGAAACCTTTGACGATGACGTGATGGTCGGCACCCGAAGTGTGGTGGCTGAAAAATATGTGGACGGTGAAACGTCAGTCTCCAATCTGAATACACCGGACGGCTGGAAAAGAAAGAATCTTTCCGCATGACTTGGCAGGTCCCCTATTTTGATCTTCGTCTTGGCGATGAAGAAAAGCAGGCGGTTATGGAGGTGCTGGACAGCAACTGGCTGACCGCCGGTCCCAGGACGGAACAGTTCGAAAAGGATTTCGCCGGTGCCCTCGATATAGAAGCTACCTCCGCTATCGCAGTGACAAACTGTACCGCCGCGCTGCATTTGGCGGTTGTCGCACTGGGCATTGGTCCCGATGACGAAGTTATTTGTCCATCCCTTACCTTTGTCGCCACGGCCAATGCCATTCGGTATGCCGGGGCGACGCCGGTTTTCGCGGATATCTGTTCGACATCTGATTGGACGATCGACCCCGACGATATTGAACGCAAGATCACGCCCAGAACCAGGGCCATTATTGTTGTCCATTATGGAGGCTACGCCTGCAACATGGACCGGGTCATGGAAATTGCAGAACGCCATGGATTGAAGGTCATCGAAGATGCCGCCCATGCGCTGGTATCGGAATGGTACGGCCGCAAACTTGGTACGATTGGTGATGCCGGGTGCTTCAGCTTTTTCAGCAACAAGAACATGACCACCGGCGAAGGCGGCATGATTGTAACGCCGCACCCCGAGGTGGCCGACCGTATGCGTGTGATGCGGTCGCACGGCATGACCAAAAGCAGTTATGATCGGTTTAAAAGCCATGTCTTCGGCTACGACGTAACAGAGCTGGGCTTCAATTTCCGGATCGACGAAATCAGGTCATCGCTGGGCATTGTGCAGCTAAAGGCGCTGCCGGAAAAAAATATTCTGCGGAAAAAAGTGATTGCCCGTTATCGGAAGTTGCTACAAGAACATGTGCCCGATGTGACGTCTCCGTTCGGTGATCATCCGGGGAAAAGCGCCTATCATGTGTTCCCGGTCCTGCTTCCAAAAGATGGACCGGGCCGTGACAGTGTTATGAAATCGATGGAAGCCGATGGCATCCAGACCAGCATTCACTACCACCCCATTCATCTTTTCCAGGCCTTCGAAGGATATTCCGCCAACGTGCCGATTACCGCGGATATAGCACCACGGATTGTGTCGCTGCCGCTGTATCCGCATCTGCCCGATGAGGCTGCTGCTAGCGTCATCAAGGCTCTAAAAACTGGACTAAATATTAAGAATAGAAATTAAACAGATCATGAAACACGCCGTAGTCTTATTTGCCTTTCATAATGCAGGAGAAGCATGCCTATCGTGGCTTGCTCAGCAAGAAAATATAATGATTCCTTTTGTGGTAACTCACAAACCCTATAAAGGAGAAAATGTATGGTTTGCTTCTGTTGAAGAGGCCGCGAAAAAACTCGGCATTCAAGTCCTCATTGCTGAGGAACATAGCTCCGAGGAGATTGAAAGAGGGATCAAGAAAGCGTGTCCAGACGCAATCTTCTCTATCAACTATAGAAAAATTATTCCACGAAATGTTTATATCACAGCGCGTATCGGCGCTTTCAACCTCCATGATTCTTTGCTGCCATCATACAAGGGGTTTGCTCCGCAAGTCTGGGCAATGATTAACGGTGAGGTTAAAACGGGCGTTACCCTACACGCAATTTCTGACGATGTTGATGCTGGAGACATAGTTTCCCAAGTTGAAGTGCCTATTACATCTCAAGATAAAATTGGTGATCTTCTTGTTCGCCTTTCAGAGGCGACGAAAGAATTATTCATTGAAACACTTCCAAGGATACTTTCAGAAAACTATCCCAGGCGAGCACAGAAGCCCACGGATGGTTTTTTCATGAACCGTAGAACGACAAAAGATGATTACATAGACTGGAATCAACCAGTTGATAGAATTATCAATTTTGTTAGAGCTGTATCGCCACCTGTAGCTATTGCACGAACCCGTTTAGGTAACTTTGAAGTGTTAATCAAAAATGTCTCTTCTGTGAACCTGCCAGCTAGTGAAAAGCAGGGCGAGCCAGGCCAGGTACTATCGTCATCATCGGATGGCGGCATCTGCGTTCAAGCGGTTAATGGCACAATAAAAATTACCGATTACAGTCTCGCAGATGAGTCAACTAAAGCAAAACCTATCAAGCCGGGAATGTGTTTTTCATGAAGTTTCTTAGTCAATTTAATGCTCCTTTAATCATCGCCGAAATCGGGGCGAAGTATGCCGACATCGAAACCCTGAAGCGGATGGTCACCGCCGCGCGCGGAACCGGTGCCGACATGGTCAAGTTTCAGACGTATCGCGCTGAAACCATTTCAACACCGGGCAGTTTCTTTACGTTCGAGGATGGCTCCAGGGTTTCCCAGTTCGAATTTTTCAAGAAATACGAACTCAACCGCGAAGACCACGAAATTCTGGATGCCCACTGCAAGGCGGAAGGAATTGACTGGATCTCGACGCCAAGCCATCCGGAAGACGTAGATCTTTTGGAAGCCTTCGACTCGCCTGCCTACAAGACCGGCTCGGATGATCTGACCAACCTTCCGTTCCTGAGGCATATCGCCGAACGGGGACGCCCGATGTTAGTGTCTACCGGCATGTGCACCATGGATGAAATCGCCAGGGCGGTGGAGACCATACTAGCCACCGGCAACGAGCAACTGATTTTGCTTCACTGCGTGGTGTCCTATCCGTCGCAGGCAGAAGACGCCAACATCCGGGTGATCGAAACCCTGCAAACGAAATTCGGCCTGCCGGTAGGGCTTTCCGATCACACCACTGATGAGTTTACCAGCATTCTGGCGACAACGCTTGGTGCGGTGGTCATCGAAAAACATTTCTGCATGGACCGCGCACTTGATTTGCCCGACGCCCAGGCCGCCCTCGACACGGATGAATTCAAGCGACTCGTGGACCGGGTTCGCCTGACACCGAAGGCATTGGGAGATGGCATCAAGAAAATCGCAGCGACTGAAGAAAAGTGGCGGACCGCCGCCCGAAAATCATTGTTCAGTGCACGCGCTATCTCGATGGGTAAAATGATCGAGGCTGCCGACATAGCAATTCGCCGACCGTCAGACGGCATTCATCCGCATGAGTTCGAAAAAATGGTTGGACGTACGGCCGGTCAGGATATTCCGGAGAACACCTTGCTAACGTGGGATATGGTGTGACCTCGACGGGGAAAGCAATTCTTCGTGCCGATGGTGATCATCAGATTGGACTGGGGCATATCTATCGTATTCGGGCGCTCGGGTGCGCCCTGTCGGTAACTGGGCGGCAAGTAGTCTATGTAACGCTGGGCGGGACAGCCGGGGAGCGACTGTTGCGCGAGACGGATTTACCGATTTTCACCGTCGAGGACCGTAATAGCCCCTACGTACCAGCGGATGTGTTGGACACGTTCGATCCTGATGTGGTGTTGCTCGATGTTCTCGATTGCGACGGCTCTCTGTTGAAAGCTTTGAAAAAGTCGACGGACGCTCGCCTGATCGTCATGGACGATACGAAAGCCGGGCTTGAATGTGCCGATGTGGCGATCAACGCCATCGTCGCCCAGCACGGCGCCTATTCTACGGATGGTATTCAGGCGGCCCTTTATGAAGGCCCGGCCTATATGATTTTGAACAGCGACGTAGCTAAAGTTGTGCGTCGTGATGGAACCAAGGTGGATCAGGCAAGAAAAATCCTGTTGTCCTTCGGCGGAACGGATACTCACAATGTAACCGAACGGATGCTGGATGCCTTGAACGGAGTTCCAGATACCTTTGATATCCGGGTTAGTCTGGGACCGGCAAGCGAGCCATCGGATCACCTGGAAAAGATCGCTGCCGCCTCATCTCATAATGTGCACATACTACACGAGGTTCCGTCACTGATCGCCGAGTTCGCGGCTGCCGATCTGGTTATCTGTGCCGGGGGTATTTCTTTATATGAACTCGCGGCCATCGGTGTGCCTGCCGCGGCGATCGCCTCGGAACCGCACGAAGTCGATACCATTCGTTATTGCGCCGCACACGGCACGTGTCTTGATCTTGGCTGGGAACGCGATATGGATTTTTCTCTCGCCGCCATCGCCGTCACCGCCTTGGCCGCCGACCCTTCCGCCCGCCGGGACATGGCACAAAAAGGGCCGGCACTGGTCGATGGTCAGGGATTGCGGCGATGTGTGGAACTGATTTCCGAAAGTCTGAACCAATGAAGCGAATTTGCATCCATCAGCCGGACTTTGTGCCCTACCTAGGCTTTTTTGACAGGCTGTTGTCCTGTGATCTTTTTATAGTGTTGGATGATGTTCAGTTTATACGGCGGGGGTGGCACCATCGTGATAAAATCAAGACGCCGCGCGGCCCGGAATGGCTGAGCCTGATCTTGCAGAAGGGCGATTATCATCAAAAAATAAACGAGGTTCTGTTGCGCCCCGGTCAACAATCATGGGCCGACCGTCACCTTGCGGTGTTGACGGAAAATTACCGACGGGCCGTGCATTTCGACATGATCTTCCCGGCGATTGAGGCGGTTTACGGCCAACCGCATGAGAAACTGATCGACATCAACATGGCTTTTATCAATTTTCTGTTCGACTCCTTCAACATTTCTATCGACCGGGTCATGGCATCTGATTTAGCCATTGATACAACGGGCAATCAGCGGCTGATCGACCTGGTTCATGCCGCTGGTGGCGATATTTATCTGTCGGGTATCGGGGCACTGGATTATCTGGAACCGGCGCTGTTTGAAAACGCCGGAATAAAATTGGAAATTCAGGATTTTCATCACCCCGCGTATCCGCAGCTTCATGGTGACTTTGCGCCCTACCTGTCGAGCCTCGACGTCGTCCTGAACTGCGGCCCCGCCGCCACGGATATCGTGCGGCAATGTACCTCGGCCTCCTCTTGAATGCGAGCGTCTGATCCGTGATCCAGTATATCAAATCGATTCTCGGCCTGTTCGACCGGCGGACCCACTGGCAGCTGGCCGGTCTGTCCGGGCTGATGCTGTTCACCGCGTTGCTGGAGATGATCGGCCTGGGCCTGTTCCTGCCCCTATTGCAGATCATCGCCGACCCGAATGTACTTGACACCAACCCGTACATCGCCAAGGCCGTCGATGTTCTTGGTAATGGTTCCCTGGATCGCTTCACCATCGTCTTCGCCGGGCTGCTGTTGGCCTTTTTTCTGGTCAAGAACCTGATCCTGTTTGGTCTGACGCTGCTGCAAAACGTATTCGTCTTGAAGAAACAAGCCTTGCTACAGGGTCGGATTCTGCACAACTACGTGTCGCGTCCCTATGTCTTTCACCTGGGTCGCAATACTGCCAACCTGACTCGAAACATCACTCAGTCTGCCGCCATGTTGTTCACCCGCGGGTTGTTGCCGTTGCTCAACATTATGATGGAAGTGCTTCTCGTCCTCGCCGTCGTGGTCATTCTTCTGGCGACCGAACTGCTGGCCACCATGACGGTCGCCGGAGTCTTCATCGTCATTACCGGCGGGTTCTATATATTGACGCAGGGCGTCCTGGCCGATTGGAGCCACCGCCGCGAGGCCCATGCCGAAAAAATGATCCGTATGATCAACGAGGGCGTCGGCTCGGTCAAGGAAACCAAGATCTTGGGCCGCGAAAACTTCTTCGTTCGCGTCTTCCGCCGCGAGGCCCTGGGGCAGGCAAAATGCCAGGCCTTCACATCGTCATTAACCCAGCTGCCACGAAACGTCACCGAAGTCATCGCCATTGCCGGATTGGGGCTTGTCCTGCTTTTCATCCTCGGCAAAGGCGACGAGATCCAGGCCGCCATTCCGGTGATGGGGCTGTTCGCGCTGGCCACCTTCCGTTTGGTGCCCTCGGCTAATCGCATCATCAGCGCCATCGCCACCGTCCGCTCCGGCATCGCCTCCGTCGGCAGCATCACCATGGACTTCAAGGACTACGTCGGCGTCGAGGACGACGACGTCTCCGCCCCCGAAGAACGCCGACCCCTTCCCTTCGAGCGCGAAATCGCCCTGATCGGCCTGGGCTATCGTTACGCGGGGACAGACACCCGCGTCCTGTCCGACATCAATTTTACCATCGCCAAGGGTGAATCGATCGCCCTGGTCGGTGAATCGGGTGCCGGAAAGACGACCTTGGCCGATCTCATCCTCGGCGTGTTGAGCCCGACCGAAGGCCATATGCTGATCGACGGAAACGACATTGCCGGATCCGTGCGGCGCTGGCAGGCGCGGCTCGGATATATTCCGCAGAATATCTATCTGACCGATGATTCCATTCGCCGCAACATTGCCCTCGGCCTGGACGACGCGGACATCGACGACGGCGCCGTAGACCGGGCCGTCCGCCTCGCCCGTCTTGAAAGCGTCGTGGCGCAGCTGCCTGACGGCCTTTCCTCCTTGGTCGGTGAACACGGCGTCCGCCTGTCCGGCGGCCAACGCCAGCGGATCGGTATCGCCCGGGCGCTGTACCACAACCCCGATGTCCTGGTCATGGACGAGGCGACGTCGGCGCTGGACAGCCAGACGGAGCACGACATCACCAACGCCATAAACGACCTCAAGGGATCCAAGACGATTATCATCATTGCCCACCGCCTGAGCACCGTCAGGTCGTGCGACCGGTTATGCGTCATGGCGGGGGGGCGCATATCGGGCATCGGCACGTTCGATGAACTGAAGTCCGGCAACGAGACCTTCGCCAAACTGGTGGCGCTTGCCGACCTGGGGGGCACGCCGCAATCATGAACGGCTTCAGCGAAAACGAAATCCGTCCCACCGCACTGCTCGACGAATACCTGCGCCTGAGCGCCGAGGACGCCCGACGCATGGCGGAAACACCCGGCACGTTGGCCGAACGACGGTGCCCGGGATGCGGCGGGCATGAGCAACGACCCGCATTCGAAAAGAACGGCTTTAGCCTTGCTCATTGTGGCGACTGTGGGACGCTCTATGTATCGCCGGCGCCAACGCCGGAAGCCCTAGTGGATTTTTACCGGGACAGCGCATCGGCGAGTTATTGGGCGTCGGTCTTTTCCCCGGCCGTGGCGGAAGCCCGCCGGACAGTTATTTTTGCTCCGCGCGCGGCGCGTGTGGCATCGCTGATCGACACCTATGCAACCGGAGCCCCGGGGGGTGAGTTATTTGATGTTGGCGCCGGGGCCGGGCTTTTTCTGGAAGAATTCAAGGCGGTATCTTCCGAAACCCCGGTGTCGGCGATAGAGCCGGGACGCCTTCATGCGGAAAATTTAAAAAATCAGTCCGTACGTGTTTTCGAAGGGTATGCCGACGATGCCGCCAGAGACCCGGAATGGACGGGCATGGCGGCCTGCGTCACCTGCTTCGAGGTCATCGAACATATCCCTGATAGCGTCGTGTTTCTACGCTCCTTGCGGCGACTGGCGCGACCCGGCGGCCTTATCATTCTTTCCGGCCTGTCGGGTGACGGCTTCGATATCAAGGCGCTTGGCGTGCATTCGAAAGCCGTCTCGCCGCCCCACCACTTGACCTTCCTCAGCCTGGAGGGCGTCAAGGTTGCGCTTGCTGGGGCTGACCTGGAACTTGTCGACCTGTTTACGCCGGGAGAACTGGATGTCGACATCGTCCGTAACGCGGCGCTGGAAGACCCATCCCGTATTGAGGACGCCGTTGTTCGGCGGCTTGTCCTTGACGGCGATGACGCGGCCCGGACGGCGCTTCAGGAAAAACTGAAGGAAACCCGGAAATCGTCCCATATGTGGATTGTCGCGCGGCGACCGATGTCGGATCGGGACGCGGACTAGGCGTGACCGTTGTTCTTCACCATCCCGGCGATGCGCCGGACAAGACGGCCTACGACGCTTGGTTCGCCATCGGCCCATCCGCAACGGGGGGGCTCGACCCTGAAACCAGGATGGCCGACATTCAGGGCCGGCTGGAATGCGCATTCGAAAGCATGGCGAATACCTGGCTGACACTGGCCCGCTCGATGTCCGAGGATTCTTCCGCCGCCCTGTCGCACACGGCATCCGCCGCCGCCAACGTTTCGGATTTCGGCGTCATGCTGGCCTGGTCGCGACTCGTCGAAGACGCCGCCGCCGGGGCCGGGATGACCCTTGTCGTCTGTGACGACCCCTGGATGTTTCGCCATCTCGAAACACTGGACAACGTCTCATCGGGGGCAAGGCCGCCATTATTGGGCGGAAAGATTCGGCTCGGTCTGCGCGGGCCGCTGGCCCGGACAAAGGTTACCCTGGTAAATCTGCTCGCCTGGTGGCGTACACGGGGACACCGGGAGCTATGCCCGCAAGTCTGCGCGAGCCTTCTTGTCTACGGCCACCCGACCAGCACGGCCGATGGCGTCGATGGCTACTTCGGCACACTGATGCGCGACGTCGATGAATTGGTCCGCGTTCTTCATGTCGATTGCCCGCCCGGGCGCGCCATCGAACTGGCTAGGGATGACCGGACCTTCAGCCTGCATGCCTGGGGCTCGCCAATTGATGCGTTGACATTGCCTTGGGCGCGATGGCGACCGGGCCGCACGCACTTGGCGGGCTCGTTCGGATGGTTAATCCGCCGCGCCGCCGCCCTGGAAGGCGGCTGCGGCCAGGGCGCTATGATTGCTTGGCAACAACGTTGTCAGCGGCGCTGGCTTAAGCAGGCGAACCCCGGGACCGTGGCTTGGCCGTGGGAAAACCACGCCTGGGAGAAGGATTTTGTCCGCGCCGCACGCCGGGCCGGGGTTCGCACCATCGGTTACCAGCATGCGGTGATCGGCCGCCACATGTTGAACTATTCCCCCGAAGCCAACCGCGACGGCACCGATAGCCTGCCGGACAAGGTTTTTTGCAGCGGACCATCGACGCTGAACCAATTGCTCGCATTTGGCATGGCGGAGGACCGGCTCGGGCTCGGCGGCGCTTTTCGTTTTCCTGAAACGGGGCGGCTTGATTATGATCCGCAAGGCCCGGTATTTGTCGCGCTACCGTTTGACCGGAAAATATCGGCAGAGATAATTGCCGCCGCGCACCGCCTTTTGCCGCACGGCTTGCGATTTGTCGTCAAGGATCACCCGATGTCGCCCTGCGCGTTTGAAGAGGCGCCGGGACTGACCAGAACCGGCGATCCGCTCAACCGGCAGGGCGGGCTCTCCGCCGTCCTGTACGCGGCGACGAGCGTCGGCCTAGAAGCCTGTCTTGGCGGCCTTCCGACCATTCGGTTTCTTTCCGGGGAACGCATGGCCCTCGATATTATGCCGCAAGACGTCACCCTGCCGACCGCGACATCGCAAAATCTGCACGAAACTCTGCTGGCCGTTGCCGACCAGAACAGCTCCCAACGGCCCACTCCCCCACACGGCGAACAGTTCTTTGCCGCCGTGTCATTGGAACTTTGGCGTAAGGAACTGCTCAATGGCTGAAGCCACAAAAAATCCTCTCAAATCCCGTCTCGCCGCCGGAAAGCTCAGTATCGGCGGCTGGTTGACCACGGGGTCGCCGCAAATAGCGGAAGCGATGGCGAGCCTCGGCTTTGACTGGCTGGCGCTCGACATGGAACATGGTTCCGCCGATATATCGCAGGCCGAGGCGGTGTTCGTCGCGGCGGAACGGCATGGCGTCGTTCCGCTGGCGCGGATCAGCGGACAGCATCGCGACCTGGCCCGGCGTCTGCTGGACCTGGGGGCCGGCGGGTTGATCGTCTCGACCGTCGAAAGTGCCGCCGATTTCCGCGAATTCGCCCTTTCCTGCCAGTACCCGCCGGCCGGCCGGCGCGGCGTCGGGCTGTCTCGCTGCAATCGGTGGGGCGATGATTTCGGTCCCTACATGAATAAATTTCAACCACTGCTAGTGCCGCAGATTGAAACTCGCGCCGGGGTTAATGCGGCGGCCGATATCGCCGCCGAAAAATCCGTCGATGCCTTGTTCCTGGGACCTTACGACTTGTCATGCGACCTTGGCCATCCCGGGGATTTCGATGTCCCGGCGGTCATGGATGCCATTCAATCGGTCAAGACGGCGTGCCGGGAAAACGGCAAGGCGGTGGGTATCCATCAAGTCGAGCCGGACGCGGGGGCCCTGCAAGGCCGGATTGATGACGGTTTTACATTCGTCGCGTATTGTACCGATATTATCGCCATGCGGGGCGCCCTCGGCGGCATCCGGTCGATCACCGGATCGACATCATGACCGGGCCAATTTGCATTATTCCGGCCCGCATGGGTTCCAGCCGATTTCCCGGCAAGCCGCTGAAGCCGATGCTGGGGCTTGCGCTGATCTTGCACATCCATGATCGCTGTCGTCTGTACGACGGGCTTTCCCATGTCGCGGTGGCGACGTGTGATGCGGAAATTTACGATGCCGTTATCGCCCACGGTGGCGAGGCGATCATGACAGCCGATAGTCACGAACGCTGTACGGACCGAGTCCAGGAAGCGGTCGCCGCCCGATATCCCGATGCCCAAGATGACACCGTCGTCGTCATGGTTCAGGGCGACGAGGTTTTGGTTTCGCCGATAATGATCGAAGACGTGGTCGCGGCGCAAAACCGATCCGGCGCCCCGGCTATCAATCTTGGTTCAAGACTTTACAGGCCCGAGGATCATGACGATCCGAACACCGTAAAAATCGTCGCCGCGCCCGACGGCAGGGTGCTCTATTTTTCCCGTGCGGCGATTCCCTCACGGGCCCGCACGGCAACCGTGCCGATGTATCAGCAAACCGGAATCATGGCCTTTACCTGGGGATTTCTCAAGCGGTTCAGCGCCCTGCAGCCGACGCCTCTTGAAGATATCGAGTCCGTGGATATGCTGCGCGTACTCGAACACGGACATGCCCTGTACGCCGTTTTCACCGAAACCGAAACCATCGGCATCGACACCCAACAAGACCTGACCCGTGGTGAAGGCCTGCTTCGGGACGACCCGTTGACCCGCCAGTATCTGGAGTTGTCGTGACAAAATTACCGCTGCGAATCGGCATCGCCGGTTTTGGCGTGGTCGGCCAGCGCCGCCACCAATTCATTCAACAACGGCCCGATATGGTCACCGTCGCGGTGTGCGACCGCACGCTTCCCGGCGACGGGGAACTGGATGACGGGGTGCGTTTTCATAAAGACTACACCGCACTGCTGAAGGAAGACCTGGACGCCCTGTTCGTTTGCCTGACAAACGACATCGCTGCAGAGGTAACGATAGCCGGTCTTAATGCCGGCCTTCATGTGTTTTGTGAAAAACCGCCAGGGCGCAACCTTGAGGATATATCCCGAGTCGTGGAATGCAGCAAAGCACACCCCAAGCTGAAACTAAAATACGGCTTCAATCATCGTTACCATGACAGTATTCAAAACGCCTTAGGCATTGTTCAATCCGGCGAAATGGGTCGGGTCATTAACCTTCGCGGGGTTTACGGGAAATCCAAATTCATCAGTTATGGTGAACCATCGGATTGGCGCACACGGCGTCAGATAGCCGGCGGCGGCATCCTGCTTGATCAGGGAATCCATATGGTTGACCTGATGCGCTTGTTCGCTGGCGAGTTCGAGCAAATTCACAGTTTCCTCAGCAATGCCTTTTGGGGTTATGACGTCGAAGACAACGCCTATGCCCTGATGCGGACCAGGGAAGGCGTGGTGGCGATGTTGCATTCGACAGCAACACAATGGCGTCATCGTTTTTCACTGGATGTCACCCTGGAAAAAGGCGCGGTCAACCTGTCGGGAATTCTCAGCGGCTCAAAAAGTTATGGCGAAGAAACCCTGGCCGTCGCCTGGGCCGCGAATTCCGATGTTGGTGACCCGAAAGAGGAAATTACACGTTACGATCATGACCCCTCGTGGGAGCGTGAAATTGCGGAATTCGCCGATGTCATTTTCAATGATACCCCAGTCATCAGCGGGTCGGTGGACGATGCCCTGGAAACGATGCGGCTTGTTTACCGGATTTATTGTGCCGATCCGCAATGGAAGGCCCGATGGGGACTTGGTTCGTGAATGATCCTTCGACCAGCGTTACTCTGGCTGCGGAAGGTCTTTGAGCAATTCGATTACGGCAGGACCATCATAAACTGCCGAATAATGACCCTCAAAAACGGGTTGCAATCGGCTCAATACAGGTTGGAGATAGTTTCCAAACCTGTAATCCAGGGGATTTACCTTTGTTATTATTGCCTTTGCCGTATCATTGCGACGTTGCTCAAATGCTGTGGGCACAAAGAAGTAACGAAAGTTTGCCGTCTCCACTCTTTGCATGAATGTGTTGAAATTCATTTCCGGTGGTTGATCGGTTTCTCTCCACCATTTTGCCTCATCGTCAAAATAGCTCAATGTTACGGAGACCTGCGGACAATAAAAGGAATGGGGCCAGACGACGGAGAAGTACTGTTCACCCGGCTTTAGATTCCGGCGTATAAATGTACAAGTTCCATACATCGCTCCGGTCATGGTTGGTGTTTTCGAATGAAAGGTCTCGGCTGTCATGAGGCCAAGAGCAACCGGCAGCCTGATGGCGGAATAGATGCCGACGAACATAGACTGGTTGATAAACAAAACGCCAATCAATGCAATATATACTGGTTTCAATCCTTTGTGCTGTCGAACGGCCCGCCATAGAGCGGTGGCACCAGCCGCTGCAAAGATCGCCAGCAGGGGCATAACCGGCGATAAAAACCGAACCTGTTGGTTCAACAGGTAAAACCAGACGACAAAAAAAACGCCCAGGATGGTTAACATTGGACGCAAGCGTTTGGCTTGGGGCAAATCAAAAACCACCAGCGGGACCAGCGCCAGCAGATAAGGGGCCCCGAGAACCATTCCATCGAAGTGTTGCATCGGTAATATGGAAAAATTCCACGGAGCCATGATCAAATCAAGCAGGCCCATCCCGGGTCCATAGTGTTCGAAAATCGACGTCTCGAAATAGACTGGCTCTTCCGGGTTGAAGAAATTGTTGAGCAGGGGAAACAGAGGGTTGCCCGTCATCATCGCATTGCGCGCTAGGTGCGGTACGATAACGCAGAAGGCCACCGCGGGACCGGCCAGAAAGGCCGACCAGTTTTTTCGCCCCACGAAGCGATCATAAAGGATAAGCGGGCCGAACGCGGCGGCGAAGGGATATCCCTGATACTTGGTTAGTAATGCGGCGCCGATCATCAAGCCGAAAATGGCTGCAAGGCCGAAGGTTTCATGTTGCCGCCACAGCGTATAGGCGAGCATGGCCAAAATGGAAAAGGCGGCAAAGGCGATATCGACCTCGACGGTCGCCATTTCCCATACGACGAAACGAATGGACAAGAATAACAGGGCCGCCAAAACCGCGACTGATTGCGACATTTTCAGACGCAAGGCCAGCGCGGCGGCGGCGGCGGCGGCGAGCAAACCGAACACACCATGCAGCATTTGTGCTACCCCCGCGTTTGTCAGCGCCAAGGCGAAACGGGTCATATTACTCATCATGGCGGGAAACAACCCCGTCTGGGTGCCGCTGTCGCGGCCCCATGGAACCGCGATGCGGCCCAGTTCAATATCGTGCTGAGGATACGAAAGATGATACATCAGGCTGTCGTAATCATTCGGTGGTGCCATGCCCTGAATGATGGCACTCAGGCCGACGCCAATAACGGCGAGCCACAACAGCGCCAGCAGCCTGTCGCCGCGAGCCATCTGGTAGACACGTGCGAACGTCCGGCCGAAATCCCGTAATGCCAGGCGGCCGAGGACGGGCAAGGCGGTCAGAATTAGCACCCCAGCCAGTATTCCCATAGTCGTGCTGTCGAGACGCCAGTAGCCGATCGCGAAAACGCCGAAATAGATGGCGTAACAACCAGTGGCAAAAGAAAACAATACCCGCTCGAACCCGCTCAAACGTTGCTGGCGATCAAACTTTGAGACCGCAACAAAACCGAGAGCAGCGAGGACGGCGAAAAAAACCAGAACGAACAAAATGCTTGCCACGGACTATTGCAATGCCTCAAACAGGAATTTTGCAAAGACGCCGACTTTTTCTTCGTAGTAGCCGACATTGGAAACGTAATATGTCGCCATTACCACAGCGCACCAGGCGACTCCAAGGGCAGGAAAAAGAGCTTTATAATTTTCGGATTTCGACATAACCACTATCCACAGGCTTGGCCAATCAAATATTTTCTGTTTGTCACCGGGGACTATACACCCTGCACCTAACAGGTCAATGCAGTGCCAAAACCTTGAACGCAAGGGCTTTCTTTCTATCATGGCGGAACACAAACAACATATTTCTTTTCTCAGGATCATTTCCAAAGATACGGAATACCTTCTACGCTGTCCGGCGTGTCACGCGGAGGCGTTACACATTAATGGCAATGACGGAGTTGCTTGTGGCACCTGCGGCGCCGATTATCCGGTCGATGGCGAAAAGCTGCTTTGCTCGCTTATGTCCGATGTGTCTGATACGGCAACCAAGACCGATATTCAAAAATGGTGGGGCGATCTGTATCACCAGCTTTATGCTGGCCACGAAGACGAATTGAGTGCCGAAACGCTCAAGGAACAATTGGCTAAACTGGAAGATTTGTTTGTCCAGCGCAGGCATATGGCGACCATCGAAATGCCGCTCAAAGATATTGCCGGAAAAAGGGTGCTGGAGATTGGACCGGGGGGCGGAGGACATTCATCCTTGTTTGCATTGCACGGGGCATCAGTTGTCGCCGTTGATATCACGCCACAACGGGTCATGGCGACTAATCGGAAATTATTTTTACTTGAAGGAAATGGACGCGCGTATCAAGCGGATGGAGAAAATTTACCCTTCCGTGACAATAGTGTTGATATCGTCTATTCGAACGGTGTTCTTCACCATTCAGAAAACACAGATAAATGCATTGAGGAAGTTTTCCGGATCTTGAAACCAGGTGGCAAAGCTATCATCATGCTATATTCACGGCACTCAACTACTTACTGGCTTAATATTTTGCCGCGGGCAATTATTACCGGTGAAATTTTCCATTGGCCCGAGGCTCAGTGGATTGGGCGCCTGACAGAAGGAAAGCCAAAGTTTGCAGATACGAAGAACCCCATAACCAGGGTTTATTCGGAAAAGCAAATGCGTTACTCATTTCGTCATTTTACCATTCATAGTCTGAGAAAATCGAGTTTTCAGTTTGATAATTTTTGCGTTCCGAAATTGAGTCAGATTCGTTTTTCTCTTCTGAAAATGATGGGTCGAAGGGCACATTCCGGGGGAGTGCTCGTCTATGGAGCGCCATATATGACAGAGACAGCCATGGAGTTGTGGCTTGGGCGCTTTATTGGTTTTTCTTGGAACATTGTGGCGGAGAAAGATGAGTAAATATCTAAAGGGAAAACGAGCTCTGGTGACAGGCGGGACTCGTGGTATTGGCCGCGCAATTGCGGAGCGCCTTTTTTCCGAGGGCGCTCAGGTCATCATAACTGGTACGAAGCCTGACGGCGAAACGCCCACAGGTTGTGAATATCGAGCTGTCAACTTTACAGATGAGAAAACTTTTCAGGAATTTACCGCGCAATTAACTGAATTGTCGGTAGACATTCTAATCAATAATGCGGGAATCAATAAGATTGCCCCCTTTGCGGAGATAAACCTGGAAGATTTTGCCATTATTCAACAAGTCAATGTTCACGCACCTTTCCGTCTTTGCCGCGCTGCATTGCCGGGCATGACCAAGAAAGGTTGGGGACGTATTGTTAATATTTGTTCGATCTGGGGTAAAATCAGCAAATCTCACCGGGGGGCATATTCCGCCAGCAAATTTGCGCTTGATGGCATGACGGCCGCCCTTGCCGCAGAAGTGGCTAAATCCGGCGTGCTGGCCAATTGCCTTTCGCCGGGATTTATCGACACCGAACTGACACGTTCTATCCTGGGAAACGAGGGTATTTCCGAACTGACGTCTCAAGTTCCGATTGGCCGATTGGGAACCGTTACGGAAATCGCCGCTTTTGCTGTCTGGCTGGCTGGTCCTGAAAATACATACATAAGCGGGCAGAATATTGCCATCGACGGGGGCTTCACGCGTGTCTAGGGAAATGACTATCCAGTCCCACAAAGGGCCGTATTCTGTTTTCTTTGATGATGAAGCCTTTGCAAGCATGGATAGGAATATATCTGAAAACTGCCATTTTATTATTGATGAACGCATCGCTGATTTATACGCAACGAAGCTCAAAAAAGTTCTCGCGTCTTCTTCCGTGTTGCTTATTAAAGCGACAGAAGAAAACAAATCGTTAGACCATACCCCGGCATACGTAGAACATTTGGTCGACAATGGGATAAGGCGTGATCACGCCTTATTGGCAATCGGCGGCGGCATTATTCAGGATATCACCTGCTTTCTGGCAACGTCAATTTTACGTGGTGTAGAGTGGAGTTTTTATCCAACAACGCTACTGGCTCAGGCTGATTCATGCATTGGCTCAAAAAGCTCGATCAATTGTGGCAACGCCAAGAATATATTGGGATCTTTCTCCCCGCCTAGGCGTGTCACCATCTGTCCTCATTTTCTCGATACCCTTGACGAACGGGATTTGCGTTCCGGAGTTGGGGAGATGCTGAAGGTACACGCTATTGCCGGGCCTGAAGATTTTGATGCCATTGCGGCTGATTACGGCAATATCTTTTCCGACAGGGCCTTGATGATGAAATACATCCGGCGCTCTCTTGAAGTTAAACAACGTTTCATAGAAGAAGATGAATTTGATAACGGCATCCGCAATGTTTTCAATTTTGGCCATAGCTTTGGTCACGCCATAGAAGCGGCAACTGCTTTTGCCATTCCGCACGGGATCGCAGTTACGATTGGCATGGACATGGCTAATTTTGTTGCTGAAAAACTTTTTGTTGGTTCGCAAGAAAACTTCCAACGCATGCATCCCGTCTTAAAAGAAAACTACAGGGGCTTTGAAGATTTTCCCATACCCCTCGAAGTCTTTCTCGCAGCCATATCAAAGGATAAAAAGAACGTGGGCGCTGGAAATGTCACCCTGATCCTGCCAGGAAAAGATGGCAGAATTTTCAAAGATGGCTATGCCAATGATGAATTCTTTTCCGCTTCTTGTAAGCAGTTTCTTGATGAAGGACGAATTCGGTGAAAAACCGAACTCCCGTTGCCGTCACGTCACGGTCATTTTCCAAACATCCTGATTTGCGTGCCGAATTGCTCGATCAGTATCAAAACGTCACTTTTAATGATCAGGGACTGAGCCTTGAAGGTGACGGGCTCGTCAATTTTCTGCAAGGGCACAAAAAGGCGATTATCGCGCTGGAATCTATTGATGCGACCGTGCTTGAAAAGCTGCCTAGCTTAAAGGTGATCAGTAAATATGGGGTCGGGCTTGACATGATAGATATTGAGGCCATGCAAAAACACGAAGTGAGCCTTGGTTGGAGTGGCGGGGTAAATCGGCGCTCCGTATCCGAATTGGTAATTTCTTTCGCGATTTCCCTGTTGCGGCACGTTCCCGCAGCAAATTCAGAAGTGCGTTTGGGCACTTGGCGTCCACATATGGGCCGCTACTTGTCTGAACGAACGGTCGGCATTGTTGGGTGTGGCCATATCGGGAAGGATTTGGTGCCGATTTTGAACGCCTTCGGCTGCACGGTTCTTGCCCACGATATTCTCGACTTTTCTGACTTCTATTCCACCAACCGGGTTGAGGCGGTGGATCTGGAAGGGCTGTTACGCCGCTCGGAGGTGGTCACGATTCATCTTCCCCTCGACGAGACGACTCGTAACATCCTGACGGCCGAGCGATTGGCCCTGATGCCGGCGACAGCGATTTTAATTAATGCGGCACGTGGGGGGTTGGTCGATGAGAAAGCCCTGAAGACGATGTTAATGGATGGTCGATTGGCCGGGGCTGCGTTCGATGTCTTTGCGGTGGAACCGCCGCTAGATTCCGAACTCCTGTCCCTGCCGAATTTCCTTGCCACCCCACACATTGGCGGCAGTGCTGAGGAGGCCATTCTGGCCATGGGTCGCGCCGCCATCGGCGGCCTCGAAAACAACGCCGTACCAACATCCGGCATTTACTGAAGCCGACAGGCGAAGATTGATTTAATAAACAATGACTGCCTCGCGAAATTTACTCCAAACACTAACCGTGACCTACTGCTGGTTGTTGTTGTTGGCGGTCTCGTTTGCCAAATACAGTACCCCGAAAAGTTTTTATCGTAGTGCTTATTATAAGGCGCTGAACCCGGGCGAATTAACCAGTGATATCTATCTGCAAGATCACATTTCCTTAAACAGTTCTTTTTTTTACGATGTAATCGCGTTCTTCAGGTTGCCGTTATATGACGATTTCTACGGGCTGCTTTTCTTTCTGGCTGTTTCCGCTCTGGCACTGTGGATGACCTTTCTGATGGTCGGGGAATATTTCGACATCAACGATCCTGCGATATCCAGCGTTATTACATTGTTGCTCGGCTTCAGTTTTTATAAAATTCTAATAACCGTACACGGCGGCGCCGGCACGCCGCATACCATCGCCCAAAATGCCCTGGCCCACGGGCTGGGAATTGCGTCCTTATATTTCATGGCTGGGCGCAAAGCCGTGCCGAGTGCCCTGTGCATCACACTGGTTTTGCTAATCGCGCCAAAAGGCGGATTTGTCCTTTTACCCGTCGCCCTGATTTATTTTCTGCTACGGCGCCCCTTTAAAATGTCCGATGCCCTGGCCCTGTCGCTGCCTGTGATGGCGATTGTCGGTTTAAGTGGCAGGGTTGCCTTCCCCGAAGAGGCCGAGGCGCTTATTCGAATTTGCGAACGGGTCATGGAACGAGAAGATTTGGAAGTCGCCTTTCATCTTCAACCCGTGTCAGCTCTTGTTCTTTTCGTGGCATCCTTGGCTGCGACACCCTTTTTGGCCAATCGTCTGAGGAACCCGGACTTTCGCCGTCTGTATTGGTGTGTTTCCCTTGTTACGCTTGGCCTCGTCGTGTTTGGTGTTTATTACCTCACTCTTGGTTATAAAATTTACCCTAATCCCAAACTCATTATGTTGAGTCCGGTTCGGGCCGCCAAATTTCAAATTTTTCTGTTTTCTATGATCGTGCTGGTTCTGGTCCTGCAAAACGACCGATTTTCCTGGTACGAAAAAACCGGTGTGTTGACGGCTTTTTTCCTGTTGCGTGGCGATATCACCGCAATTGGATACGCCTCCTTCGTGCTGGCGATCACGTTCGCCTTGTCGAAGTGGTTTTCCAGGATGACGGAGTCCATGCTGAAACCTTTCTCGGGGATACCGGTTACGGTTTTCGTTACGATTATTGTCACGGTGGCCTTCGCCCTGCAACTTCCAAGATCTTATCCGGTCGCCCGTATGGACATGGAAATGTATAGGTTGACAGGGCAGTGGACGCGAAATTCAAACATCGATCTAGCAGATCTGAATGACTTCAAACTGCTGGCTAGCATGCAGGATGATTTTACCCTTCTTGGGTTTTACGAGGATGGGGAACATTTTAGCCCCGTCCTGAATGCCGTTGATCTGATGGCTAGAAAATCATCCTTCATTGGCGAACCGGCGACTTTTTATCATCGGCCAAAGTTGTGGGACGAGGCGGTATTGCGAAGGCAGATAGCCGAGAATTTGGCAGAGTCTCTGAACGGTGGCGAGCGGGTTTCCTGGAACATTATCGCCCAGCTTCATGAACGCCGGACGCGCGTTATGGCACCTCGTAAAATGGCCCTTCTGTTTCCTGCTTCCGTGACGCGCGAAGTCGTCGGCGGGTACATGTTGTTCAAACCGTAAGATGTTGAATGATAACTGAAATTCATCGCAAAATTCGCCAACTCGCCGGCGATCCGGTGCTGCGGCGTTGGTTGATTGGGCGGTTATTGGGACGCTGGCCGGGCGAGCCGTCCTTCGAGGCGCATCGACCGCCGTATTTGACCGAATTTCTACCTCTTGAACTGGAGGATGCAGACAAAAACTATCCGGGTGCTGCGCCGGGACAGCCCGAAGGAAGGATAGACATCCGTCTGGCCGGAGAGAAACTTATGCTTGATGCATCCGGTAGCGAAGCCTTTTTCCAGCGCACTTTCGCCGACATCGAAACGCTTTTGGCGATGCACCGCTTCGCCTGGCTGCCCCTTATGGGCGCCGCCGCCGACCCGGCGTGGGTCGGCATTCTGTGGCAGGCCTGGCGGTCAAATTACGGCGAACCTTCCGGCGACTGGGCCTGGCATCCTTACACTGCGGCAGAGCGGGCCGTGAACATCCTGGCATTCGCCCGCCGTCACGGGTTACCGGGAGACAATGCGGATACCGTGCGCGTTCTCGCCGCCCATGCAACGGTGATTGCCGACAGGCTCGAATATTTCGGCGACCATCACACCTCGAATCACCTCTCCAACAATGGTCGTGGACTATATCTTCTGGGCCTTGAACTTAAACTCGACAAGGCGGCCAGCTTGGGAGCGGAGATTTTATGCCATGAATTTGAACGCATTTTTTCGGCTGAAGGGGTCTTGCGTGAGGGTTCCAGCCATTATCAGTTGCTGTTGACACGCAACTACGCCGAGGCATGGCTCGCGGCTAAACGTTATGAACGGAAAGAGGCCAGCATGCTGAAGGAATTTACCTTAAAGGCACTTTCAGCCGCCAACGCCATGACCTTGCCCGGTGGGATGCCCTTGATTGGCGATCTGTCACCTGATTGTTCTCCGGCCTGGCTTTCCGGCCTGCTTCCGGGTGGCACGGGTGGCTGGCTTGCCGGATTGGTGGAAGATGACGTCAGGGCGTTCCTGGATTTGCGACGGCAAATTGCGCCAGCATCGTCGGTGGCTCTGTCCGCCGCAGGATGGCACCGCCTTGCGCTCGGTCCCTTTTCAATGCTTGCCCATGTCGCGCCCGGGGGGTGGTCCCACATGCCCGGCCACGGTCATCAGGATATTGGCGGTTTCGAGCTCCACTATGAGAACGAACCGGTGATTGTTGATCCGGGCCGTGGAAGTTACGGCGAGGAAGGTGAGGCGGCCTACTATCGATCCGGGGCGGCCCACAACGGTCTCATGGTTGATCATGCGAGTAGTTTTCCGCCTAGCCGGCCCTACTACGATGAAACCTTTCGCCGTAAAATTGGCGGACCGGTACCACAGGTTGAAATCGAGACGGATACCATGACACTGGTTCATCATGGGTTCTCCCGATTTCCTGGTGTTGGGGCACACAAACGCTGTTGGCATTTTGCCGGCAACAGGCTTTGCGTTGACGATGATCTTGCCGGCCATAGCCGCCATGATTTGGTGCGGACGATCATTACGCCACTCAAACCCCGTTGCGTGGATGGTGCAATCGTGTTGGCGGGGCAACAGAAAGAATACCGTCTGAGTTGGCAGGGCGACGTCAATAAGATGTCCATTGAGCCCGTGACATGCTGGCACTCCTACGGGGCCGGCACGGCGGCACATGCCATTCGCATGAAGAAATGCGTCAGCTTGCCGTGGCGCGGTGGTTTTAGCCTGGAGTGCTTGTAAGATGTGCGGTATCGCCGGACTGTTCCTGCCCCGCAACGGGCCACCCCATGCAGCGGACATGGATGCTATGCTGGCCGCCATCGCTCATCGCGGCCCCGATGGCGAAGGCCGTTACGCAACAGTCGATGGTCGATACCAGGCAGGCTTTTGCCGTCTTGCGATAATCGATCTGGAAACCGGCGAACAGCCGATCGTCGATGAGGCAGGTGGACGGGTGCTGTCCGGCAACGGCGAAATTTACAACTATCTGGAAATTCGGCAGGAACATCGGGATTATCCCTATCAGACACAAGGGGATATGGAAGCTGCGCTGGCGCTTCACCGGGCCCAGGGGGATGCGTTTGTACACGTCCTGAACGGTATGTACGCCCTGGCGCTTTACGAAGAAGCCCCCCACCGCCTAATGCTTGTGCGCGATCGTTTGGGGATCAAACCGCTCTATTGGGCGAAGCTTTCGGGTGGTGGAATTCTCTATGCATCGGAAATCAAGGCCCTGTTTGCATCGGGGTTGATTGCGGCCTCTATCGACGAGCGCGCCCTTGGCGTCCAGTTGACCCATGGGTATGTGCCGGCGCCGGCAACCCTTTACAAGGGGGTCCGACAACTGCCGCCCGGTCATCTGCTCCGCATCGACGCCGATGGCGGCATTGCCATTGAGCGTTACTGGCATGCGCGTCCGGCCACCAACCTGCCTGTGAACGAGGCCGAAATCACCGAACACCTGACGCAATTGCTGGGCGACAGCATTAGCCTGCAATTACGCAGTGACGTCCCGGTTGGGGCGCTGTTATCGGGAGGAATCGATTCAGGTCTCATGGTGGCTCTGGCCGCCGAACGCTCCACCCGGCCGATAAATACGTTCACCGTTGACTTTGAAGGTTCGCCAGTTGACGAAAGTCCGTTGGCCGAAGAGGTGGCGCTGCGTTACGGAACCCGCCACACGACCATTACTTTGCCCGCCTCGGATGTTGGGGCCAGCCTACCGCGGCTTGCCTGGCACGCGGACGAACCCCTTGGCGATCCCGCCCTATTGCCAAATTTCCTGATCGAGGAGGCATTGGGAAAAACTCTCAAGGTGGCGCTCAACGGCACCGGCGGTGATGAATTGTTTGCCGGATATGGGCGCTATTTCCAACGAACCATTGAAAAAAACTATCTTCGGCTTCCAGGCTGGCTGCGGCGCGGATTGATTGAACCAGCCGTCTCCACCCTTTCGCCAATGACAGCCTGGCGGTTGGCGCGGGCGGAAAAATGGACATCTGATCCGGGCGGTTATCTGCACGATCACACGACCTTCTTCGCTCCGCCTATTCGCGATCTCATTGGCTGGCCCAACCCTGTTGGAAAATCGGCCCAGGCCACGTTCGCCGACGCCTGTGAAGGGGAGAGGCAGACGGCAATGCTTTGCGCCGACATCAATACATATTTGTCTGGAGATTTGCTCAGCTTGCTTGATCGCACATCCATGT
The DNA here is from genome assembly GCA_018662005.1 of Rhodospirillaceae bacterium. Classification (NCBI taxonomy): domain Bacteria; kingdom Pseudomonadati; phylum Pseudomonadota; class Alphaproteobacteria; order Rhodospirillales; family Rhodospirillaceae; species Rhodospirillaceae bacterium. The sequence goes on along the minus strand of JABJHA010000004.1, from coordinate 31,254 downwards.
CCGTCGGTGTCGAGGGGCGGGTACCGTTCCTCGATCATCATTTGGTCGAGGCGGCGTTAGCGGTGCCGGAGACAATCCGCACACCGAATGGGCGGCAGAAAGCACTTCAAAGAGTCATGGCCCGCCCGTATCTTCCCGCCGCTGTTATCGATGCTCCCAAGCGGGGATTTGCCTCGCCGGTACTAGCCTGGCTTGAGGCCGGTCTTGGAAAACCGGCGCGTCGTATTCTGACACGTCGGGAAACCCTCGAGCGTGGCTGGTGGACTAAATCCGGTATCGAGCGCCTGTTCGCCGACCCTTCCCGGCATGGCTTTCGCATTTATCAATTGTTGATGCTGGAGTTGGCCGTGCGTATTCATGTTGAATCACCAGCTGCGGCCTGCCCGCCTGCGGAAGGATTGGAGGCTTTCGCCGATGTCTCTTGAAGAGCACAAGATGGCCGATGTTAGTGTCATTGTACCGGCCTACCGTGCGGCGTTTTGTATTGGCCAGGCGCTCGCTTCCGTGGCCGCACAGACATTGAAACCCGGCGAAGTCATTGTCGTTGACGACGGCTCCGACGATGGCACCTTTGAAGCGGCGGAGGCAATGCGTGAAAAGATGAATGGCGTCGAACTGAGGGTGATCGCTCAGCAAAACAAGGGCGCCGGGGCGGCTCGCAATCACGCCCTCCGGGAAGCAAAGTTAACCTTCGTTGCTTTTCTTGATGCCGATGACGAATGGATGGCCGAGAAGATCGAGCGATCCATGGCCGCTCTGCATGGCACAAACCATGTACTGGTCGCCCATGATTTTATCCGCGTCGAGATTGACGGGTCGGAAAACACGGTTGAATGTGCCCGCCGTTTTCAACAGGCCTCTGATCCTTATATCGGGCTTTTCCGCCAGGGTTTCATCGCCACATCGAGCGTCGTCTGCCGCCGCGCCGAAGTGGTGGAGGTGGGTGGTTTTGACGAAGCTCTGGCGACAGCTCAGGATTTTGAATTATGGCTGAAATTGCTAGCACGTGATGGCGCAACGTTCAGCATTTTCCCCAATGTTCTTTCGCGTTATCACGTGACGGGCAGTTCGATCACCAGCTTTACCGCCCGTCGCCTCGCCTGCTCGCTGGACATTGCCCGACGTCATGCGCCCGGACTGTTTGATTTGTTGTTCAGGATTTTGGCCGTCCATTTCGAAGCAATGATTGCTTACCGGCGTGGCGGTTTCCCTTTCAAGGCTTTGTTGATCGGTCTGCAGCTGCCTTGGAATTTGCTTGCGATTTCACTGGCGTCCGGACAAACTTCCCCGCGGGCGGCCACCCCCCAATGGCTGGTGTTGGCATTGTTAGCTTGGGTCGTTGTTGGCTTCGGAGCATATGTTTACCGCTTCAGGGATCTGGTCCACAGGGGCCTCGATTTGCTGGAGCAGTTGTGATGTCAGCGCTGGTTGTTCTGTTGGAAGTGACCTCATGTGTCGGATTGGGCGCAATTGCCTTGTGGCTTCTCGGCATCCGAGACTCCCTGCCCTGGGGAGAGCGGATGGTGACAGCGTTCGTCCTTGGCATGGGCGTGCTCGGTTGGCTGATGTTCTTCTTGGGTGTGGCCGGAATGTTCAATACCGGCTCCGTTCTTGCCCTGTTGGCGGCGGGCGTCTTTGGGCTGATAGTGTTGGGACGACCCGATGCCGGTCGCGGCAAAGTATATTCGTCAACAGAACAATTGCTGTTAACCGGTCTGGCTCTGGTTTTGGCACTCGACGTTCTGGAGGGTGTGTCGCCTCCGGCCGATGCCGACACCATGGCCTACCATTTTGCCCTGCCGAAAATGTTCTGGCAGGAAGGGCAATTGATATTTGTTCCCAGGGCCATCGATGGGGCCATTCCGCTGCTGCTTCAAATGACATATATTCCGGCTCTGGGGCTTGGCGGCGAGAAGGCGTTAACCATGTGGACCATGGTGTCAGGATGGGGCGTTGCGGGGGCTTTGTATTTCCTTTGCCGTTTCCGTCTTGAACGATCCTGGTCGTTGGTGATCACCTTGATCTGGTTGACCACGCCCGCCGTTCTTTATGGCGGCGGTTCGGGTCAGATCGAGGTGCGAAATGCCGGTTTTGTCATTGTTGCACTCGGGGCCCTGATCAGGGGCCGCGAAACGGAATTGTTCCGCTATGCCGTCTTATCGGGTCTGGCCGCTGGTCTGTTCGTGGGTGCCAAGTACACGGGATTGCTGTTCGCTGCGGCCTGCGGCAGTGGAGTGTTAACGCTCCGCCAGTGGCCGAAGCAAGTGCTCCTGTTTAGCCTGGCGGCTTTGTTGGCGGGATTCCAGTGGTATGCCTGGAATTGGATGCATACCGGAGATCCGGTTTTCCCCATGCTTTATGGTATCCTCAATGTTGGCAATTCCGGATTTTGGGACATCTCCCATCAGCAGGCAATGAGGGATAATCTGTTCGTAAGTGAACAGGGCGTTCCACTATCGCCGCTGTCGGCGTTGATCTATCCATTTTTAGCGACATTTTCGACATCACTTGCCTTTGATTCCGAACGGGTCGGCTTGGGGCCATTTATGATGTTGATTTTGCCTTTTGTGCTGGCCGGGTTGTGGCGGTTTCGCAGATGCCTTTTGGCGAGTCCACTGTTGACGGCGTCTTTGGTCGTCACCCTGTATTACGGACTTTGGTTTTTTAGTGGCAGTTCGCAGCGGGTGCGTCATCTTCTGCCGATCTATCCTGTTGCCCTGATGTTGGTGGCGGTTGCGGCGTGCCATTGGGCCAGTCAAGCCAAGGCCACGAAACCTTTGATGCTGGCGTGTATCCTTACCATCGGCTTGCAAATGGCGGGGCACCTTGCCAGTTCAATAAATTATTTTCGCTACAGTTTTGACGATGTGAGTCGTGCTGATTTTCTCTCCCGCAACATTTCCGGATATGACGCTGTGGTCTGGATTAACGAGAATTTAAAGCAGACGGATCGCGTTCTCGTCGTTAATCGACAATTGATTTACCTGTTTGATATCCCGGTTTATTATGCCCACACATCGAACGAGAACTTTCTTGATATTCGTCCACATGCTTTCAATCCGGGCCTTTATTTCAGTCAGCTCAGAAAGCTTGGCATTACACATATTTTAAGCACCGTCATAAAGGTGAATGAAGACATCGGTTCGGCGAACCAGAAGGGCCCGAGCCAATGGAAGACGTTACTCTCTCTTGGTTGTGTCAAGGAGTTGACCCGTACGAATTCCAAGGCAATCACATCTCGATCCCTGGCAGTTTATTCGAGCGCCGATCTTGAACAGTTGATTCTCCGTGTCGACGGGCGATCCTGTCCTTTTGACAGGGCTGGACCAGAACACGTAAGCGGCAAGAAAGACTAGCAGAAAGCCGGAAATCAACTCGTGCCTTGATAGGCCATACGCGTCTGAGTATAAGTGCCTTTCTAACATTCTGTATTGCCCCGCTTGCTGTAATTTCGGTTCATCAATCAGATACAAAAAAATCAGGAGTATTTCTTGAAAAAGATCACGATCCTTATTCCGGCCTATAACGAGGAAGCGACAATCCTCGATATTCTGAAAGCGGTATCCGCACAAAGCATTGACGGAATCAGGCTCGAGGTAATCGTTGTTGATGACGGCTCGAAAGACCGGACGGTCGAACTGCTGGAAGCCAACCCGGAACTTTACACGAAGCTGATAAAGCAACCCCGAAACGGTGGCAAGGGTGCCGCCGTCAAGGCCGGCATGCAAGTGGCCACCGGCGAATACATCCTGTTCCAGGATGCTGACCTGGAATATAACCCCGCTGATTACAAACAATTGATGTTGCCGATCCTGCAATTCGATGCCGACGTCGTTATGGGTAGCCGTTTCTTGGCGCCTGAATTTGTCCGGGTTTCATATTTTTGGCATAAAATCGGCAACTATGTGATTACTTTTGTTTTCAATATTTTTAACAACACGACATTTACGGATGTCTATAGTTGTTACCTGATGTTCCGCAGCACACTCGTCGATGCGGAGAAATTACAAACGGAAGGCTGGGAGCAGCACGCTGAAATTCTGTCCAAAGCCGTTGACGTCAGTAAATCGATTTATGAAGTTCCCGTTAGTTACCGGGGGCGGACCTATGAGGAGGGCAAAAAAATCCGTGCCCATCATGTGATTTCGGTAATCTGGACGATTGTCAGGATGCGGTTTTTGCGCTGATCATGTTTAATTTAATTGAGGCCTTTAAGGTAAATGGACCGAATACCCGCGCTTGATGAAACCACGGTGGTTACCGTCAATTACAACTCCATAGATGTCATCGACGAATGTCTAGAGCCATTGTTGGGGGCAAAGGAAATCATCGTTGTCGATAATGACAGCACGGATGAATCGCTGGCTATGATCGAGAAACGTTTCCCGAGCGTTCGCATCATTCGTACAGGCGAGAATACGGGTAATGGGGCCGGTTTGAATGTTGGAATTTTTGCCGCCAAGACTCCCTATGTCCTGCTGATAGATCCGGACGCCATCCTGACGGTCGAAAATCTGCAACGGCTCCATCAGGGGTTACAGGACTATCCGGATGCGGCCTTTACCGCACCGTGTTTGCAGATTCCACGCCACGGTCAGGATTTATGGGTGATGGGGCCCGCTGAAACTTCGCACAGTGTTACCCGCGAGGCTCCCGACGGACCGTTCTGCAGTTGGTTTCTGACAGCGGCGGTTGCCTTGTACCGTACCGATGTAATCCAGAAATTGGGCGGCTTCGACGAAAATATTTTTCTCTATCTTGAGGATCTGGATCTTTGCATGCGGGTCACGCAGGCGGGCCATTCGATGATTGCCCTTCCCGACGCCACGGCCTATCACGCCAACAGCCATTCTGCGGCCAAGTCCTGGAAGTTGCATTGGCGCAAGGATTGGAATTTTGCCTGGAGCCACATGTATGTAACCGAAAAGTTTGAGGGCCGCCATGCCATGCGCAAACAAGCATGGATAATGTTACGAAAGAGGGCCCCAAAGGCTTTTTTTTACGCCCTGACACTTGATCGCAAGCGGTTCGTGCGTGATTTTTCGGCGACCCACGCCGTCATCTCGTATTTTATGGGACGAAGCTCACGCAGTTGCCTCTAGGCTTTCACTTCAGTCGTGGCCAGGGCTTTTAAATACCGCCCATAAGAGCTTTCCGGATATTTTTTCGCCAAAAAGGCAAAGTCCTCAAAACCAATGAAGCCCATCCGCCAGGCAATTTCTTCAAGGCAGGCAATTTTCAGGCCCTGGCGGGTCTCAATGGTTTCGATATATTGGGAGGCCTGCAGCAGATTTTCATGCGTCCCCGTATCAAGCCAGGCATGGCCACGGCCCAGCCATTCCACTTCCAGCGCCCCCTTGGCAAGATAAGCATTGATCACGTCGATAATTTCAAGTTCGCCCCTGACGGAAGGCCGGATCGTCGCGGCGATGTCGGCAACCTTGCTATCGAAATAATACAGCCCCGTTACTACCCAGTTTGAGGGTGGTTCTTCGGGTTTTTCGACGACGCTCGATATGTTTCCCGACGCATCCATTTCGACGACGCCGTAACTGCGCGGATCTGAAACCTGATAGGTGAAAATAGTGCCGCCTTCGGTGCGCCGGGCGGCATTCGCCAGATGTTCGGGCAGGCCGTGACCAAAGAAAATATTATCCCCGAGTATCATTGCGCACGGATCATTGCCGATAAAGTCACGGCCTATGATATAGGCCTCGGCCAAGCCATTGGGTCGATCCTGGGTCGCGTAGGACAGCTTCAACCCTAATTCCACTCCGTTGCCCAGCAACGCCTTGAAGGCAGGCGCCGCTTCGGGTGTGGTGATAATCAGAATGTCCGAAATACCGCCTAGCATTAGGGTCGAAAGTGGGTAATATACCATCGGCTTGTCATAAACGGGGAGCAACTGTTTGTTGACGGAGATGGTGACCGGATGCAATCGCGTCCCACTGCCACCGGCAAGAATGATTCCCTTCATGGATTTTTTACTTCCTTTTGGCCAAGCCCCAAGCGGGCGCCGTCGTATTTTTCTTTCGCCATCTTTTGCCACCAGGGACGATTGTCCAGATACCACCGCACAGTTGTACGAAGACCCTCTGCAAAACCATAGCGTGGTGACCAGTCCAATTCTTCGCGGGTTCGTCTGTCGTCGATGGCATAACGGAAATCGTGACCAGGGCGATCTTCCACGTACGAGATCAGGTTTTCGTGGGGAGCGTGCGGAGACTCCGGGACCAGTTCGTCAAGAAGTTTGCAGATCATGCGCACAACATCAATGTTGGTGTATTCCGCATTGCCGCCAACCAGGTAAGTTTCGCCAGGCGTGCCTTTTTTCACGATGGTCGTCAGGGCGGCGGCGTGGTCATCCACATGCAGCCAGTCGCGTGTGTTCAGGCCTTTGCCGTAGACGGGTAACGGCCTCCCTTCAAAACCCGACAGGATCATCAGGGGAATCAGTTTCTCGGTAAATTGATAAGGGCCGTAATTATTGGAACAATTGCTCAAAATAACTGGCAGGCCATAGGTATGGTGCCACGAGCGCACCAAATGGTCAGAGGCGGCCTTGGATGCTGAATAAGGGGAATGTGGGTCATAGGGATGATCGACCCTGAAGGGCGGATCGTCCTTGTCCAGACTTCCGAAGACTTCATCAGTTGAGATATGGTGGAGACGGAATTCATCGTGCCTGCTTCCCTTAAGTCCCATCCAATAGTCACGCGCCGTTTCCAGAATTTGGAAAGTTCCGACGATATTGGTCTGGATGAAATCATCCGGCCCTTCAATGGATCGGTCGACATGGGATTCAGCGGCCAGATGCATTACCGTATCGGGGGCGTATTGGGAAAAGATGTTCTTCAGTGCAGCTCTGTCACAGACATCGCCCTGAATAAAATGATAGGCCGGATTGTTCTCAACGGTATTGAGGCTCTCAAGATTGGCGGCATAAGTCAGTTTGTCGATGTTTATCACTTCATTGGATTCATCGGCGAGCAAAAAGCGTACAAGCGCCGATCCGATGAAGCCCGCCCCGCCGGTAATCAAGATTCGCATCTGTCAAAAATCCCTTATCTTATTTAAATATCGTCGCCAGATCCTTGAGCCGGGGATTGGCGCGGTCCTTGTCGGAAATAATTCCGGTTGCCGGCTCTATTGGCCAGTCGATTTTCAAATCTGGGTCGTCAAGTTGAACTCCACCGACATGGCCCGGCGCATAATGATCCCCAAGTTTATAGGCAACGTGGCAATTGTCCTCAAGGGTGCAAAACCCGTGCGCGAGTCCCCTGGGAAGATAAAGCATGCGCCAGTCATCGGCGTCCAGGATAACGCTCAGGGACTTTCCATAGGTGGGTGAACTTTCTCTGATGTCCACGGCGACATCAAAAATTCGCCCGCACACTACCCGCACTAGGGTTGCCTGCGCGTGTGGAGGCCACTGAAAATGGAGCCCCCGAAAAGTGCCTTTTAAATTCGAAACGGAAGTTGCGTCCTGGACGAATGAAGCATCCAGACCAAGGTTAGAAATCGCCAACGTATCAAAAGTCTCAACGAACATCCCCCTTGTATCGGGGAATGGGGTCAGATGAACGATTTTGACGTCTGCAATCGCCGTATCTTCGACCTTCATGGTGCCTCTTTCCTGACAGATTGTCGTATTAGATTGGAATTCTATATGGCGTCTCTCGAAAGACAAGAGGAATAGCTTGAAAACAATTGGCTTTTGCGGCATATGTCAGCGGCATTTTTACGGCTGGAAATGTCCTCCCTTTCGTCAATCAGGCCGCTGCTTCTCTAGAGTTTACCGCGGGAACGCTAACAATGTCACAATGTCGGATATGTGGATCGGTCATCAAGCCTTTCATGAGCTTTGGAAAAATGCCCATTGCCAATGGATTTCTGACTTCTGACGGGTTTTCCGAAGAGTATTTTTTCGAACTGGCTCCGGCCATCTGCGCAAATTGTTCCATGGTGCAGATTATTGAACAACCTGACCCGGCCAGGATGTTTCATGAAAATTATGCCTTCTTTTCCGGCACCTCTAAATACATGCAGGTTCATTTCCGTGAGTTTGCAACCTCAATTCAAGACCGTCACCTCTCGGGGGCCGCGAATCCTTTCGTGGTGGAACTGGGCAGTAACGACGGCATCATGTTGCGGAATTTTGCCGCCCAGAATATCGCCCATCTTGGCATCGAGCCCTCTCGAAACGTTGCCGAGGTGGCCCAAGCCGAAGGCGTCAACACGATTTGCGAGTTTTTCGGCGAAACGCTCGCCAAAAAAATCGTCGGTGAATATGGTCAGGCAGACGTTTTGCTGGCGGCCAATGTGATGTGTCATATCCCGGATTTAAACGGCGTCGCCATGGCGGCGCACACTCTATTGAAGCCGGGCGGGGTTATGGTGTTCGAAGACCCATACCTTGGCGACGTGGTCGAGAAAACTTCTTATGATCAGATTTACGACGAGCATGTATTCGTTTTCTGTGCCCTGTCTGTGGTCAATGCCTTCGGTCGTCATGACTTCGAGCTGGTCGATGTGGAACCACAAGTCACCCACGGGGGATCCATGCGCTATACCCTGGCCAAAAAGGGAGCCAAACAGCCAGGTAAGGCGGTCGCCGAACGGATTGCCAGGGAAACGCAATTGGGGTTGGGCCGGGCCGAGACCTTCGAGCGATTTCGTGAAAATTGTGAGGCTTCGCGGCAGCAGTTGATGACCGTACTTGAAGACCTGCGTACAAAAGGCGCGAAGGTTGCCGGATATGGTGCCACATCGAAAAGCACCACGGTGATGAATTACTGCGGCATAACCCCCGATCACATTTCCTATATTTCGGATACCACCCCCACCAAACAGGGAAAGTATTCTCCGGGAACCCATGTGCCAATCAAGCCTTATGAGGACTTTGTCGCCGACTATCCTGAATATGCAGTGTTGTTTGCCTGGAACCACAGCAGGGAAATTATGGAAAAGGAGCAGGGCTACAAGGCAGCCGGGGGCAAGTGGATCAACTTTGTGCCAAAGGTCACTGTAGAGGAATGATATTCGCCAGCTTCCCAAAGGCACAATATCAGGCGTACCGAACGGAAATCGATGCGGCCATAAGACGCGTGCTGGACGGCGGTATTTATGTTCTGGGAAACGAGGTCAAGACGTTCGAACTAGAGTTCGCCGCCTATATCGGCGTCAAACACGCCATCGGCGTGGGCAGCGGAACGGACGCTCTGACGCTGGCGCTGATGGGTTTGGGTATTGGCGAGGGGGATGAGGTCATTACGGTCTCTCATACCGCCGTGGCGACAGCGGCTGCGATTATGCGAACCGGGGCCAAGCCCGTCCTCATCGACATTGAACCCGACTATTTTACCCTTGATCCAACCAAATTGGATGCAGTCCTTTCAGATAAGACGAAGGCGTTCGTCCCGGTTCATCTATACGGTCAGGCGGCGGACCTTGATGCTATCTGCGCAATTGCCAAGAGTCAGGGCGTCGCCATTGTTGAAGATTGCGCCCAGTCGGTTGGTGGATCATACGGGGCGGCAAAATTGGGCGCTATCGGTGATGCCGGCAGTTTCAGTTTTTTCCCGACCAAAAACCTGGGGGCCATTGGCGATGGCGGGGGGGTTGTCACCAATGACAGCGCTCTGGCCGAACGTCTGGTTGCCCTGCGCCAATACGGTTGGCGTTCTGATCGCGTCAGCGAGGTTCCGGGGATGAATTCTCGGCTGGATGAAATCCAGGCGGCGATTTTGCGGGTAAAATTGCGCCACCTTGATGCAGATACCGACCGGCGGCGCACCATTGCGGCGCAATACGATGAACTGTTGGCCGACCTGGACCTTAATCTGCCCGGGGCTCGGCCCGATACAGGCCACGCCTATCATCTGTACGCCCCGCAATGTCCGAGGCGTGATGACTTGCTGGCCCATTTAAAGAACAATGGGATCATGGCAAGCGTGCATTATCCTGTCCCCGTTCATATGCAGCCAGCCTACTTGGGCGTAGCCGCCGAGGGCGGGCTGCCACTGACTGAACGGGCGGCAATGAGAACACTTTCCCTGCCGATGTATCCAGAGCTGACGGTGAATGACATTGAGCAGGTCGTCAAAGCCGTTCGCTCTTTTTTCGAGGATTAATCAGTGAGCCCGGACCCCCTGCAATTAGCCTATGAAAACAAATCGATCCTGATTACAGGGGCCTTAGGCTATGTCGGCAGTGCCCTGATTCAGCGCCTGTCGGGGTATGATTGCCAAATTTTCATGGCATCCCGCCATGGCGGCATCGGTGATTGGTCGGGCAAATCGACAAAGGCCCGATTGGAGTCTGTCGCGGGAGATGTGTCGAGCCGGATTTTCTGGCAAAGCGCCCTTGAAACATCGGGCGCAGACATTGTGTTTCATTTCGCTGCGCAAAACAGTGTTTACGCGGCAGCAAAAAATCCTGAGAGCGATTTTGCCGCCAATGTTCTGCCGATTATCAATTTGGTGGAAGCCGTTTTCACCGGGGATAAAAAAATTGATGTTCTTTATTCCGGAACGGCGACACAGGCGGGCATGACGCAAGAGCTTCCCGTTGATCCAGGTAGTATGGACAGCCCGCTAACCGTTTACGATCTGCACAAGTTAATAGCCGAACAATATCTGGAGCTCTATGCGCGAAATGATGTACTGCGCTGCGTCACCCTGCGACTTGCCAATGTTTACGGGCCTGGTGTTGCCGTCGGAAGCCCGGATCGGGGCATTTTAAACAAAGTGATCGCCGCCGCCCTGAATGATCAGCCCGTGTCTATTTACGGCGACGGGGAGTTTATCCGTGATTACATCTTTATCGATGATGTGATTGAAGCCTTTGTCCATGCGGGGGCTAACATGGACCGGGTTAACGGACACCATTTTTTCCTTGGGTGCGGCGAAGGCCACCGGGTCAACGATGCCTTTACGCTGGCAGCAACCCAAGCTGCTGCCGCCCGTGGATTGAAGGTCAATATTTCTCATGTTCCCTGGCCTGACGAATTGTCTCAGATCGAGCGTCGAAATTTTGTCGCGGACATTCGGAAGTTGTCTGACGCAACAGGCTGGCATCCGGGGGTGGATTTACGAGAGGGCATTAAACGCACGATTGCCGCTTTCGTTGAAAGCGGAGAAGCATGAGCGAGCGCATTGACCTTCAATCCTTTATCGATGACGAGGGGTCCCTGGTGATCGGGGAAGCGGGCAGGCATATTCCCTTCCCGATCAAACGGTTTTTCGCCATCACGAATGTATCGACCGGCGATCAACGCGGCGGCCATGCCCATAAGGAACTCAATCAGGTTCTGGTCTGCCTTTCCGGTTTGGTCCAGGTGACGCTGAATGATGGACAACGTTCGTGGAAAGAAACCCTGGAGCAACCGGGAATCGCCCTGCACATCAAACCGATGATCTGGGCCGAGCAGGTATACGCCGACTCCAAAACAGTTTTGCTGGTCTTATGTGATGAGGTTTATAGGGAAAGTGATTACCTGCGGGATTTTGATGAATTTTGTCGTGCAGCCACAAACAGTGGTGAGAAAAAATGAAAATTACCCTGACCGGCGCTTTAGGCCATATCGGCTCGCGTATGATCCGCGAACTGCCGAATCATTTCGATAATCTTGAAATTGTCATGATCGATGATTTTTCGACTCAACGTTATGCATCGCTGTTCGATTTACCGGCATCCGCCCGTTACCGCTTCATTGAAGGCGACGTCACCGAGATGGATTTATCTGACGCCGTCCGGGACACCGATGCTGTGATCCATCTGGCCGCCATCACCGATGCGGCCGGCAGCTTCGATAAAGCCGATCAGGTGGAAAAACAGAATTTTGCCGCCACTCAAAATGTCGCACAGGCCTGTATCGATTGCAGAGTTCCGCTGATCTATCCTTCCACCACCAGCGTTTACGGCACCCAGAATGAAATCGTTGATGAAGATTGTTACGAAGAGGACCTTAAGCCGCAAAGCCCCTATGCGGAGACCAAATTAAAGGAAGAGGCCTTGTTGACTGAAATGGCCCAGGCCGGGAATTTGCGACACGTCACCTTTCGTTTCGGCACTATTTTCGGCACCGCGCCGGGCATGCGGTTCCACACGGCCGTCAACAAGTTCTGCTTTCAGGCGGTGATGGGACAGAATTTGACCGTGTGGAGTACGGCGCTGGATCAAAAACGCCCTTATCTTGATCTGGGCGACGCCGTTGATGTGGTTGTCCACACAATCGAGTCCGGGTTGTTCGACGGCAGCATCTACAACGTGCTGAGCGTCAACGCGACCGTGCGTCAAGTCGTTGACGCCATCCGGGTCCATGTGCCGGATCTGGAAATCAGCTACGTCGATACACGAATTATGAACCAGTTGTCTTACGAAGTGATCGCAGAAAAAATCAGCGCTCAGGGTTTTTCGCCCAAGGGCGATCTGGAATCAGGCATCGAGGCCACCATTAAACAGCTGCGACGGGCGGGAAGCGCCCGTGGTTGATGAGGCTCTGTTAGGCAGGCACGTATGAGCGCGTTTTACAAGAAACTGCTGGCCCTGCCGTTCAGGGTCCGGTTTGCCGCCGTGATCGGATTCATCGTGCTGGAATATATCGTCTTGGGAAAATATTCCTTGTTTATTGTTGGCGATAATATTTCTGTCCTGCCCTATTACCTCGCTTTTGTTACCCGTGACATCCCTTTTGCTCACTGGACGCCTTTCGCCACGGCGGGCACCGACATGATGGCAACGGGCTACGCCACGTTGGTTTATCAGTGGGTCTTCGCCTTGCTGCCCCCCTGGATGGCTTTTCAGGTGTTGGTCATTGCCCCGATACTGGCCGCCGTTCTTGCCACCTATGGATTGTGCCGCCGAATTTTCAGGCTCGACCCCGGTCCCAGCGCTTTCGCCGGCTGTGCCTACGGGATCCTGTTTTTTCGCGAATTATTTTTCATTTCTTCCGTCCAAGGTTATTTGCCCATGACTCTGCTGGCACTCCACTATCTACTGGACAATAAAAAGAGTACCCTGGCCTGGTCGGGCATCATCATTTCCGGCTTCCTGATTGCCCATTCCGGTTTCATTACCCGATTTTTCCCCTGGCCGGTGGTAACTTTTGTGATCTGGTTTTTTGTGATCGAGAGACGCCGTAAATTTTTAGACTGGGGCATCATTGCTATTTTTTCCATCGCCATTCTGGCCAGCCGCTGGCAAGACATCATCGCGCTTTTAGCCTATGCCCCGCTCTCGGGCATGCCGGAAACCCGCAGCGGCGGAACATTCGAAGTCGAGATGCGCTCGGCAATCATGGCCGTCAAATCAACCTTGATAGGACAGTGGGGTGTGCTCGGGTTTCTCCTGGCAAGCTTCGCCGTGTCTTTTTATGACAGGAATCTACGAGCGATGGGCGGTAGGCTTTTGATGGCCTTGGGCGTACTCGTCGGGCTGGTGTTCGCCGGGGGGCTTGTGAAAATCATGACGGTGGCTGTTTTTCCGTTCCTGAACGGCTTTTCGACGACTTATGTCTTACAGGGTTCCGGGTTGATGACCGCCATTGCCAGTGGCTTTGGCATGCAGTTTTTTATTGGCCAAAAGAACTCCGCAGCATCGAAAGACGGCCTGCGGGCAAAGGTCTTGCACGGTATTCCAGTGCTGATGATTGTTTACGTGCTGGCGGTCAATCTGAACACCAAGGCCCAGTATGCCAAGGCCTGGGTGTCGTGGGGAAATTTTTATCAAAACACACGCAATCCTGACTTGCTGAATCTTGCAGAGACTATCGGGAAACAGGGGACTCCCGGCCGTGCGATGTCCTTTCAAATGCATGGTGGCCTGCTCAATTCCTACGGTATTGAAACCATTGAGGGCTACCACCCGATGACATCGAAAAGATACCTGGCCTTTTGGCACAAAATGGTCGAGCCCTGGCGGCAAACAAACGGGTGGAAGGAAACCTTCGGTCAAATCGAGTCCGGTTCACTGACATCCATTTTGCCGGCGACCAGGGCCGGACGAGGATGGGAACGAACGGATGTCCGTAGTCAATGGCGATTGGCGGATTTTGTGAACTTTGATTTGCTCTCGATGATGAATGGACAGTATGTCGTGTCACGCGACCGACTGATCGACGAGCGACTAACCCTGCTCTCCGGCCCTCAGCAGTCGTGGGGAGCACTTTCACGAAGAGATAAAATTCTGACAAATTTGAAAGCGAACTTTACCGGCCATCGGCCCATTTTCATCTATGAGAACAAGACGGCATTTCCCCGTGCCTATACGGTTGATGGTGTTGTGAGATTTACCAATGAAATTGATCTGCTGAATGCGCTGGGGAATGCAGATAGGCATAAACTGGCTGACAAAGTATTTGTTGAGTCATCGTCTTTACCGATGTCACTTTCGCCGGATACGCCCCTGGCGAAATCTGTAATTTTATCGGCACGATATGATAAAGATTTGGTTCAAATAAAAGTCGCCAAATCAGACAGTCCCGCTGTCGTCGTCATCTCCAACAGTTACAGTCCCTTTTGGCGGTGTCAGGTTGATGGGGGGGACAGCAAACTATTCCCTGCGAATTATACTTTCTGGGGAATATTCCTTCCCGCCGGTACCCAGCAGATGGCCTGTCAGTACAAGCCTCCGTACTTGATTGCGCAAGTCCTTCGATGATGTGGATACAACTTGACACGAATCCGCACCTTCAACTACCTTCCGGCACAATTTCTTTTTCATCACCAAAATTAGCCCTTCAATAAATAGCCGCACACACAATATGTATAGTGTTACGTAGCAAGGAAAAACACGTGCCTGACGACGTTAAAAAACGGATATATTTAAACGAATATAATGTTTTATTAGACGGCACGACCTATCTGCCTCTGGTCTCTGGGTTGCTGCAGGCACACGCCGAACTCTCTGAAAAAATTCGAGAAACGTGCTTATTTCGCCCATATTTGTTTCACTTGGACGCGTCGGCCAATATTATCAAACAGTATGAAGACCCCTTCGTCGCCGCATTTTCCATGTCCATGTGGAACGAGCAATTGTCCCTGCATGTTGCGCGAGAGGTGAAGCGCCGGTTTCCCGAATGTAAAATTGTTGTTGGCGGAGCCCAGGTTCCGCACTCTCCGGAAACATTTTTTGACCAATATCCCTTTATCGATATTGCCGTCAGGGGAGAAGGAGAAGAAGCCTTCACAGAAATTCTCGAACGCCTGGTCGACGGAGAGGATCTCGCGGGCCTTGCCGGCGTTTCATGGCGTGATTCGAATGGGGAATTCATTAATAACTCCACTGATCGGCCCTTTAATCGTGACCTTGATACCTATCCATCACCATATGTGAGCGGCTTGTTTGACGACTTGATCGACACCAGGGACGACCTTACTTTTCAGGCCATTGTCGAGACAAACCGGGGGTGCCCATTTTTATGCACCTTTTGTTATTGGGGAAAGGGCGGGCTGAGCCGTAAATACCGTTACCACAGCCTCAATCGGGTAAATCAAGAAATTGAATGGATGGGGAAACGGGGCATTCAGTACGTTTTCAATGCTGATTCAAATTTTGGCATGCACCGGCGTGATATGGAAATTGCAAAATTTCTTGCAGAGACCAAAAACAAATATGGGTTCCCGGAAAAATTCCGAACCTGTTACGGCAAGAATACGGATGAGAAAATTCTTGAAATCGGCTCCTTTATGCACAGTCACGGTCTCGAAAAGGGAATTACGATTAGCTACCAAAGTATGAGTGAGCAGGTGCAAAAAAATATAAAAAGAGACAACATCCGCATAGACGTAGCTAAAAGTCTGCAGGTAAAGTTCGGTGATAAAGGGATTCCCATCTATACGGAGCTCATTCTTGGCTTGCCTGGCGAAACTGTTGCAAGCTGGATAGGTGGTGTCGATGAGGTCCTGAGTTCCGGATTCAGCAATCAGCTTTTTATTTATTCCTGTTTGGTGTTTCCGAACACGGACCTGGGAGATTCCGACTACCAAAAGGAATTTGGTATTGTAACTCAACGGATTGAAGCTGCGGAGATCCATGCCAAAAAGCGACCGGCGGACTGGCAGCCCGAATTTGAGGATATCGTCGTTACGACCAATACCATGAGCAAGGATGACTGGCGTCATTTGATGGTGTTCTCCTGGATTACCATGCTGCTGCATAGCCTCAAATTGGGGTATTTCATCCTTGGCTATTTGTTTAATAGGTTGGGGTGCCGACATTCAGAATTGATTTCCTGCATCTCTGAAGCCCGCTTCGATCAAGATGCTTGCCCAATATGGAGTGACCAAGTTGCGGCCCTCTATAACCAGGCAGACAAATTTTTTGATGGCGAAGGGCGAGGAGTATTTTTACCCGAGCATGGAGATATTTATTGGGACGTTGAAGAGGCTTGTTTTCTCAATTTATCGGCCGATCTCGATAGTTTTTATTCAGAAACGCTTGATATATGCAGATCGTTTCTTCAAAGCAGCGGTAAAACCTTCGACAATGACGAGTTATCTCAAGTTGTCGATTATCAACAAATGCGCATTCCAACGATGATGCTGCCGGAAAAAAGCGCCAAATTATTTTCCTTGAACATTCCCGAGTATTTTCAAAAATTGTTTGGGCCCAATCCCGTGCCATTGAAAGCCTCGCCCCAACAATTGACTTTGGAGCCCGAGAACTTTGAAAACGATAAGCGGTTGTATGCACGAAAAACAATTCTTTGGGGTCGCAAAAGTGACCTCATTCTTGTCCCCGCCGAATATTGTTCCGTTGAGCAATACTAGGATTTTCACAGGTCGTGGACGCTAAGTCCTCAATTTTGAACAGCAGAGCTAATAACCAGTGACTGACCAAATCGACCTTGTTCTTATAAACCCTGGCGGGCGAAAGCGCCTTTATCAAAACCTGGGCACTGACCTGACCGCTGTCGAGCCGCCTCTCTGGTGCCGGCTGATCGCCGGTTATGCTCGTGATCATGGCTATATTGTTCGTCTTGTCGATTCGGAAGCAGAAGAAATCGGTCCTGACGAAGTCAGTGAGCGGATAAAGGCAATGAACCCCCGACTGGTCGGGCTAGTCGTCTTTGGGCATCAGCCCTCGGCCTCGACCCAGCAGATGGCACCTGCGAACGAAACGGCGCGAGCGATAAAGAACAGGACGCCCGAAATCCCCATCATCATTCTGGGCGGCCATGTATCGGCTTTGCCGGAAAGGACCCTGAGGGAAGAACCGGTAGATTTCGCCTGCAAGGGGGAAGGCCCCTCAACCGTCGTCCAACTGTTGGCGGCGCTTAAATCCAAGGCGGATGACTTGGCCGGGGTCCAGGGGTTGGTTTGGTGGAACGCGAAGGACGTTTCAGTCAATTCCCCGGCCCCCTTGATAAAAGATCTGGATCACGAACTGCACGGGAATACCTGGGACTTGTTGCCAATGGACAAATACCGTGCTCATAACTGGCAATGCTTCAAAAATCTTGAAAAGCGTCAACCCTACGCATCGATCTACACCTCCCTTGGCTGTCCCTATAAATGCGCATTTTGTTGCATAAATGCGCCCTTTGACAGCAATCGATATCGCATGCGTTCGCCGGAAAAAGTCGTCGCCGAGGTTGACTACCTGAGCTCTCATTACGGCATAGAAACATTCAAAATCATTGATGAAATGTTCGTGCTGAATGAAAGGCATGTAACGGCCATTTGCCAAGGGTTAGCAGATCTCAATCGACCGCTCAATATTTGGGCCTATGCCCGGATTGATACGATTCAATCGCATCAGTTAAAGTTACTTCGCGATGGCGGAATCCAGTGGCTGGCACTTGGTATCGAGTCTGGGTCCAAGCATGTTCGCGAAGAATCCCAAAAGGCGCTCAATTCCAAGGATATAGTTAACATTGTCGGCGACATTCAAAAGGCCGGAATCAGCGTCATCGGCAACTTTATATTTGGCCTTCCGGACGACAATTTTGAAACCATGGGCGAAACTCTTGAACTGGCCAAGGAACTGAATTGCGAATTTGCCAACTTTTATTCTGCCATGGCTTATCCGGGGTCGCCGCTTTATCTTGAGGCGGAAAGCAGCGGCTTGCCCCTGCCGGAAAATTGGTCAGGATATTCCCAACACAGTTTTGACTGCCATCCAATGCCAACTAACGCCTTGTCCTCGGCGGAGGTTTTGGCCTTTCGGGATAATGCCTTCCACGAATATTTTGAAAACCCGCGTTATCTTGATATGATTACCCAACGTTTCGGCTGGCAAACACGGCGGCACATCGAGAAAATGAGCAAACACCGCCTGACGCGCAAGATTATTGAACAACACATACCGGAAAGTGATAATAAAGACTCATAAGAGACGGCGGTTTTGATTGCCGCCGTCGTTTATTTTCGAGCCATGACAACCACTGCTTAAACCTGTTTATTGAAGTATTTCCCCTGGAGTAACACACTGATGAAAGTGGCCCTTCTCGTTTTTACCTGGAATGAGGTTGAAGGCATGAAAGTGATTATGCCGAGGGTGGACTCCGACCTTTTTCATCAAATCATTATTGTCGATGGCGGCTCCACGGACGGGACCATTGAATGGGCACGTGAACAGGGTTACCAGGTCCATGTGCAAACTCAAAAAGGTCTGCGTCACGCCTATAACGAGGCCCTTGAACTGGTCACCGGTGATATCGTTATTACCTTTAGCCCGGACGGAAACTCCATTCCGGAACTTCTTCCCGATTTGATCGCCAAGATGGAAGACGGTTTCGATATGGTCATCGCGTCGCGATACCTCGACGGTGCAAAAAGTGAAGATGACAGTCTTATAACGGCTTTTGGAAATTGGCTTTTTACCGCGACGGTCAATGTTCTTTATGGCGGCAGTTATACGGATTGCATGGTTATTTATCGGGCGTGGCGGAGCAGCCTTTACAAGGAACTCGATATCCATCTCGATGAAACTTTCGAATTTTATGAAAAACTGTATCGGACAAAACTGGGAATTGAACCCTTGTTGTCCGTGCGGGCCCTGAAGAGAAACCTGAAAGTCGGCGAAATTCCCGGCGATGAACCGCCACGCATTGGCGGTCATAGAAAGCTCCAGATTATTAAGTGGGGCCTGTCATTTTATACTTCTTTTTTCCGGGAACTCTGGTTCTGGAAATAATCAGGAAAGCGCTACCCAAAAAGACGGCAATTGCGCTCGCCATTTTCTGGACGGGTCGTGCGGCCTTGTGTTATAGATGCGCCAAAGAGCACCTTTCACCCTCATCCCTTCTGGAGCCATGACATCAAATCCCCCGAATAACGTTTCGGCAGAAGACCTCAGTCGGCTGTATCGCGGCTTGCGGTTGATTCGTCGTGTTGAAGAGCGGATTGCCGATATTTATCGCACCGATGTTATTAAAAGTCCTGTCCATCTATCGATTGGACAGGAGGCCATACCGGTTGGAGTTTGTGATATTTTACGAGCTGATGATTATGTCGCCGGCACCTACAGGGGACACGCCCTTTACCTGGCCAACGGCGGTAATCTGAATGCCTTTATGGCGGAACTCTACGGTAAAATAGACGGTTGTGCGGCGGGCAAGGGCGGTTCGATGCATCTTGTCGATAGTGAGCACTATATGATCGGCAGTTCGGGCGTTGTCGCGACAAATATTCCCATTGCCCTGGGGCATGCGTTGAAATTGAAACGCGAAGGCAAGGGTCGGATAGTGGTTTGTTTCTTTGGTGACGGGGCGACGGAAGAAGGGGTGTTTTATGAAAGCCTGAATTTTGCATCGCTGCAAAAATTACCCGTGCTTTTTATTTGCGAAAATAATGCCCTCGCCGTCCACACGCCGATTGAGCGGCGCTGGGCCCATATGGATATTTGCCACCGGGTTGCGGGATTCGGCATCCCTACCCATCGGCTTGATGATCAGAATATTTTCAATATCCGCTCTATCGCAGAAGGTTCCGCAATGAGTATTCGGGCGGGCCAGGGGCCGGCTTTTATGGAGTGCCCGACCTACCGATGGCGCTCCCATGTGGGGCCTGAGGAGGATTTCGACGCCAATTATCGCCCCCGCGAAGCGTCAATTCCCTGGATTGAAAATGACCAAATGTCGGTTCTTGCGGACTTGCTGCCCGGCGATGTTGTCGCCGGACATGATACCGACGTGGAGGCCGATATTGATGCCGCGATGAGTTTTGCCGCAAACAGCCCTTTCCCGACCATGGAAGAATTGCATCGTCATGTCTACGCAGAATAATGGCCGGCGACTGCTTTCGTATGGGGCTGCCGTGTGTGAAGCAGTTGCCCAGGAAATGGCGCTGGATGAAGACGTCTTCGTTATGGGTCTGGATGTTGACGACCATACATCCATTCAAGGATCCGTGCGCGGGCTGTTGGAAAAATTCGGCCCCGAACGCATCTTCGGCACGCCCCTTTCCGAAGACGCCATGACGGGTGTTGCTATTGGCGCCGCCATGGCCGGGATGCGACCGGTCCACGTACATATTCGCATGGATTTCATGATGTTGGCGATGAACCAGCTTATCAACATGGCCGCAAAATCCCACTACATGTACGGTGGCACGGTCACGGTTCCCCTCGTGGTTCGCTCAATCATCGGAAAATCATGGGGACAGGGTCCGCAGCATTCGCAGGCGCTTTATTCCATGTTCGCCCATGTGCCGGGACTGAAGCTGGCCACACCATCAAATGCCCATGATGCCAAAGGCTGTATGATTGCCGCTATCCGCGACAACAATCCGGTGGTGTTTACCGAGCACCGGCTGCTTTATTACACGGAGGCCTATGTCCCCACGGAACCCTTCGAGGTGAAACCGGGCAAGGCGCGGGTTTGCACTCAGGGGGATGACATAACCCTTGTAGGCATTTCAAATATGGTGATCGAATGTCTGCGGGTGAACGAGTTGCTGGCTGACGAGGGCATCACCGTGGAAGTCATCGATCCGATTTGGCTGGTGCCGCTTGATATCGATACCATTGTCACTTCGGCCAAACGGACCAAGCGGCTTCTGATTGTTGATAATGCGTGGAAAAGTTGCGGAATGAGCGCGGAAATATTGGCCGCAGTCAGTGAACGGAGTACCTCTGAAGACGGCATCGTCATGGCCCGGATGGGGTTTGCGCCAACGCCGTGTCCAACAACGCCCAGTTTGGAAGACAGGTTCTATCCAAATCCCCGGACCATTGCCGCCAAGGCTTTCGCCATGGTGCGCCCAGATGCCAGGGAGCTGCAGGTGGATCGCGAAAAAGCACAATTAGCCTACCAGAGTGAATTTAAGGGCCCGTTTTAGAGCTTTGAATTTTTCAGCCAATAGAAAGAAAACAACACCATGTTTCTTGATCTAGCCGCCTCCTCGTGGGATGACGATGAAATTGCTTCAATCAACGAAGTCATTGAATCGGACCGCTATACCATGGGGCCAAAGGTAGCCGCCTTTGAGGAAGCTTTCGCCGGTTATTTCGGCAAGAAATACGCCGTAATGGTTAATTCCGGATCCTCCGCCAATCTGGTTGCTGTCGCCAGCCTCTGCTTTACCCGCAATAGACCTCTGCAACGAGGCGACGAGGCCATTGTTCCAGCTATTGCCTGGGCCACAACCTACAGCCCGCTGCAGCAATACGGACTGAAGATGCGTGTCGTTGACGTGGAACTGGAGACCCTGAATGTTGACGTCAGCAAGCTGGAGGACGCCCTGACACCCAATACGAAGTTACTTGTTGGTGTGTCCATTCTTGGCAACCCCGCTGCTATGGACGTCCAGCGGAAATTTGCCGACGATCACGGATTGTATTTTATTGAAGACAATTGTGAATCTGCGGATGCGGAATTGAACGGCCGCAAAACGGGCACCTTTGGCGATATCAATACCTTCAGTTTTTTCTTTTCACATCACATCGCCACCATGGAAGGCGGGATGGCGATTACCGATGACGAGGAACTATATCATTTGATGCGCGCCTTGCGCGCCCATGGCTGGACTCGTGATTTACCCGGTGACTCGTCAATCTTTGTATCTGGGGACGATGATTTTTTTGAAGCTTATCGGTTTATCCTACCCGGCTATAACCTCCGCCCTGTTGAAATGAGCGGTGCCATCGGGTTGAGACAGCTTCAGAAACTGGCTGGAATGACGCAGGTTCGGCGCGCTAATCTGGCCCTGTTTCAAGATTTGTTCAGGGGTGATGACAGGTTCATCATTCAACGTGAAACGGGGAAAAGCTCGGCCTTTTCCTTTCCTATTATTTTAAATCCCACCTACAACTTCGACCGGACCCGGGTGTTGGCGGAGCTGAGCAAAGCCGATATCGGTTATCGTATGATAACCGGCGGCAATATTATGCGACATGATGTCGCCAGGCATTACGATATTGAAATAGTGGGTGACTTAAAAAATGCCGATACGGTCCATGACCATGGATTTTTCGTTGGCAACCATCCTGCAGACTTGCAACCACAGATCAGGGAATTGCACAATGTTCTCGACCGGGCCTGTGGCTGAACGTGTAAAATTCATTCTCCTTAAAAATTGGAAGAAAAAGATATCATGTCCAAAAAGTTATCCGTTCTGGTAACCGGCGGAGCCGGTTACCTGGGGTCAATCCTGGTTCCGGAATTTCTGGGCAAAGGGTTTCATGTCACTGTTCTGGACAACTTCATGTTCAGGCAAAATTCCCTGGCAACCAGTTGTGTCAATCCGAATTTCAATGTGGTCAACGGCGATGCCCGTAACGAAACACTACTAAAAGAACTACTGGCGAAGGCCGATGTGGTGATTCCCCTTGCCGCCCTGGTGGGCGCTCCTATTTGCGCCCAGGATCCGATCGGCGCCACGACGACGAATCTGGACGGGCAGATGATGTTGTTGAAAAACTTGAGCCCCGACCAGCGGGTGCTGATTCCGATTACCAACAGCGGTTACGGAATTGGCGAGGCCGGAAAATTCTGCACAGAGAAATCGCCGTTGCGCCCGATTTCGCTTTATGGCCAACACAAGGTTCAGGTCGAAGCCGAGGCCTTGTCGCGGGACAATACGGTCAGTTTTCGCCTCGCTACGGTGTTCGGCATGGCCCCGCGGATGCGCATCGATCTGCTTGTCAACGATTTCACCTATCGGGCCGTCAATGATCGGGCCGTGGTTCTTTTTGAAAGTCACTTTAAACGTAACTTCATTCATGTCCGCGATGTAACCCGTGCGTTTCTGCATGCGCTGGAAAATTTCGAGGCGATGAAAGGTGAACCCTATAACGTCGGCTTGTCCGAAGCCAATCTTTCGAAATGGGAACTGTGTGAAACAATTCAAATTCACTTGCCAAATTTTGTCCCCATCGAAGCCCCCATCGGCGAAGACCCTGATAAAAGGGATTACATTGTCTCCAACGATAAAATTGAAGCCACCGGATACAAACCGGCTTTCAGCCTGGAAGATGGTATCCGCGATTTGATCAAGGGATACACCATGATTAAAAATTCTGTTTACGGGAATGTCTGAAACCGGAAAAACCGTCGGTGAAGTTCGTATTCTTGGCGATATCGATATCGTTATTCTAGCGGGTGGGCTGGGTACACGTGTGCGCAGTTCACTGGGGGATACCCCCAAGGTTATGGCGCCGATTAACGGCAGGCCCTTTATTGACCACCTGCTCGACAGACTAACAGCGGCCGGTGCTCGCCGCATCATCCTCAGCCTGGGCCACCTGGCCGATAAGGTTGTCCGGCATGTAAGGGGGCAGCCCGGCGTGGAAACAGTTATTGAACCAGAACCCCTGGGAACGGCTGGTGCAATTCGCTTTTTGCGTAACAGGTTATTGAGCGATAATGTCTTGGTGATCAATGGAGATACCTGGCTGGAGGTAGACATTGACAAATTCCTTTTGGCGCACTTGGCCAGCGGCACAGAACTTTCCATTGTTGGCGTCCATGTGGATGATGTGTCGCGCTACGGCCATCTTGAGCTTGCGGCCGACCGGATTCTCAGGTTTGTTGAAAAAGATGTCACTAATCATTCCGCCGGATTGATAAACGGGGGAATATACCTGATCACGCAAGCGGCGCTCGATGCCCTAGATTCAGTTGCGGGGCGATCACTTGAACAGGATTTCTTTTTCTCACGGCAGCCAGAATCCATTCACTGTTTTGTGCAAAATAATGCAAACTTTATAGATATTGGCACACCTGAAAGCTTGCAAACCGCAAGATCGGTTATGCCGGACGGAAAGTGTTAAATGATAATCTGCCGTACTCCCTTTCGCATATCACTGTTCGGTGGAGGATCCGATTACCCCAGTTGGTATCGGCAACATGGCGGATGTGTGCTCGGCATGGCAATTAACAAATATTGTTATATCTCAGTGCGTCAGCTACCGCCTTTCTTCGAACACCAGCACAGGATCGTCCACTCAAAAATTGAATTGGTGAAGGAAATTGATGAAATAGAACATCCTGTCGTTCGGGCGAGTTTGCAGGTTATGCAGCCCGATATGGGATTGGAAATTCACCATGACGGAGATTTACCAGCTCGCTCAGGACTTGGTTCGAGTTCGTCATTCACCGTCGGAATAATCAATGCGCTCAATGTTTTTCAAGGCCTGGAATTGACTAAACTCCAACTGTCAAATGCAGCCATTGACATGGAGCAGAATGTCATTAAGGAGCACGTCGGCTCACAAGATCAGGTTTGGGCAGCGACTGGCGGGATGAACAGGATCGATTTCAAACAAAGCGGAAATATCGACGTCAGGCCACTGAACGTAGAGGCAGAGCGGCGCAAGGAACTGACCGGTAATTTAATGCTGTTTTTTACCGGTCTATCACGGTTCGCATCCTTGATCGCCGAAAAGAAAATCGCCAATCTGTCAAAACGTCAGGCCCATGTCTTTAAAATGATGGAAATGGTGGATGAAGCGGAAAATATCCTCGCCTCGGCCAGCCGGCCATTATCCGAAATCGGTCACCTGCTCGATGAATTCTGGCAGTTGAAGAAGGGTCTTGTCGATGTCGTCAGCACCCCGGAAATTGACTCCATTTATGAAACCGCTATTGATGCCGGGGCGGTTGGGGGCAAGCTTCTCGGTGCCGGTGGTGGTGGATTTATGATTTTTTATGTTGAACCGGAAAACCAGGAAAACTTCAAGAAGAAGCTTTCTCATCTCATTCATGTACCTTTTGATGTCGATGACGAAGGCTCTAAAATCATTATTAACAAGTCTGTCTGGCCAGGTCGCAACTGAGCCATCAGGTCTTTTTTTGGAACAGCCACCCTTTCAATTCGCACTCGATTTCTGCCTGTACGATCCTCAGCCGGCTGCCATCAAAAAATTCCCTGACCAGAGAAAACCCAAAATCATCCATCACGGCGAGAATTTCCGGCTCGCTGAATAGTTGGTGTAGGAGTTCCGTCTCGCCGATGCGTTGAATAGCATAAAAACCATCGCCTTCATCGACAACGGGCGTTCGCAATAACAGTAGATAGTCATCGGCGATGGCCGCAAGCTTGCCGAGAAACCCCGCCCAGTTTTCCATATATTGAAGCGATCCGCTGACAAGAATTAAATCAAAAGTCCTAACCAAACACGCCTCGTCATCATACCAGGTGACGGCAGAATTAATGCGTCGCCCAACGTTCACCGTCGAAGGAATCTCCTTGCAATGGTAGTCGAGCGCATCTTCGGAGAGGACGGCCCTCGCCAGCTGATAAAAATGACCAAGACCCCCTCCCCAATCAAGAATTGATATGGCTTCTTTATTTCGTGAGGCCAGGGCTATAACGTAGGCCCACGTCATGTGGAGGTTATGAAGACGAAGGGGGTTCTCCGATTTTGATTCACTGCTCAGGTGGGTGAAGGATAGCGGCCCGGCCCCCCGGCATCGCCGGGCAAAACTGTCAATCTCACGTTCCATGTCCGCGACGATATATTCGGAGTCCCATCCCTTTTCAGACGCCTTTATTTGTGTGTTCGATCCATCTGGTGCGAAGATCAGGTGTCCCCTGATACGCCGTGGCCTTATCTTTCGCCAGAGATGCGAAAAAACCGGCGGGATGAATAACTTCAGGAATTTCTCAACAGATTTAAGCATTGCTTTCCTGGTCAACTCGAAGCGACACCAGCCTCGAGTGTTGAACTGCAAATCACCATTTTCAAGGTGGACATTGATCGCATCATTGATGATCCAATTGTATTTGGCAAGCCTGTTTCAAAAAACTCCAAAATCTTAATTTAAAACTGTCGCCCCTAATGGAAGTGACTATTATTGCTAGCGAATTTAACATATACCTTTATGAGAACCAGCAGAGAGGCTCTTGAATTATCGGCCTATGAGCAGCCTTTGCAACAACAGGAGTCAGTATGGATCACTCACGTTTTTTTGCAAACAAGTGGAAACAATTGTTGGAGGAAGGCGACAGGCCGAGGGCACTTACCGGCATTTCTCAAATGGAATATTCCAAATTTTCCGAGCTGGTGTTGGGAGCGGACCAAAAGGCCGCAGCGGAGGTCGCGGAACGGATCTTTGCCGGCGAGGCCATCATCCTTAAAAACGCCCTTTTGAAGGAAAAGGTTGATCAGATCAAAAAGGTTGCCTTCGATTTTGCGGCGTTAAACTCCGCATCCCACAATGAAATTATTCCCGACTGTCCCGACTGGCACGAAATAAACGATACCATGGAAACCGCTAATGGTGGTTATACGGTTTTGGATCATTCCTATTATTTTTTTCGTTGGAATGAAGGAAACGGTGAACTTTTCAACACTGCCGATACCTATTGGGAATTATGCAAAATCTTCAACGGCTATGCGCCCGGCGCCTTCAAGACCAATTTACCAGCTGACGGCCTGGTCGACCGCATTCAACTCATTAATTATCCGCGTGGTGGTGGTCATATTTCAACACACACAGACCCCGATTTCTGCATCCGTGCGCTGTTTGGTTTTCACCTGTCCTCGTCGGAAACCGATTATGATGCCGGCGGCTTTTATATCATCAACGGCGCGGGCGAGCGCGTCATGCTGGAAGATAATATGAGTTGCGGGGATATCGTCTGCTGGTATTCGTTTATTCCCCATGGTGTCGAATTTATCGATCCGGACAGGCCGACAAACTTTCAATCCCACGATGGCCGCTGGTTCATGGCCTGTAATACGATTCAGTCACATTTGGTGAAAGATCGCTATCGTGCCCTGCCAGTTGGCTGAATGTGACCTTTCAGGGAGATTGCCTTTTGGTTGCGGGGAAGATGAATAAGTTACAAAACCCGATGGTCCGCGTCGGCCTTGGCACCATGATGTTCGGCTGGAAGGTGCCATTGCAGGAAGCCTCGGCTATTCTTGAACGGTGCATGAGCGTGGGCATTGGCGTGATCGATACATCACCCAGCTACGGAAATGGCTTGTCCGAAACAATTACCGGCATGGCTCTCCAGAAACTGGATAGGAACTTGATAACGCTGGCAACAAAATTTTATCTCGAAGAATTGCCGCCGGGGCAGTTGGAAGCGGCGATCAGATCGGGATTGGAAGGTAGTCTTGAGCGGTTGAGGGTCGATCGGATCGACTACTTCACTCTCCATAACGATCTTAATCTTCCGGATTTCGCGGCCCTTGCCGGGATTATCGATAAATTAAAATCCGAAGAGTTGATTCGAGAATTTCACATCAGCAATTTTTCATCCCGCTCCATCTTGGCCGTCTTGGCTTCACCTCGATTGCTCGACGCAATCGATGGCATCCATGTAAGGCACAATCTATTATTTAGGGATGATCCCCTGTGGCGATTGCATGGGCAACGATCTTTGAATACCATTTCCTTCAGCCCCTTGTGTGAAGGTCTTTTAACCGGAAAATACCGCGCTCGTTCCGACGGGTCCCGACCGGGCGGACGCCTCATAGAAGCAACGCGGCACAGGGATTACTATGACAACCTGCTGAAGGATGAAACGGCCGTCAAAATCGAGGCACTTGTCAGAGTCTCAGGGGATAAGGGTTTGACATTGGATGAGTACGCCTACCAATGGGTTCTCGAACGAGGGCAGATCGACACCATGCTGATGGGCATTTCCTCCTTGGCGCAATTTGACTTGGCCGTTAAAAAAATCGGCAAGCTGCAATGATCTGTCTCTGGTATTAAACAGGATGTCTTGACGCTTCCAAATGCGTGAACAGCTATTTTTCAACTTTAAAAACATGGAAGGTTCATTATTTCTAAAATGAATGCAAAACAAAAATCCGCATTCTCCCTGACCGGCAAACGGGTCATGGTGGCCGGTCATAAAGGCATGGTTGGTTCGGCTATCGTCCGGCGGCTGCAGCGAGAGGACTGCGAACTGCTTACCGTCGGGCGCGACGAGGTTGATCTGCGTCATCGGGAGGACGTCGATGCCTGGATGGCGCGACACCGGCCAGAGGTGGTGTTTTTAGCCGCCGCAAAGGTAGGTGGAATTTTAGCCAACGACACCCTTCCAGCAGAATTTATTTACGATAACCTGACCATAGAAACTTCCGTCGTTCACGGTGCGTGGAAAAACGGTGTTGCAAAGTTGATGTTGCTCGGGGCGTCATGCCTGTACCCCAAGAACGCCACCCAACCTGTGGTCGAAGAGGCTTTGCTCAGTGGCCCCCTGGAGGCCACCAACCAATGGTATGCAATCGCAAAAATCGCAGGGATCAAACTATGTCAAGCCTACAGAAAACAATATGGCTGTGATTTCATATCCGTGTTGCCGACCAATCTTTACGGCCCCGACGATAATTTTAACGTTGAGTTCAGCCATGTCATTCCCGCGCTGATTCTGAAAGCCCACCAGACGAAGGAAAGTGGGGATGAATCCATGCTGGTTTGGGGCTCCGGGACACCCTTGAGAGAGTTTCTTTACGTCGATGATCTGGCCGATTCCCTCGTTTTTTTGATGCAGAACTATTCCTGTATCGACCCAATTAACGTAGGCTCCGGAATTGAAGTCAGTATCCGCGAGTTGGCGCGAACAATCTGTAAGGTCGTGGGGTTTAAGGGCGATTTGACGTTCGATACTTCCAAGCCGGATGGCGC
The DNA here is from genome assembly GCA_018662005.1 of Rhodospirillaceae bacterium. Lineage (NCBI taxonomy): Bacteria > Pseudomonadati > Pseudomonadota > Alphaproteobacteria > Rhodospirillales > Rhodospirillaceae > Rhodospirillaceae bacterium. The sequence goes on along the minus strand of JABJHA010000004.1, from coordinate 2,222 downwards.
CCCGCGAAAGCTTCTTGATACAAGCAAGCTGTCCAATCTTGGCTGGCAGGCGAAAACCAGCCTCGATGATGGCCTGAGCCAGGCCTATCGGTGGTTTCTTGAAAATAAAGCTGAATCATTCAGACCGTGAAACAGTCTTATGATGGATCGCAACTGAAAAGATGCTCTTGTTCGCCGACCAAACAAAGATTGACGAAATCGATAATCGTTCGAAAAGTCTTCATGTATTTTTCAGCAACAGGACTCATGCCAGGATCTCTACGAGACCTATTACTCCTTGCTGTTGCAGGCCAGTCAGATTATACAAAACGGGTGTTTAACTACCCTGTTTTTTAGCCCGGTTGAATCCCGCTAAAGGGAGACTGTGATTCATGTCCGAACCCGATATCGATCCCGTCACCGAAGAAGAACGCTTAAGCTGGCCCGATGAGGCCATCGTGCCGCTTGAAAAACCGTTTGTTGATGATCGCGGGGCCATTCAGCCGCTGGTTGACCGGATGATGAAATCGGCGGTGATGATTGAATCAAAAAAGGGTGCACTCAGGGCCAATCATTATCACAAAACCGACTGGCATTACTGTTATGTCATTTCAGGAACCATCGAATATTACCACCGTACCACCGGCAGCACTGATGAGCCTGAAATGCTTTTGGTTAAACAAGGCCAGATGGTCTTCACCCCGCCGATGATTGATCACGGCATGAAGTTCCCTGAAAATACTGTGTTTTTAACTCTGTCGCGCAACCCACGCGATCAGGCGACCTATGAAGCCGATGTGGTGCGGGTTGATATGCTTGATGATGCGGACAGCATCTCTTGGCGGCCCGAAGACGACAATTAGAAGATGGGTACCGCTTGTCATCGTAGAACAACCTGCCGCCTGTGCGGTAGCAGCCACTTAAGTGAAGTGTTGTCGCTGGCGCCAACACCGCCCGCCAATGCTTTCGTTGCCGAAGATCAGCTTGACAAAATCCAGCCGACCTTTCCCCTTGATGTTTTTTTCTGCGAAGATTGCCACCATGTTCAGCTTCTGGATGTTGTCAATCCGGCGGTGCTGTTTGAAAACTATGTCTATGTGTCGGGAACCTCTCCTGTTTTCGTGAATCATTTTGAAGACTACGCCGCCTTCGTTATCGACACGTATGCCCCGCAACCCGGTGCACTGATTTTTGATATTGGATCAAACGACGGAACCTTACTGAAAGCGTTTAAAAAGGCCGGTTATCAGGTTCTTGGCGTTGATCCGGCCAAAGACATTGCCGCCCGGGCGAGCGCTGAGGGGATCGAGACGATTGCCGGTTTCTTCTCCCCGGCCATGGCCAGGGATGTCCGGACAGCACACGGCGGGGCCAGCGTCATAACCGCCAACAACGTGTTCGCCCATATTGATGATCTGGGCGGGGTTCTGAACGGGATTGCTGCGTTACTTGCCGATGACGGGGTTTTCGTATTCGAGGTTTCTTATCTGCTTGATGTTTTCGAACACACCCTGTTTGACACCATCTACCACGAACATCTCGCTTATCACACCGTTGCACCGCTTGTTTCTTTCATGGCGGCGCACGGTATGGAACTGATTGGTGCTGAGCGTGTCTCCACACACGGCGGCTCTTTGCGTGCCGTCGCCCAACAAACCGGTGGTGGCAAATCCGTTGCCCCTTCCGTTGCCCAGCTGATCGACCTTGAAAAAAAGATGGGACTGGACAAGGCTGAAACATACCGGGATTTTGGCCTGCGAATTGATGTTTTGAAGGCGGAATTATCCACCCTGTTACGCGCCAGCAAGGACGCCGGGCGAACCATCGCGGCCTTCGGTGCGCCCGCCAAGGCGACCACATTGATGTATCATTTCGATATCGGAGCAGACCTGATTGATTTTATCGTCGATGACAGTCCTTTAAAACAAGGGCTTTATAGCCCCGGTATGCATATCCCGGTCGTGCCCTCAAGCGCCATTGAAGAGCATAAACCAGATGACATTGTCATTCTGGCGTGGAATTTTGCCACCCCGATCATGGCGAAACTTGACAGTTTTAAAGCCTCCGGTGGCCGCTTTATTGTACCCCTGCCCAGTCTTGAAACCCATTAACCACGAAGAAGACATTTCCATGACCGAATTTCTGCTTAAATCCGATATCGACGAGATCTGTCAGCGGCTGGCCATTCAGGCTAAGGACTTTTCGGGCAAGACGGTGTTACTGACCGGTGGCCGGGGTTTCCT